>NZ_JBVHPY010000017.1:68503-82110 GCF_055567695.1 Streptomyces sp. NPDC026417
CCCTTCTCCCACGAGCACGCCGCCAAAATCTCCCGCCCTTGCGGGACTTGCTCCCCCCCCCCCCCCCCCCCCCCCCCCCCCCCCGACACCGGAGCACTGCTCATCCTGTAACCCCTCTCCGCCGGACACACGCGAAATAAGTATTGTTTTCGCGCATATCTTGATGGATCGGGCTCAAGTGTTCATAACGCGACACTCCGCCCGGACGTTCCGGTCGGAAGGCGCAGCAAAAGGGGCGGACCCGGTCACTCGACCGGGTCCGCCCCTGGGGCACAGCGCGCCACCGCTCAACGGCGGCTCACAGCAGCCCGTCCCACATCTGCTCCAGCAGCACCGACCACCAGCTCTCCGGCGACCCCAGGGCCGCCGGGTCGAGGGCGGCGAGCTGCGCCTGGAAGTCGACGGTCCAGCGTCCCGCCTGCTCCTGGTTCAGACCGAACCGCAGCCGCCACATCCGCCCCAGCAGCGCCAGGGAGCGCGCGAACTCGGGCAGCCCCGTGTTCACGAACTGCGGCGGCACCGAACCGCCCCCGGGACCGGCCTCCACCGGGACGGCCACGATGTTCGCCGTGCCGTACTGGACGCAGACCGCCCGGCCGAAGTCGCTGCCCATCACCAGGTACGAGCCCGCGTCCGGAGCCGGCTGCACCCCGCGCTCCTGCGCCAGCTCCGCCAGCGTCGGCACCGGACGGCCCGGCTGGGCCTGCGCCCAGAAGAACGGGCCCATGTCCACCGGGAGTCCCGCCACCACCAGGGTGTGCGCCACGATCGGCGGCACGCCCTGCCGGGAGACCGCCGCCTGGTCGAAACGGAAGACACCCGGCCCGAACGCCGCCGCCAGTTCGTGCGCGATGGCCTCCGGGGGGACCGGCGGCGCGGGCTGCACCGGCGGGATCGGCGCCCGCACCGGCGCGGGCCGGGCCGGGCCGTCCGCCACCTGATGCAACTCGCCCTGATGCGCGAGCAGTTGGTGCATGCCCTGCTGCCGGCTCGCGTGATCCGTGCCGTACGGGGCGATGCTGGTGATCCGCGCCTGCGGCCAGGTCTCCCGGATCATCCGCGCGCAGTACGCACCCGGCAGCTCGCACGACTCCAGCTCCGTGTGCAGCTCCAGCACCTGCTGCGGCGGCACGTTCATCGCCCGCAGCTCGTGCAGGATCTGCCACTCCGGGTGCGGGGTGCCCGGCGCGGAACGCCGGATCAGCTGCTGCTCGGAACCGTCCTGGGCGCGGTAGCGCAGCACGGCCTGGTAACCGGGACCGACGGTCGGCTGACCGGCCTGCGGATAGCCGTACGCCGGAGGCTGCTGACCGGGCATCGGCTGACCCGGCATCGGCTGCGGCATCCCCGGCGGCATCCCCGGCGCCTGCGGCGGCGGGGGCGCACCCGGACCGCCGACCGCGGGGCCGGCCAGCATCGTCTCCGCGTGGTGCACGGTGCCCGGAGCCGGCGGAACCCCCGGTGCTCCGGGAGCCCCCGGAGCGCCGGGCGGCTGGGGCGCGCCGGGCGCACCCGGACCGCCCACGGCAGGGCCGGCGAGCATCGTCGCCGCGTGGTGGGGGCCGCCCGGAGGCGTACCACCGGGCGGGTTCGGCGCACCCGGCGCCTGCGGTGCACCCGGAGGACCCGGAGGCTGCGGGGCACCCGGACCGCCGACGGCCGGACCGGCCAGCATCGTCGCCGCGTGATGGGCGTCGCCCGGAGGCGTGCCACCGGGCGGGGTCGGCGCACCCGGAGGCCGCGGTCCGGACGGCGCACCGGGACCCTCGGGACCGTCAGGACCCAGCTGCGAGACGAGCTGCGTCGGCACATAGCCGCCCGCCGGAGCACCCGGGCCCGACGGCGCGGGAGCACTCCCCGGCCGCGCGCCCGGCGTCCCCGGCGCACCCGGCGACGGAGGCGTCGCCGCCCCGCCCGCCCGCGCGGCACGCGGCGGCCGCTGCGCCTTGCTGGTCGCGGCGTCCGCGATGTCACCGGCGTTCGGCGGCAGCGGGCGCCCCCCGGACGCCGGCCCGGCGGGCGGTTGCGGCGCACCGGAAGCGGGACCGGCCGGAGACTGCGGATGGCCGTACGACGGGACACCCGGCGCGGGCGTGCCCTGCGGACCGCCGGGCACCGGCGCCCCGTGAGGCGGCGTACCCGGACCGCCGGGGACAGGCGTCCCGGGAGCCGGAGTACCAGGGCCGGCCGGCGCCTGCGCACCGGGCGGCGGCGTACCGGGACCCCCGGACACCGGAGCGCCCGGAGACGGCGTACCCGGACCGCCGGGGCCCTGCGGATAGCCGTACGAGGAGCCGGCGGGCGCGGCCGGACCGCCCCCGGGCCCCTGCGCGGAACCGGACGGCGCGGCGCCCGGATCGTCCAGCGCCGGAGCCAGCGTCGTCCGCGGCAGCTGACTGCCACCCGAGATCAGCGCCGTCTTGGCGTCCGGCGTCACCCCGGGCGGCGGCGTCGCACGGTCGTCGAAGTCGCTCAGCGGCGGCGCGAACACCGTCGCGGGCAACGGCACCGAACGGTCCTCACCCGCCTCGGCGTTGGTGTCCGTACCGGCCCACGGCGTCGCCCCCTCGGGAGCCGCCGACGGCACCCGGTCCTGCGGCGGCGCGTCCTGCACCTCGTCGTCCACGGCCGCCGCCGGCCACGGCGTCGCCCCTTCCGGAGCGGCCGGACCCACGGCACCCGAAGCCGGCCCGGCACCCACGCCGTCCGCCACCCCGGAACCCGAACTCCCGTGCGTGGACGGGCCGTTGCCGACCACACCACCCCCGCCGTTCGCGGACGCACCGCCCACCGGCGATCCCTCCGCGGCGGCCGGACGCGACCCCGCCCCGTCCGACGCACCCGCCCGACGGTCCGGAATCCCCATCCGGTCAGCCGCCTCCTGGAGCCACTCGGGAGGGCTCAACAGGAACGACGTCTGATTCAGATCGACCCGCTGCGCAGGCGCCGGCGCCGGCTGCGGCACCGCGTCCACCGCCCCGTACTCCTCCTCGTACCGGCGGATCACCTCACCCACCGGCAACGCCGGCCACAACGTCGCCTCACCGCTGTCCCGCGCGATGACCAGCCGCTGCGCACCACCGTCCGACCGCGGACCGTCCGCACGGTCCTCCGCCCACACCACGAACCCGAGATCGAACTCCCGCACCCGCACCTCCCGGTGCTGATACGAGGCCACGTCCCCGTTGATCCACTCTTCCGCGCGCTCCTGCGCCTGCGCGAAGGTCACCATCGGACGCTCACTCCCCCACCGAAGAGACGGGCACGGCGTACGCGAACCCACCGTCCACCATCAGATTCGCCACGGTCTCCAGCTCCGGCGGATTGCCCGCCAGCCGCGACAGGAACTGGTCGAAGTCGTCACCGCACGGCAGCAGCAACCGCTGCACCCGCTCCGCCGGCGCCCACGCGTCCTGGTCCCGCGCATCGTCGTACGCGCAGAACCACACCGACCCGATCCGCTCACCCTTGACCTTCACCGCCAGCAGACCGCCCTGCACGAACCCGACGCACAGATAGTCCTTGGTCAGATGGTCACGCAGACACTTGTTGATGTAGACCAGATCGTTGACCGCCGCCTCGTCCCGCACCGTGAACAGCGGCTGGTCCACCAGCAGCCCCAACTCGGCGTCCAGCGCCGCACCCACCGGTGCACACCCGCCCGCCGCCTTCAGGAACGACCGGTAGGCACCCGGAAGCCGGTAGCCCAGGTCCTCCTCCACACCCAGCACCTGCTGCTCCGTCACCGCCACCGACGACTTCGGCAGACCGAAATGCGCCGGCCGCGTCTCCTGCAGCGGCCGCGTACCCCTCTTGTCCTGGTCGACCGCGGCCGTCGCGAGACCACCGTGATGCCGCAGCAACGCCTTCACCTCGACCGGCACCAACTCCAGCCGCCGCGTACCCGGCACGTGATGCCAGGTCCAGCCGTGCGGAGTCGCCACCGACGGAATCGTGTCCCACAGGTCGTGCCCGGTCGCGGCCAGCGCCGCATTCGCCGACACGTAGTCCGTCAACCGCAACTCGTCGACCCCGAAACCCTCCGGAGGCTCGGCGATCTCCGCGGCGGCACGCGCATACGGCGAGAAATCGGGATAGCCGTGCTCGTCCACCCGTACCCCTGCCGGGTGACGCGTCGCCCGGACCGGATCCGGGAAATGCACGACCTGCCCGGCGTATGCCGCGTTCGGCGGCGCGGCTTGCTGCCCGAGCCGACCTGTCGTCATGGCGATAGCCCCCTGCGGCGTTCTTCGTATGGCTGTATGGATCCCGGATGTCGACAGCCTATGCGGTACGACGACACCGGTCACCGGGCCTCCGGTTACGTGACCTGCCGTCACCCCGCCGTGACCCTGAGCCGAAGACCGGGCGTGTCGCGGCGCCCCAGCTTCCCCACCAGCCACGGCGTTTGGCAGTCTGTGTCCGCACCGGGGGCGGCCGCATCAGCGACCGCCGCCGCGGGCCGGGAGGGGATGGCAACCATGAACGCGACACAGACGGGCACGTCCGGCGATCCACGAGTCGGCTGGAGCGGCACCGGCACGCCCGAGGCCCCCACCCTCCTCCACCGCCGCGACGGCATACTCCCCACCGTCGCCGCCGCCCTCTCCGTACGCGGCGCCACCCTCACCGGAACGGCGGCCCGCGGCGACCAGCCTCCCGCCCTCCACCCCCTCGTACAGGACTTCCTCGACACCCTCACCAGCGCCCAGCGCGACCGCTTCACCGGCCGCTGCGCCGAGGCCATCCTCATCTCCCGCCACATCACGACCGTCGACGCCACCCGCAGCAAACGCGCCGCCCGACGGCCCATGACCAACGGCGAAGCCCGCAAAGCCCTCAAACACGCCAAACTCACCGCCCGGCGCATCCGCGAGGACGGCGACCCCCTGCACGGCAGCTTCGCCACCCCCTGCCGCTCCTGCACCGCGCTCAGCGACCACTTCGGCGTCCGCATCGTCGACCCGACGGCACAGGACGACTGACCGGCCCCCCACCCCCCGCACACCCACGCACCACGGCGACCACGCCGGTGAACCACACTCGACGAACGAAGGGCAGATGCACGCCGACCGCACCTCCACCACACGCTTCTCCGTCCCCGTCGACGCCGCCCTGCGCGACGCGGGCTGGCAGCCGGGACGCTGGGACATAAAGCAGGCCGAATACTGGGCCGACACCCTCCGCGGACACACCTCGCCCGCCGGACACCGGCACACCGTGTTCCCCGCCGCCGTGGAAGCCTGGGCCGAATTCGGCGGACTCCGCATCACCCCCCAGGGACCCGGCCGCCGCGTCGCCCCCGCCGCCCTCCACCTCGACCCGCTCCACGGCCTCCACATGGCCCGCACCCTCGGCGACCTCGGCCGCGCCCTCGACACCGAGGTCTGCCCCCTCGGCGAGGAGACCGACACCGGCGCCGCCCTCGCCATCGACACCGAAGGCCGCGTCTACACCCTCGACCACACCGGCGACTGGTACCTCGGCCACGACGTCGACCAGGCCCTCACCACACTCCTCACCGGCCTCGAACCGGTACGCCTCACCGCCGCCTGACCCGGCTCCCGGCGCCCGGCCACCCCCACCCGGGCGCCCCCTCACACCGCAGGCAGCACCGCCGACACCCGGAAGCCCCCCGCATCCGTCGGCCCCGAGACGAACACCCCGCCCAGCGCCGTCACCCGCTCCTTCATCCCCACCAGCCCGTTGCCCCCGCTCGGCAACCGCGCCGACGACGCGGACCCCGGCTCCGGCGGCGGCTCGTTCTCCACCTGCATCGCGATCTCCGACGAACGATGCGCCAGACGCACATACGTCTTCGCCCCCGCCGCGTGCTTGTGCACGTTCGTCAACGCCTCCTGCACCACCCGGTACGCCGTCTGCTCCACCTCCGGCGCATACGGCCGCACCTCCCCCTCCACCGACAGATCCACGGCCATCCCCGCCGCCGCCGACTGCCCCACCAACTCGTCCAGCTCCGCCAGACACGGCCCGTCAGCCGCCTCGTCCACCGCCCGCGACGCCGCCGCGGCAGCCGCCACCCCCACCGCCACCAACGGCACCGACGCACCCCGCCCCACCCGCGCGTGCGCCACCTCCCCCGTCCGCAGCACGCCCAGCATCTCCCGCAGCTCCGTCAACGCCTGCCGGCCCATGTCCCCCACCAGCGCGGCGTTGCGCACCGCCTTCTCCGGATCCTTCCGCGCCACCGCCTGCAACGCCGCCGCGTGCACCACCATCAGACTCACCCGGTGCGCCACCACGTCGTGCATCTCACGGGCGATCCGCGTCCGCTCCTCGTTGCGCGCCCACTCCGCGCGCTCCTCCGCCCGCTCCGCCAGCAGCTGCAACTCCCGCTCCAGCGAATCCGCCCGCTCCCGCAGGCTCTCCATCAGCCGCCGCCGCGCCCCCACATACAGGCCCAGCAGCACCGGAGGCGCCGTCATCCCCAGCGACGTCGTGATCGACAGGAACGGGACGAACCAGTCCCCTATCGTCAGGTCCCCGCGCACCACGTCCTGATGCGCCCGCACGAACGTCACGATCAGCGTCCCCACCAGGGACATGCCCGCCAGCGCCCCGATGATCCGGCGCGGCAGCTCCGACGCGGCGAGCGTGTAGAGCCCGACGACGCCCATCAGGAAACCCATCTGGGCCGGCGTGATCGCGATCGAGACGAGCACCACCGCGATCGGCCACTTCCGCCGCAGCACCAGCACCGACCCGGCCACAAGTCCGAACACGATGCCGGCCGCGAGCGGCAGCCCCGCGTCCCGCGCGAACGGAATCCCCTCCGCCGCGCACTCGATCGCGGACGCCAGCGCCAGGCAGGCGTCCAGCACCGCACTGCGCCACTTCGCCCACCACCACGGCCCTCTCCCGGCCGCGGTGTGGTCTTCCCCCGTCGTGGTCATGCCTCCAGCCTACGGGCGCACCCCGCCCGTTTTCCGGTGAGTTTCCGCGACCGGCTCACACCACACTCCGTAATCGAACAGAAGCGAAACCACCCGGAATCCCTCGAACTGCTGAATCGCACACCCCCCACCCCCGGACCCCCACATTCCGCACCGACGCTTTGCCCATGGCATACGCACACGGCAAATCTTCCGCTCCGACGAAGCCGAAGGTGAACGGCGAACGGCGCGCCCGGGCCCGCGAGCTGCGCCTCCGCGGCTGGACGTACGACGAGATCCGGGCGGAACTGGGCTGCTCCAAGAGTTCGGTGTCGCTGTGGGTCCGCGACCTGCCCCACCCGGAACCCCGCTGCACCCCGGAGGAGCAACGCGCACGGATGAACGCGGGGCTGGCGCGGCTGCGCGCTTCCCAGGACCTCGAACGCGAGGCGACCAAGCAGACGGCGGCCGCGGCGGTCGGGCGGCTCTCCGACCGCGAGCTGTTCCTCGTGGGTGTGGGCCTCTACTGGGCCGAGGGCGGCAAGGACAAGGCCTACTGCCGCCGGGAGCAGGTCCTCTTCGTGAACAGCGACCCGGGAATGATCTCCGTGTTCCTCGCCTGGCTCGACCTCCTCGGAGTCGACCGCAGCCGGCTGCGCCTTCGCGTGATGATCCACGAGTCCGCGGACGTGGAAGGAGCCGAACGCTTCTGGGCCGACCATGTCGGCCCGGGTGACCACCGCTTCAACCGGACCACACTCAAGAAACACAACCCGAAAACGGTGCGCAAGAACGTGGGCGACGCCTACCGCGGGTGCCTCGTCATCTACGTTCGCCGGAGCGCGGATCTGTACCGTCGCATCGAAGGTGCCTGGTACGGCATAGTGTTGGGTGCCAACTCGGCGGGCTGACCGAATGTCCGGTTCAGTCGCGCTTGTTCCCCCGTGGTGTAATTGGCAGCACTGTGGCTTTTGGTGCCATCTGTCCGGGTTCGAGTCCTGGCGGGGGAGCCGTGCTCGGTTCGGGCCCTGACAGCTCTGTCAGGGCCCGCTCTCATGTCGCTGGCGAAACGCCCCGGTATCCTGCGGATGTCCACACCCCGCCATCAGTAGCCGAAGGGCATCCCCGTGAGCGCCAACCGCCCGGCAGCCGTCGTCGTCCTTGCAGCGGGTGAGGGCACCCGTATGAAGTCGGCCACACCGAAGGTCCTGCACGAACTCTGCGGCCGCTCGCTCGTGGGCCATGTGCTCGCCGCCGCGCGCGAGTTGGACCCCGAGAACCTGGTCGTCGTCGTGGGTCACGCCCGCGAGAAGGTCACCGCGCACCTCTCCGAGACCGACCCCGGAGTGCGGACGGCCGTGCAGGCCGAGCAGAACGGGACCGGGCACGCGGTCCGGATGGGCCTGGAGGAGCTGGGCGGCCCGGTCGACGGGACGGTCGTCGTGGTCTGCGGGGACACGCCGCTGCTGACCGGCGGGACCCTCGAACGGCTCGCGGCCACGCACGCGGAGGACGGCAACGCGGTCACGGTGCTGACCGCGGAGGTGCCGGACGCGACGGGGTACGGCCGCATCGTGCGCGACGGCGCGAGCGGCGCGGTGACCGCGATCGTGGAGCACAAGGACGCGAGCGAGTCGCAGCGCGCCATCCGCGAGATCAACTCCGGGGTGTTCGCGTTCGACGGGCAGTTGCTGGCGGACGCGCTCGGCAAGGTGCGTACGGACAACAGCCAGGGCGAGGAGTACCTGACGGACGTGCTCGGGATCCTGCGGGAGGCGGGTCACCGGGTGGGTGCGTCGGTGGCGGGTGATCACCGGGAGATCGCCGGTATCAACAACCGTGTGCAGCTGGCCGAGGCGCGTCGCATCCTGAACGACCGTCTGCTGGAGCGGGCGATGCTGGCGGGTGTGACCGTGGTGGATCCGGCGTCGACGTGGGTGGACGTGTCGGTGACGTTCGAGCGGGACGCGGTGGTGCTGCCGGGGACGCAGCTCCAGGGGGCGACGCATCTGGGCGAGGGCGCGGAGGTCGGCCCGAACACCCGGTTGAAGGACACGGTGGTGGGCGCGGGTGCGCGGGTGGACAACACGGTGGCGGACGGCGCCGAGGTGGGTCCGCAGGCGAGTGTGGGTCCGTTCGCCTATCTGCGTCCGGGTACGCGTCTGGGTCTGAAGGCCAAGGTGGGTACGTACGTGGAGACGAAGAACGCGTCGATCGGTGAGGGGACGAAGGTGCCGCATCTGTCGTATGTGGGGGATGCGACGATCGGTGAGTATTCCAACATCGGTGCGGCCAGCGTGTTCGTGAACTACGACGGCAAGGAGAAGCACCACACGACGGTGGGCTCGCATTGCCGTACCGGTTCGGACAACATGTTTGTGGCTCCTGTCACGGTCGGGGACGGCGCGTACACCGCGGCGGGCTCGGTGATCACGAAGGATGTGCCGCCCGGTTCGCTGGCCGTGGCCCGTGGCCAGCAGCGGAATATCGAGGGTTGGGTGGCCCGTAAGCGTCCGGGGAGTGCGGCCGCGAAGGCGGCGGAGGCGGCTTCCCGGGATCCGGAGGGCGAGGCCTGACCGGAAACCGGCACGTCGGACACGGCGTACCGTGATAAGTGCACAACCCGCACCCCCCAGCTGAGATCACTTCTCAACGCCCAGCTGAGACACCTCTGAGGAGACAGTGCTGTGACCGGGATCAAGACGACCGGCGAGAAGAAGATGATGTTCTTCTCCGGCCGCGCCCACCCCGAGCTTGCCGAGGAGGTCGCCCACAAGCTGGGTGTCGGGGTCGTCCCGACGAAGGCCTTCGACTTCGCCAACGGTGAGATCTACATCCGTTATCAGGAGTCGGCTCGTGGTGCCGACTGCTTCCTGATGCAGAGCCACACGGCTCCGATCAACAAGTGGATCATGGAGCAGTTGATCATGATCGACGCTCTGAAGCGGGCTTCCGCTCGGAGCATCACGGTGATCGTGCCGTTCTACGGTTACGCGCGGCAGGACAAGAAGCACCGTGGGCGTGAACCGATCTCGGCGCGTCTGATCGCGGACCTGATGAAGACCGCGGGTGCGCACCGGATCCTGACGGTCGACCTGCACACGGACCAGATCCAGGGCTTCTTCGACGGCCCGGTGGACCACCTGTTCGCGCTGCCGATCCTGGCGGACTACGTGGGCGCGAAGGTCGACCGCAGCAAGCTGACGGTGGTGTCGCCGGACGCCGGCCGGGTGCGCGTCGCGGACCGCTGGTGCGACCGGCTGGACGCGCCGCTGGCGATCGTGCACAAGCGTCGCGACAAGGACGTCGCCAATCAGGTGACGGTGCACGAGGTCGTGGGTGACGTGAAGGGCCGGGTCTGTGTCCTGGTCGACGACATGATCGACACGGGTGGCACGATCTGCGCGGCTGCGGACGCGCTGTTCGCGCACGGTGCGGAGGACGTGATCGTGACGGCGACGCACGGTGTGCTGTCCGGTCCGGCCGCGGATCGCCTGAAGAACTCGAAGGTGAGCGAGTTCGTGTTCACGGACACGCTGCCGACGCCGGGTGAGCTGGAGCTGGACAAGATCACGGTGCTGTCCATCGCGCCGACGATCGCGAACGCGGTGCGCGAGGTGTTCGAGGACGGTTCGGTGACGAGCCTGTTCGAGGAGCAGTGAGCCGCCCGCGGGCTTGCTGAAGATCGATTTCTGGTACGGCCTTCCCGCCGAGTAAGGTGTGACAGTTGCTCGGCGAGGGAGGCCGTACCGTTTTGGGTACGGCGATCCGTTATCGACGCGCTCTTCGTAGCAGGCCGTTCGTGGCCGGGTGACCACTTTCCCCATGTACTACGAGGAGTGAACATGTCCGAGGTCAAGCTCGCCGCCGAGACCCGCACCGAGTTCGGCAAGGGTGCCGCGCGCCGCATCCGTCGTGACAGCAAGGTTCCCGGTGTCGTCTACGGTCACGGTTCCGAGCCGGTCCACGTGACGCTTCCGGGCCACGAGCTGCTGCTCGCTCTGCGTACCCCGAACGTGCTGCTGTCCCTGGAGCTCGACGGCAAGACGCAGCTGGCGATCCCGAAGGCCGTGCAGCGTGACGCGATCAAGGGCTTCCTGGAGCACGTCGACCTGCTGCTCGTCCGCAGCGGCGAGAAGGTCACCGTCGAGGTCTACGTCCACACCGAGGGCGAGCTGGCTCCCGGCGCCTACCTGCTGGAGCACGTGCTCAGCACGCTGACGGTCGAGGCCGAGGCCACGCACATCCCGGAGTCGGTCACGGTGTCGATCGAGGGCCTGGAGGCCGGTGCCGCCATCCTCGCGAAGGACATCCCGCTGCCGTCGGGCACGAAGCTGGCCATCGACGAGGACGCGGTCGTCCTGCAGGTGCTGGCCGCGCAGGCCGAGGAGGCCGCGGGCGAGTCCGAGGGTGCGGGCGACGAGGCCGCCGAGGCCTGATCACCCCCGATTTCTCGGTTGTCAGCCGCCGCTCCGGTCCGGAGCGGCGGCTGGCGCCTTTCAAGGACACATGGGAGACACGGACGTGACGACCGACGCCTCTGCGCCCTGGCTGATCGTGGGGCTGGGCAATCCGGGGCCCGAGTACGCGATGAACCGGCACAACGTGGGCTTCATGGTGGCCGATCTGCTGGCGACGCGGGTGGGCGGGAAGTTCAAGCGGGCCGGGAAGGCCCAGGCGCAGGTGATCGAGGGCCGGATCGGTCCGCCGGGGCCGGCGAACCGCCGGGTGATCCTGGCGAAGCCGATGTCGTACATGAACCTGTCGGGTGGCCCGGTGAACGCGCTGCGGGACTTCTACAAGGTGCCGGTGGGTCATGTGGTGGCGGTGCACGACGAGTTGGACATCGACTACGGGGTGCTGCGGCTGAAGCTGGGGGGCGGCGACAACGGGCACAACGGTCTGAAGTCGATGACGAAGGTGATGGGTTCGGACTATCACCGGGTGCGTTTCGGCATCGGGCGTCCGCCGGGGCGGATGCAGGTGGCGGATTTCGTGCTGAAGGACTTCGCGTCGGCGGAGCGCAAGGAGCTGGACTACTTCGTGGACCGTGCGGCGGACGCGGTGGAGGCTCTGGTCATCGAGGGGCTGGAGCGGGCGCAGAGCACGTACAACTCGTGAGCGGTGCGGCGGGCCGGTCGATGTAGGGGGACAACTGCCGACTTGTCGCCCGGCCAGGTTGACCGGGTGCAGGGCCATGGCCAAGGATCGCCGCCATGTGTCCCCAGGCGTCCTCCAGTCAGAGCGCGTACGCGGCGCTGCGGTTCGGGCGGCTCGCGGTGATGGGTACGGTCGCCGCGCTGATCCTGGTCGCGGGGGTCTGGGGGTCCTGGGGCACCGCGCAGCACGTGATGCTGACCAAGGGGCGTGAGCAGGGGACGATGACGGTCTCGTCCTGTGCGGACGATGCCTGTTGGGGGCCGTTCCGGCCGACGTCGTCGGGGTCGCAGGCGCGTGGGCGGGTGGTCATCGATCAGTCGGTGGCGGTGAAGGAGGGGCGGACCTACTCGGTTGCCGTGAAGCCGGGCAGCGGTCATGTGGTGCGTACGGGGCCGGCGGGGCTGCTGTATGCGTGGGTGCCGCTGGCGGGTGCGTTGCTGCTGGCTTCGGTGGTGGTGGCGGGGGGTCTGCGGCTGACGCGGGCGGCGTGGTTGATGGCGGGTGCGGGGGTCACCTTTCTGACGGCGACGTTCCTGGTGCTGTGAGCCGGGTTAGGGGGCCGTGCGGGGACGATCTTCGTGTTCCCCGATCGTTATGGGCCGCGGTGGGTGCGATACGTGGCGCTTGGGGCAGAGGGGGCGTCCCGTCACTTGACGGGCGGTCGTGGCGGCTGGATGCTGAGCCGCCCCCTCCACATCTTCTGCCGCTCCTCTCGAAGATGGACTGCCCATGCGTACCCTCCTCCGCGCCGGTGTTCTCGTCGCCGGCTTCTCCGCCGCGCTGTTGACCGTTCCCTCCGCCCACGCCGCTCCCGGTACCGCTCCCGGGGACAACGGCACCGTCAAGATCCACGACGCGGTCACCGGCGAGGAGCTCCGCCGGAACGAGCCGCACGTCTGCGCGTTCTACCTGGACGCCTTCGGTTTCGACGGTGTGCAGGAGGTGGACTGGCACATCGAGGCCTGGGCGCCGACCGCCGACGTCAAGGGCGAGACGGTGAAGTCCGGTGAGCTGACGCTGGACGCCGAGGGTCACGGCCGCAGTGACGATCTGAAGCTGCCCGACGGCCACTACAAGCTCTTCTGGACCTTCGAGGGGGAGAAGGGCGCCGCCAAGCACAAGGTCTTCTGGGCGGACTGCGAGGACTCCGGGGAGGGTGGCGGCACGCCGAGCGCCTCCGCTTCGGCTTCGGCGAGTGCTTCGGCGAGTGCCTCGGCCTCGCCGTCGGGGTCGGCCGGGTCGGGTGCGAGCCCGTCGTCGACCGCGGGCGGTTCCTCGTCGGCGCCGGCGGCCTCGCCGTCCTCGGCGCCGTCCGGGCAGGGCGGCGGTGACCTCGCGGAGACCGGCAGCGGTGCTCCGGTGGGTGCCCTGTCGGCCGCGGCCGCGGCGCTGGTCGCGGCGGGCGGCGTGCTGGTGGTCCGCCGCCGTCGGGCGAACCGCGGCTGATCCGGCCGAAGGGCACACACGGAGGTGGGGGGGGGGGGGGGGGGGGGGGGGGGGGGGGGGGCGGGGGGGGGGGGGGGTGGGGGGGGGGGGGGGGGTTAGGCGGGCAGG
>NZ_JBVHPY010000017.1:82120-218776 GCF_055567695.1 Streptomyces sp. NPDC026417
GGGGAAGGCGGTCCCTGTTCGGCGCCCACTCCACCCGAGCCCCTACCCCCACCACCAACAAACCCCCCCCCACCCCCCCCCCCCCCCCCCCCCCCCCCCCCCCCCCCCCCCCCACCTCCGTGTGCCGTGCGGTCAGCCGGTGTTGCGCAGTCCGGCCGCGACGCCGTTGACGGTGAGGAGCAGCGCCCGGGACAGCAGCGGGTCGGGCTCGGCGCCCGCGGCGGCCTCGTCGCGCTGGCGCTTGAGGAGGGCGACCTGGAGGTAGGAGATCGGGTCCAGGTAGGCGTCCCGGATGGCGAAGGTCTGCTGGAGGACGGGGTGGTTGTCCAGCAGCCGCTCGCCGCCGGTGACGCGCAGCACCTCGCGGACGGTCAGTTCGTGTTCGGCCCTGATGGTGTCGAACACGTGCTTGAGCTCGTCGGGGACGAGGGTCTCGACGTAGTGGCCGGCGATCCGCAGGTCCGTCTTCGCCAGCGTCATCTCGACGTTGGAGAGGAAGTTGCGGAAGAAGTGCCACTGCTCCTGCATCTCGTCGAGGACGGTGTCGAGGCCGGCCTCGCGCAGTGCCTTGAGGCCGGAGCCGACGCCGAACCAGCCGGGCACGATCTGCCGGGACTGGGTCCAGCCGAAGACCCACGGGATGGCGCGCAGTCCGTCGAGCGAGACGCCGGAGCCGGGGCGGCGGGAGGGCCGTGAGCCGAGGTGGAGTTCGGCGAGCTGGTCGACCGGCGTGGAGGCGAGGAAGTAGGTCGGCAGGTCGGGGTCCTCGACGAGCCGGCGGTAGGCGGCGTGGGCGGCGTCGGAGACGACGTCCATGGCGGCGTCCCAGCGGGCGAGGGCCTCGTCGGACTGGCGGGGCGCGGTGTGCAGGGCGGAGGCCTGCAGCGTGGCGGCGACGGTCAGTTCGAGGTTCTCGCGGGCGAGTGACGGCACGAGGTACTTGTCGGAGATGACCTCGCCCTGCTCCGTCACCTTGATCTCGCCCTCCAGAGTGCCCCAGGGCTGGGCGAGGATGGCGTCGTGCGAGGGGCCGCCGCCGCGGCCGACGGTGCCGCCGCGGCCGTGGAAGAGGCGCAGCCGGACGCCGTAGCGGTGGGCGACGTCGCGCAGCCGGCGCTGGGCGCGGTGGATCTCCCACTGGGAGGTGGTGATGCCGCCGAACTTGGAGGAGTCGGAGTAGCCGAGCATGACCTCCTGGACGTCGCCGCGCAAAGCGACCAGGCGCCGGTAGGAGGGGTCGGCGAGCATCTCGTCGAGGATGACGTCGGCGGCGCGCAGCTCGTCGGTGGTCTCCAGCAGCGGCACGATGCCGATCTTCGCCCAGCCGGCGTGCAGGTCGAGGAGTCCGGCCTCGCGGGCGAGGACGGCGGCGGCGAAGACGTCGTCGGCGCCCTGGCACATGGAGATGATGTAGGACTCGATGACCTCGGGTCCGAAGACTTCGAGTGCCCGCTTGACGGTCTGGAAGACGCCGAGGGTCTTCTCGCCGGCGGCGTCGACCGGGGCGGGGCTGGGGGCGAGGGGACGGCGGGAGCGCAGTTCCTTGGCAAGGAGCTTGCCGCGGTACTCGCGGGGCATGTCGGCGTAGCGCCAGGACTCCTCGCCGAGCCGGTCGAAGAGCTGGCCGAGGGCGTGGTGGTGGGCGTCGGCGTGTTCGCGTACGTCCATGGTGGCGAGCTGCAGGCCGAAGGCGGCGAGGGTGCGGATGGTGCGGTTCATCCGGCCGTCGGCGAACAGGGCGCCGCGGTGTTCGCGCAGGGACGTCTGGATGAGGGTGAGGTCGGCGAGGAGTTCGCTGGTGCCGAGGTAGTCGCGGCCGTCCTCGTGGGGGATGCCCCGGGCGAGCCGCGTCTTGGTGTTCTCGAGCTTCTGGCGGATGCAGGTGGCCTTGAGCCGGTAGGGCTCCTCGGCGTTGAGCCGCTTGTAGCGGGGGCTGATCTCGGGGAGCCGTTCGAGGTCGGCCTGCAGCGAGGTGAGCAGTTCCTCGGTGGCACCGGTGTATCTGATGGAGTTCGACAGGAAGCCGCGCAGCTCGTCGATCATCTCCAGGGCGTCGTTGATGCCGTGTTCGTGCTGGAGGATCAGGACGTCCCAGGTGACCTGGGGGGTGACGTTGGGGTTGCCGTCGCGGTCGCCGCCGATCCAGGTGCCGAAGGTGAGGGGGCGGGTCTCGTCGGGGAGGACGACGCCGACGCGCTCCAGTTCGGCGGTGAGGTCCTCGAGGACGTCGCCGACGGCTCCGGCGTGCAGTTCGTCGAGGTAGTAGATGGCGTTGCGGGCCTCGTCGGCGGGTTCGGGGCGTACGACGCGCAGTTCGTCGGTCTGCCAGACGAGGTCGATGTTCTCGGCCAGGCGGGTGTCGTGGCGGCGCCGGTCGGCCTCGATGACCGGGGTCTCCAGGAGGGCGGCGATGCGGCGCAGCTTGTTCAGCACCGAGCGGCGGGCGGCCTCGGTGGGGTGGGCGGTGAAGACCGGGCGGACGTTGAGGTTGCGCACGGTGTCGCGCAGGTGCTCGGGGTCGGCGTCCTTGAGGCGGTCCGCCGTGCGGGCGAGGAGGCTGCCCTCGGCGGCGCGCTTGGCGCGCAGCTCGCGTCCGCGGTGCACCTGCTCGGTGACGTTCGCGAGGTGGAAGTACGTGGAGAAGGCGCGGACCAGCTTGGCGGCGGTCTCCAGTTCCGTGCCGCGGAGCAGCTCGGCGGCGGCCTCGCCGTCCTCGCGGGTCAGGCGGCGGACCTTCTCGACCAGTTCCAGCAGCTCGGGGCCCTCCTGCCGGACGAGGGTCTCCCCCAGCAGGTCGCCCAAGCGGCGGATGTCGGCGCGCAGCTCGCTGCTGTTCGTCGTGGTCTGATCGTCGGCACTGCTCACAGGTGCGGCTCCTTGCAGTGTTGAAGCTCGTCTGAAGCTCGTCTGGGAGGGAACCCGGGTGACGACCGCGCGGCGGGGTGCCGCTTAGGGACGTGGCATCCGGGAAGAAATCAGAACGGACCGCGCTGTCCGACCGACTCCAAGGATAGGTGTCCATGCGGACGCGCAGACTCTCGGGCTCTTGCCGTCGGCCTTCGCGCTGCCATACTTACGACGCCGTAGGTTACGGAACCGTAGGGATGCCCGTCAGCTCCAGGGATGTCTCGCGGATCCCTACCCCCGGCAGCTCTCTCAACCCCCGACCCTCGACCCCACAAGGGGACGCCCATGACCGCAAGCTCCGATGTGATCGAAGACGCCCCCCGGGCGGACGACGACGCCACACTCCCTCCCGCCACGCTGGGCGGTGAGCAGAAGCGTTCGGTGGAACAGTTCGCGCTGCTCCTCTTCATCGTCTTTCCCTTCCTGGCCCTGCTGGCGGCGGTGCCCCTGGCCTGGGGCTGGGGGGTGAGCTGGCTGGACCTCGGCCTGATGGTGTTCTTCTACTACCTGGGCTGCCACGGCATCACGATCGGTTTCCACCGGTACTTCACCCATGGTTCCTTCAAGGCCAAGCGGCCGCTGCGGATCGCGCTGGCGATCGCCGGCTCCATGGCGGTCGAGGGGCCGCTGGTGCGCTGGGTCGCCGACCACCGCAAGCACCACAAGTTCTCCGACGCCGAGGGCGACCCGCATTCGCCGTGGCGCTTCGGCGAGACGGTCCCGGCGCTGATGAAGGGCCTGTGGTGGGCACACATCGGATGGATGTTCGACGAGGAGCGGACGTCGCAGGAGAAGTACGCGCCGGACCTGATCAAGGACCCGGCGATCCGGGCGATCTCGCGGCAGTTCATCCTCTGGACGGCGCTGTCGCTGGCGCTGCCGGCGCTGATCGGCGGCCTGGTGACGATGTCCTGGTGGGGCGCGTTCACCGGTTTCTTCTGGGGATCACTCGTGCGGGTGGCGCTGCTGCACCACGTGACGTGGTCGATCAACTCGATCTGTCACGCGGTGGGCAAGCGGCCCTTCAAGTCGCGTGACCGTTCGGGCAACGTGTGGTGGCTGGCGGTGCTGTCGTGCGGTGAGTCGTGGCACAACCTGCACCACGCCGACCCGACGTCGGCGCGGCACGGGGTGGACCGCGGCCAGGTGGACTCCTCGGCCCGGATCATCCGCTGGTGCGAGCAGCTGGGCTGGGCCTACGACGTGCGCTGGCCGTCACGCTCGCGTATCGATTCCCGCCGGAACACGGACGGGACGGGCGCCCGCCGCAAGCCGGAGACCGCCGACGCGGCATGATGGACGGTGTGGCGACCGACTCCAGCACCTCCGGCAACGACAAGCAGCGGCGGCCGCGCCGCACTCGTATGACCGGTGCTGAAAGACGCCAGCAGCTTCTCGAGATCGGTCGCACCCTGTTCGCCGCCAAGGGTTTCGAGGCCACGTCGGTGGAGGAGATCGCGGCGAAGGCCGGGGTCTCCAAGCCGGTGGTGTACGAGCACTTCGGCGGCAAGGAGGGCCTGTACGCGGTGGTGGTGGACCGGGAGATGCGCCGGCTGCTGGACATGGTGACCGGTTCGCTGACGGCCGGCCATCCCCGTGAGCTGTGCGAGCAGGCCGCCTTCGCGCTCCTCGACTACATCGAGGAGTACACGGACGGTTTCCGGATCCTGGTCCGCGACTCCCCCATCCCGCAGTCGACGGGTTCCTTCGCGTCCCTCATCTCGGACATCGCCACGCAGGTGGAGGACATCCTGGGGCGCGAGTTCAAGAGCCGCGGGTTCGACCCGAAGCTGGCGCCGCTGTACGCGCAGGCCCTGGTCGGCATGGTGGCGCTGACCGGCCAGTGGTGGCTGGACGTACGGAGGCCGAAGAAGGCCGAGGTGGCCGCCCATCTGGTGAATCTGGCGTGGCACGGGCTGGACGGCCTGGAGGCCAAGCCGCGCCTGATCGGCCACCGCAAGTCCTAGCGGGCCCTTTTCACCGACTCCGGGGCCCGGGGAGCGGCTCCAGGAATTCGAGCCGGTTGCCGACCGGGTCCTCGGAGTAAAAGCGGCGGTGGCCGGGGAGGCCGTCGTCCCAGGTGACGGGCGCTCCGTGCGCCGTGAGCCGGGCGGCGTACGCCTCGATGCCGCGGACCGCGAGGCCCGGGTGGGCCTTCCTCGCCGGCCGGAAGTCCTCCTCGATCCCCAGATGCAGCTGCACGGTCCCGGCGGCGAACCAGCAGCCGCCGCGGGCGGCGAGTGCGGCCGGCTTGGGGATCTCGGTCATGCCGAGCACCTCGGCGTAGAACGCGCGCAGGACGCCCTCGGAGCCCGGTGGGGCGGCGAGCTGGACGTGGTCGATTGCGATCAGCACCGGTCAGCCCGCCTTCCGGGCGACGGCGAAGACGCGGCGGAACGGGAAGACGGTGCCGTGCCCGCCGGCCGGGTACGCGGCGCGCAGGGCCGCCCGGTACTCGTCGACGAAGGCCTCCGCGTCCGGTCCGAGTTCGGTGAGGACCGGACGCAGGCCGGTTCCCTTGACCCAGTCCAGGACCGGGTCCTCGCCCGGCAGGAGGTGCAGGTACGTGGTCTCCCAGACGTCGGTCTCGCAGCCGAGGGCGGCCAGGTGGTCCAGGTAGCCGGCGGGGGTGAGGATCGCGCCGTCGTGGCGCAGGGTTCCGCCGAGGCGGTCCCGCCAGCGGGCGGAGTGGGCGATCTCCCGCATCAGCCGGTGGCTGGGCGAGTCGAAGTTGCCGGGGACCTGGAAGGCGAGGGTGCCGCCGGGTGCGAGGGCGTCCACCCAGGCGGGGAAGGACTCCGGGTGCCCCGGCACCCACTGCAGGGTGGCGTTGCTGATGATCAGGTCGTACGGCTCGGCCGGCGTCCAGGTCCGGGCGTCGGCGGTGGCGAAGTCGAGCCGGCCGCCGCCCGGGGTGGGTCCTTCGTGGTCGGCGCGGGCGCGCTCCAGCATCTGCGGCGAGTTGTCGTAGCCGGTGATGTGCGCGGTGGGCCAGCGGTCGGCGAGCAGGGTGGTGACGTTGCCGGGGCCGCAGCCGAGGTCGGCGATGCGGGCCGGCCGGCCCGGCAGGTCGGGGACGCGGGCCAGCAGGTCGGCGAAGGGGCGGGCTCGGTGGTCGGCGTGGCGCAGGTACTGACCGGGGTCCCAGTGGGGGGCGGCGGCAGGCATGGCGAGGCCTCCTGGCGGTCGGGCGGGGTGGGTCGGCGTCCCGGGCCGGGTGTCCTGGACGATCTCCACCTTCACACCCGAAGTATCTTGACGTCAAGAGACTTCACGTCGACACAACCACTACACTGATCGTCATGGAGGACGAGGTCGATCGGCTGGTCGCAGCATGGCGCCGGGAGCGCCCCGACCTCGACGTGGAACCGCTCGAGGTGCTCAGCCGGGTGAGCAGACTGGCCCGGCACCTGGACCGGGCACGCCGCCTGGCGTTCTCCGAGCACAGTCTCGAACCCTGGGAGTTCGACGTCCTGACCTCGCTGCGGCGCGCGGGAGCCCCGTATCAGCTCTCCCCCGGCCAGCTGCTCACCCAGACCCTGGTCACCTCGGGCACGATGACCAATCGCATCGACCGGCTCGCCAAGAAGGGCCTGGTCGAACGGCTGCCCGACCCCAGCGACCGCCGGGGCGTGCTGGTCCGGCTCACCGAGGAGGGCCAGGACCGGGCCGACCAGGCACTGGCCGGTCTGCTCGACCAGGAGCGCGCGATCCTGGCGGAGCTGAGCCGTGCGCAGCGCGGGGAACTGGCGGCGCTGCTACGCCAGTTGACCGCCCCGTTCGACAACATCCCCGGCTAGGTCGACCGGCCCCACCCCGGCCCGGCGGGCGAGCGCGACCGCGGCGAGCGTGGAGTGCACCCCGAGCTTGCCGAGGACGTTCTGCATGTGCGTCCGCACGGTGTGCGGTGAGAGGAACAGGCGCTCGGCGACGGCCTTGCGCCCCAGCCCGGCCACCATGCAGCGCAGCACCTCGCGCTCGCGCGGCGTGAGGGACTCCACCAGCCGCTCGCTCTCCGTGCGGTGCTTGCGGGCCGCGGTCAGCTCCCGCAGCACGCCCGTGAGGAGGGCGGGCGGCAGGTGCGTCTCGTCGCGCAGCACCCCGCGGATGACGGTCAGCAGCCGGGACAGCGAGCAGTCCTTGGCGACCCAGCCCGAGGCGCCGGCCTGCAGGGCGAGGGCCGCGCGGCGCGGGTCGTCCTTCTCGGCGAGCACCACCGTGCGCACGTGCGGCTGGCCGGAGCGGACTCCGGCGACGAGCGAGATCCCGTCGACGAGCCCGTCCTCGTTGCTCTCCTGCACGGGTACGGCCGGGCGCACGCCCGGTACGTTCCCGCCGAGGTCCGCGTCGACGAGCAGCACGTCGAATCTGCGGCCCTCCGCGGCCCCGCGCTCCAGGCAGCGCAGCGCGGCGGGACCGCTGCCCGCCGCGGACACGTCGACGTCGGGCTCGGCGGCCAGGGCCGCGGCGAGCGACTCGGCGAAGATGCGGTGGTCGTCGACGACCAGGACTCGGATGCGAACCACTGAAACCCCCACTGTCGGAGGACGACCTGCGCAGGTACGGCGCCCGGAATGATCCCCGAGCCCCTGGGCCCGGGGGTGGGCCGCCGCAGCCGCACGGCCGCCGCCGTGCTGGAACTGCTACCCCCACTCCGGGCGTCGTACCCGGCTGTCTCGCCCCCTGATCAGCACCGGCCCCCACCGGTGCTGTTCATCAGGGTAGGGCCGGGAGCGGGGAGCGGAAGGCAATTTGCAGAACTGGTTGGCCAGCGCGTTTATGGTGAGCCGTATGTTTCGTCTTGAGACAGAAGTAGACAGGGAGAGGCGGGATCTGCTGCGCCGGCGCCTGCGGGACGCCAACACGCAGGCGTCCCCGGTGCTCCGCTCCCTGCGCGGAACCCCCGGTGAACGGGAGGTTCCGCTCCACGTCTGGGCGCTGGACGACGAGGGCGCCGTCGTGGGAGGTCTCGTCGGGCACACGTGGGCGACCTGGCTCCACGTCACGTACCTCTGGGTGGACGACCGCTGCCGGGGGGCCGGGCTCGGGGCCCGGGTGCTGGCGCGGGCCGAGCGTGCGGCGCGGGACGATCACGGCTGCCGCAGCGCGCGCCTGGAGACCTGGGACTTCCAGGCCCCCGGGTTCTACGAGAAGCAGGGCTACGAGGTGGTGTGCGTGATCCCCGGCTATCCGCCGGGGATCACCGAGTACACGCTCACCAAGCGGCTGACCCGCTGAGACGCGGGGCCTTCGCCCCCTCGGCCCTGCGGGTCTCCCCGGACTCAGCTCACCCGGTGGGCGCCCGCCGCCGGGACCGCCGGGAACACCCGGGGGGCGGTGTGACCGGCCGCGGCGAACGCCTCCGTCACCGCCTTGGTGACGGTGTCGACGTCGGCGGACTCCACCAGGACGACCGCCGAGCCGCCGAAGCCGCCGCCCGTCATCCGCGCGCCGAGCGCCCCCGCCGCGTTGGCGGAGGACACCGCGAGATCCAGCTCCGGGCAGGAGATGCGCAGGTCGTCGCGGAGGGAGACGTGCCCCTCGGTGAGGACGGGCCCGATGGCACGCACGTCGCCCGCGTCCAGCAGGCCGATGACCCGTTCCACCCGGTGGTCGTCGGACACCACGTGCCGCACGTAGCGGCGCACCCGGTCGTCGGACAGCCGGGCCAGCGCCGCGTCCAGGTCCTCGTACGCGACGTCGCGCAGGTGGGAGACGCCGAGCTGCCGCGCGCCCTGCTCGCAACCCTCGCGCCGCTCCGCGTAGGCGCCGTCGCCCAGGGCGTGCTTGACGCGGCTGTCGACGACGAGCAGTTCTAGACCCTGGGCCGCGAGGTCGAAGGGGACCTGACGGATCGACAGGTCACGGCAGTCGAGGTGCAGGGCGTGTCCCTCGGTGCAGCACGCCGAGGCCGTCTGGTCCATGATTCCGCAGGGCACGCCCACGAAGTCGTTCTCGGCGCGCTGGGCGACGCGGGCCAGCTCGGGACGGGTGAGCCCCAGGTCGAACAGGTCGTTCAGGGCCAGCGCCGTCACGACCTCCAGGGCCGCGGAGGAGGACAGGCCCGCGCCGGTCGGCACGGTGGAGGCCAGGTGCACGTCGGCACCGGTCACGGCGTGCCCGGCGGTGCGCAGCGCCCACACCACACCGGCCGGGTACGCGGCCCAGCCGGTGTCGGTGAGCGGCTCCAGCGTGTCCACGTGCAGCTCGACGACCGGTCCCTCGATGTCGGCCGAGTGCAGCCGCAGGACGCCGTCGTCGCGCCGCGAGACCGCCGCCACCGCGGTGTGCGGCAGGGCGAGCGGCATCACGAACCCCTCGTTGAAGTCCGTGTACTCGCCGATCAGGTTGACCCGGCCGGGGGCCGCCCAGACGCCCTCCGGCTCGGCCCCGTACAGCTCCTCGAATCCTTCGCGAACCCCCACCTGCTGCTCCCTCAGTCCCTGTTCTGTGCGAACGCCCACGCGTCCGCGACGATCCCCGCGAGATCCGCGCGGGACGGGTTCCAGCCGAGCCGGTCGCGCGCGGTGGCGGCCGAGGCGACCAGGACGGCCGGATCGCCGCCGCGGCGCGGGGCCACCACCTCGGGGATCGGGTGGCCGGTCACCTGCCGGACGGTCTCGATGACCTCGCGGACCGAGAAGCCGTTGCCGTTGCCGAGGTTGCAGATGAGGTGCTCGCCCGGGCGGGCCGCGGTGAGCGCCAGCAGGTGGGCCTCGGCCAGGTCCGCGACGTGGATGTAGTCGCGGATGCAGGTGCCGTCCGGGGTCGGGTAGTCGTCCCCGTAGACCGAGATGGCGTCCCGGCGGCCCTGGGCGACCTGGAGCACGAGCGGGATGAGGTGCGACTCGGGGTCGTGCCGCTCGCCGCAGTCGCCGTGGGCGCCGGCGACGTTGAAGTAGCGCAGGGAGACCGCGGCGAGCCCGTGGGCCGCCGCCTCGCCGGAGATCATGTGGTCCACGGCGAGCTTGGAGGCGCCGTAGGGGTTCGTCGGCGCCGTGGGCGCGCTCTCGACGATGGGGGTGACCTCGGGCTCGCCGTAGGTGGCGGCCGTGGAGGAGAAGACCAGTTTCCGCACGCCCGCGGAGCGCATGGCGGCGAGCAGCGCCATGGTGCCGCCGACGTTGTTCTCCCAGTACTTCTCGGGCTTCACGACGGACTCGCCGACCTGCGAGAAGGCGGCGAAGTGCAAAACCGCGTCGTAGGAGGAGTCCAGCCATTTGGTGGCGTCGCGGATGTCGCCCTCGACGAAGGCGGCCCCGGCCGGGACGCCCTCGCGGAAGCCGGTGGAGAGGTTGTCGAGGACGGTGACCTCGTGGCCGGCCTCCAGCAGGTGCTGGGCGACCACGCTGCCGACATAGCCCGCGCCGCCGGTGACCAGGTACTTCCCACTCATGAACTCGCTACCTCTCGCAGTCGCTGGGCCGCGGTCTCCGGCGGCACGTCGTTGATGAACACGTTCATGCCGGACTCGGAACCCGCGAGAAACTTCAGCTTGCCGGAAGTGCGGCGAATGGTGAAAAGCTCGAGGTGGAGTGCGAAGTCGTCCCGGTTGATGCCCTCGAACTCCTCCAGCGTGCCGAACGGCGCCTGGTGCCAGGCGGCGATGTACGGCGTCGGAGACCCGCCCTCACCGAAGATCCGGTCGAAGCGCCTCAAGATTTCCAGATACACCTGGGGGAACTCTGTGCGCGCGCCCTCGTCGAGGCCGAGCAGGTCGGGGACCCGCCGCTTGGGGTAGAGGTGCACCTCGTACGGCCAGTGCGCGGCGTACGGCACGAAGGCCGCCCAGTGCTCGCTCTCCAGGACGACGCGGGTGCCCTCGGCGAGTTCGCGTGCGACGACCTCGTCGAAGAGGTTGCCGCCCTCGGTCGCCTGCTTGTGCGCGGCCAGCGAGCGCAGCATCAGTGCGGTGCGCGGGGTGGTGAAGGGGTAGGCGTAGATCTGCCCGTGGGGGTGGCCGAGGGTGACGCCGATCTCGGCGCCGCGGTTCTCGAAGCAGAAGACCTGCTCGACGGAGGGGAGATGGGACAGCTCGGCGGTGCGGTCCGTCCACGCCTCCAGGACCAGGCCCGCCTGCTCCTCGGTGAGGTCGGCGAAGGACGCGTCGTGGTCGGAGGTGAAGCAGACGACCTCGCAGCGGCCGGAGTCGCCGGCCAGCGAGGGGAAGCGGTTCTCGAACACCACGACGTCGTACGAGGAGTCGGGGATCTCGCTGAGCCGGTCGTCCCGGGAGGGGCAGAGCGGGCATTCGTCCGCGGGCGGGTGGTAGGTGCGGCCCTGGCGGTGCGAGGCGATCGCCACCGAGTCGCCGAGCAGCGGGTCGCGGCGGACCTCCGAGGTGGTGACGGTCGGGTCGAGGGGGCGCCGGTCGACCGCGTCGCGCACCGAGTCGTCCCGTGCGTCGTAGTAGACGAGCTCACGACCGTCCGCCAGCCGGGTCGAGGTCTTCTTCACTGCCGGACTCCCCTGTTCCCACCCATCAAACAGAACCGAACACAACAAACCACAAGTCCCCACGGACGTCAACATCACAATCAAACAAAGAACATCAACTGAAGTGTTCATTTTCTGAACGTGGAGGCGTAGGTTCCGGTCGGATACGTTCACGCAACGAAGCGAGTTCCTATGCAGTCCCCCACATACCTGCCCCACGGCACCTACCTCGCCGAAGGGCTCCGGCTCCCCACGAACGGGCTCGACTACGCGATCCTGGCGATCTACTTCGTGGTGGTGCTGGGCATCGGCTTCGCCGCGCGCCGCTCGGTGAGGACGAGCCTCGACTTCTTCCTGTCCGGGCGCTCGCTGCCGGCCTGGGTCACGGGTCTCGCGTTCGTCGCGGCCAACCTGGGTGCGACCGAGATCCTCGGCATGGCGGCCACCGGCGCCCAGTACGGCGTGGCCGTCGTCCACTGGTACTGGATCGGCGCCATCCCGGCCATGGTCTTCCTCGGCCTGGTGATGATGCCGTTCTACTACGGCTCCAAGGTGCGCTCGGTGCCGGAGTTCCTGCTCCAGCGCTTCGACAAATCGGCCCACCTGCTGAGTTCGGTCCTGTTCGCCTTCGCCGCGGTGCTGATCGCGGGCGTCAACCTCTACGCCCTGGCGATCGTCGTCGAGGCGCTGCTGGGCTGGCCGCAGTGGGTGGCGATCGTCGTCGCCGGCTTCTTCGTCCTCGCGTACATCACCTTCGGCGGCCTGTCCTCGGCGATCTACAACGAGGTCCTGCAGTTCTTCGTGATCCTCGCCGCGCTCATCCCGCTCTCCGTCCTCGGGCTGAAGAAGGTCGGCGGCTGGGACGGTCTGACGGACTCGCTCAGCAAGAGCCACGGCGACAACTTCCTGTCCGCCTGGGGCGGTACGGGCATCGGTGACGCCAATCCGCTCGGCGCCAACTGGCTGACGATCGTCCTCGGCCTCGGCTTCGTGCTGTCCTTCGGCTACTGGACGACCAACTTCGCGGAGGTGCAGCGCGCCCTGTCCGCGAAGAACCTCTCCGCCGCCCAGCGCACCCCGCTGATCGCCGCGTTCCCGAAGATCTTCATCGTCTTCCTGGTGATGATCCCGGGTCTGGTCGCCGCCGTCCTCGTCCCGAAGATCGGCACGGGCTCCTCGGACCTGCAGTACAACGACGCCATCCCGTACCTGATGCAGGAACTGCTGCCCAACGGCGTGCTCGGCATCGCGGTGACCGGTCTGCTCGCCGCGTTCATGGCGGGCATGGCGGCGAACATCTCGTCCTTCAACACGGTGTTCACCACCGACATCTGGCAGCGGTACGTGGTCAAGGACCGCGAGGACGGCTACTACGTGAAGTTCGGCCGGCTGATCACCGCGATCGGCGTGCTGGCCTCGATCGGCACGGCGTTCATCGCCTCCAGCTTCTCCAACATCATGAGCTACCTCCAGACGCTCTTCTCCTTCTTCAACGTGCCGATGTTCGTGGTCTTCATCATCGGCATGTTCTGGAAGCGCGCCTCGGTGAAGTCCGGTGTCTGGGGCCTGGTCGCGGGCACCACGGCCGCGATGGTCAACTACTTCTGGATCTACAAGCAGGGCATCATCTCCATCCCCAGCGACCAGGGCGCCAACTTCGTGTCGGCCATCGTCGGCTTCGTCGCGGGCGCGGTCGTCATGGTCGCCGTCACCCTGTTCACCGCCCCCAAGCCGGAGGCCGAACTGGCCGGTCTCGTCTACGGAACGACCTCCCCGGGCGTCCCCGAGCCCCCCGCCACCGGCGACGACGCCTGGTACCGCAGGCCGGCCCTGCTGGGCTGGGGCGCGATCGCCCTCGCCGCGCTCTGCTACGTCCCGTACTCCTTCTGACCCGATCGGAGGCACTGACCATGTCCGAACTGCAGCGTGAAGTCTCCGAGCTGGAGAGCAAGTCCGCGACCGCCGCCCGTCTCTTCGACATCCGGCGGATCATCGGCGGCCTGTTCGTGGTCTACGGCGTGATCGTCACCATCGCCGGGATCAACCCGTCCGACGCCGACCTGGAGAAGGCCCAGGACGTCAACATCAACCTGTGGACGGGCCTCGCGATGCTCGCCCTGGGGCTGTTCTTCCTGGTGTGGCTCAAGCTGCGCCCCATCGCCCCGCCGGTCCCGGCGGAGGCCGCGGCGCCGGACGAGAAGGCCTGACCCACCCCGGCGGGGCCGGAGTTCACTCCGGCCCCGCACTCGCCTCCGTCCGCGGATGCGGCACCGGACCGGCCCGGTCGAGCAGCCCGGTGCGCGCGGCGAGCGCCGCCGCCTCCAGCCGCGAGCCCACCCCCAGCTTCATCAGCACCCGCTGGACATGCGTGCGCGCGGTGCTGGGCGCGATACCCATGCCGGCCGCGATGAGCCGCGTGTCCTCGCCGTCGGCCACCCGCACCAGCACCTCCACCTCGCGCGGGGTGAGCATCTGCAGCAGCCGCTGGCCCTCGTCGTCGGGCTGCGCGGCCGGGTTGAGCAGCTCGCCGAAGGCGCCCTGCAGCAACTGCGGTGCCACCGCGGCCTCTCCGGCCCGGGCCTTCATGATCGCGCGCTCGACGCCCTCTATCCGCTCGTCGTGCCGGACGTACCCGGACGCACCGGCCGCGAAGGCCGCGGCGATCCCCCGCGGGTTCGGCACCGGACCCAGCACCAGGACCGCCACCTGCGGACGCTCCCGCTTGATCCGCACCACCGGGTCGAAGATCCCCGGTTCCGCCGGTGCCGCCGTGCCCAGCAGGCACACCTCGGGCGCCCGGGCGATCACCAGATCGGCCGCTCCCGCGGCCGGCGCGGCGGCGGCGAGCACCCGGTGCCCGCGCAGTTTCAGCGCCGAGGCCAGCGCCTCGGCGAGCAGTCGGTGGTCGTCGACCACCATGAGCCGAACCCCCATCGAGCAACCCCCAGTCCCCCTGAGCATCCCCACTGGTTCCCCGTGGCAGGAGCCCCCCCGGCTCTCCATCCCCCGGAAGCTACACGCTTGTTCGACGTTGCGCTTCCCTACCGATGAGAAGTGACCCGTAATACCGAAATCCCTCCCGTTCGCGCATGATGCGGGATATGCGTACGGCCCCGCCCCTGAACTGGGGCGGGGCCGTCGGCCACGCTGCGGTACCTGGTACGGCACCCGGCGCCATCCGGCGCCGGGTGCCACCGTCGGGCGCCGCTCGCGCTACTTGGCGCCGAACCCGAGCGCCGTGTACTCCTTCTCGTCCTTCGAGTACGGCTTGCTGACCAGGTCCTTGCCCATGAACAGGCGGCCCGAGGTGTACAGCAGCTCGCAGGAGTCGGGGACCATGCTGCTGATCGCGCCGAGCACGGTCTCGGAGGCGGGCGTCTCCAGCAGCTTCGTCTGCTTCAGCGACCCTCCGTCCACGGAGACGACCTGGGCGCCCTTGTCGTACGGGCCGTCCTTGTACGCGATGATGTTGTCGCCGTCCATGCGGATGGGGAACATCGCGTAGCCGTCGCCCGCGTCGATCCGGTCGCCGGTGGTCTTACCGGTGGCCAGCGAGAACGAGATGATCTCGTTGGTCTGGCTGTACTTGGCGGTGCCGTCGTGCTCCTTGGTCGGCACGTACAGCTTGTCGTTGCCGACCGTGATGCTCTTGCAGTCGTGCACCTTGCCGACGTCGCAGTCGTGCTCGTACTTGCCGTCCGCCAGCGTGATCTTGGTGCGCAGCTTGCCGCTCTCGTCGAGCGAGAACGCGTCCGTGACGCCGGAGGCGGTGATGTCACCGGAGTCCACACCGAAGACCACCGGCTTGGTGGAGATCACCTTGGCGTTGTCGATGCCGGCCGGCAGTTTGTACGTCCACTTGACGCTGCCGCTCTTCGGGTCGAGGAGCTGCACCTGGTACTTCTCGTCGCCGTAGTCACCGCACTTGCGGACCGCGACCAGCTGCTCGCCCCCCGCGTAGCCGACGTCCTCGCACGAGCTGACCTTCGGCTGCCACAGGACCTTGCCGCTCTTCGCGTCGAACGCGGCGCCGCCGGAGTAGCCGCCGCCGACGGCGACGGTGGTGCCGCTGATCGTGACCTCGCCGAACGCGACCTTCGTGCCGCTGATGTCGACCGTCTCGGTCCACAGGTGCTTGCCGCTGTTCACGTCGAAGGCGACGACCTGCGTGCAGGGCTTGTGGTCGTTCTTGCCGTTGCGCTTGCCCTCTTCGGCGACCACCGCGGCGACGCCGTCCTCGGTGACCTCGCGCGAGCCCGCGCAGGTCTGGCCGGGCAGGTCGAGGGTCCACTTCTCGGAGCCGCTGTCCGGCTCGTAGCCCACGATCTTGTTGACGCCCGACTTGGCGTACACCGAGTCGGTGAGCCAGGAGCCGGTGACGCTGTCGATCTGGTTCTCCTCCTTGACCTCGGGCGCGGGCACCTGGAAGAGGACCTTGGCGCTCGGGTCGGACGGCGCCTTCTCCTGGGCCCCGCCACCGGAGGAGCCGGTGGTGGTGCCGCCCTTGTCGTCCTTGCCGCCCGTGCTGCCGCCCGGCCCCGCGGAGGTGTCCTTGGTGTTGTCGTCCTTGCCCGAGGAGGACGCGTACCAGACACCGCCGCCGATGATGAGGGCGATGGCCACGAGGGCCGCGACGATGATCAGCAGCTGCGGGCTGACCTTGCGGCCGCCGCCCTGGGGCACCTGCGGCTGCATCGGGTGGGTCTGCGGCTGCGGGTAGCCGTACGGCGACGGCTGCTGCTGGCCCGGGTAGCCGTAACCGGGCTGCGCGGGCGGCGTCTGCGGGTAGCCGTAGCCCGGGCCCTGCGGGGGCGGGGGCGTGCCCTGCGGCGGGGCGGGCGGCGGCGTCTGCGGGGGCTGGGGCGCCTGCGGGTAGCCGTAACCGGGGGCCTGCGGGGGCTGGGGCGCGCCGAAGCCGCCCGGGGGCGGGCTCTGCGGTGCACCGAAGCCGCCCGGGGGCGGGTCCTGCGGTGCACCGAAGCCTTCTCCCTGCGGGGGCTGGTTGGGCGGCGGGGGCGGCGGCGGCTGGCTCATGACGTCTCTACCTCGGGGTGTTCGGAGCGCGAAGGGCGCGCGGGGCGCGAAGGGGTGGCCGTGGGGAGGGGGCCGGGCGGGCCTGCGGTCACTTGCCGTAGGCCAGCATCAGCTTCTCCTTCGACTCGTCGTTGCCCGTCAGCCGGGTCGTGGAGAGGTAGAAGCGTCCGTCCACGTAGTCGAGGGCCTTGGAGTAGAAGCCGTTCTCGATCTCGGCGGTGCCCTGCGGGTTCTGCAGCAGCGTCGTCGTCTTGTGGCCGCTGCCCCCGGTGGGGATGGACACGACCCGGCCTCCCGCGTCGTACGACGGCTCGACGTACGCGACGAGATTGCTCCCGTCGATCTTCAGCGGCAGCATCGTCTGGTCCGTGGGCGACTTGGTGCGCCACTTCTCCTTGCCGCTCTCCAGGCTGATCGCGACGATCTCGTTGGGACCGCTCTTGGCCTCGGTGGGCAGGTAGAGGGTGTTGGCGTCCGCCGCGACCCCGGTGCAGCCCTGCAGGTCACGGCTGAGGATCGCCCAGCCGCACTCCGGTGCGAAGGACTCGTCGACGTCCACCTGCGAGCGGATCGTGCCGTTGTTCTTCAGCGTGGAGATGTTCCACTGCTTCTTGTCCTTGTTGGTCAGGTAGAGGACCACGGGGTCGACGGAGTACGTCCGGGCGACCTGCCAGCCCTTCGTGACCTTCTGGGTCCACCGGACCTTGCCGGTCGCCGGGTCCAGCTCCTGCACCTCGTCGTGCTCGTTGGAGGTGCTGGCGCCGCAGGAGGAGACGGAGATCAGCTTGCTGCCGCCGGCGAAGGCGGTCGGGAAGCACGCCGTGCCGTACTTCTCCTTGTCCCACAGCTTCTTGCCGGTCCGCACGTCGTACGCGGTGCCCGACTGGGAGCGGCCGACCATCAACGTGTCGCCGGACAGGCTCAGTTCGATCGACAGGGCGCTGTCGAAGAGGCCGCCGTCGGCGACCTTGCCGCTCCAGCCCTTCTTGCCGCTGGAGAGGTCGATCTCCTGCAGCTGGTTGCACTTGGCGCTGTCGCTGGCACCGCTCATGTACGCGACGACGATCCTGTCGTCCGACGTCTTCTGCGGGGTGGCCGCGCAGATCTTCTGGTCGAACGTGATCGGCTCCCAAGTGGGCTTGCCGTCACCGACGTCGTAGGCGAAGAGCTGCTTGTAGGCCGCCTTCACCGCCGTCTTGTCGGTGATCCACATGCCGGGGGCGTCGGCGCCGGAACCGGGGGCGTCGGGCGCCTCCTTGTACCAGAGCACCTTCGCCTCGCCGTCCTGGCGGCCCTCGTTGAGGTTCTCCGGGTCCTCGCCGCCGTCACCGCTGCCGTCGCCCTCGTCGACCGGTGCCGACTGGGTCGGCTTGTCGTCCTGGCTCTTCTTGGCGACCGGCTTCTTGTCGTCGTCACCGTTGCTGGAGACGGCCCACACGGTGCCGCCTATCGCGAGCAGCGCGGCGACCGCGGCACCGATGATCATCGCGGGCTTGCCCTTGAAGGGGTTCCGGGAGCCGCCACCGGGCGGCGGCGGCACCGGGCCGCCGGGGAACTGCGCCTGCGGATAGCCGTAACCGGCCTGCGGCGGCTGCCCGTAGGGACCCGGCTGCGCGTACGGGCCGGGCTGCTGCGGCTGGCCGTAGGGACCCGGCTGCTGGGGCTGCCCGTAGGGGCCCGGCTGCTGCGGCGGCTGCCCGTAGGGACCCGGCTGGGCGTACGGGCCGGGCTGCTGCGGGTATCCGTAGCCGGGCTGCGGCGCCTGCGGAGCACCTCCGGCGGGCGGGGCCGGCGGGGCGGGCGGCGCCTGGGGCGGCTGCGCGGGCGGCGGCGGCGCCGCTCCCGGCTGCCGCGGATCCTGCGGCGCCCCGAAGGCGATCTGTGTCGGCTGGTCGTGCGGTGTTCCCGAGCCGCCCTGGGGCGGCTCGTTGGGCGGCTGAGTCATCAGCGCTCCCCCTCTTCACTGATTTTTAGCCACCCGCGGTCGCGCTGGAGTGGTTCTCAGACTGTTCTCAGTCGGCTCTTTCTATCACTGCGCGAGCCTCGAACAAGGGGCCGGTCCTCCCCCTGTTCCCAAGGGAGGACCGGCCCGTGATGCCCTCGTTACGCGCCTTCACGCGCCCTTCACGCCCGCTGCGCGCGCTACGCGTCCTCGGCGAGCTCCAGCCAGCGCAGTTCCAGCTCCTCGCGCTCGCCGGCCAACTCCCTCAGTTCGGCGTCCAGTTTGGCCACCTTCTCGAAGTCCGTTGCGTTTTCGGCGATTTGGGCGTGCAGCCTGGTCTCCTTGTCGGAGACCTTGTCCAGCTGACGCTCGATCTTCTGCAGTTCCTTCTTCGCGGCGCGGGCGTCGGCGGCCGACGCGGACCTGGCCGGAGCCGGGGCGGCGGCCAGGACGGCGGCCGCCGCGGCCTCCTCCATGCGGTGGCGCCGCTCCAGGTACTCGTCGATGCCCCGCGGCAGCATCCGCAGGGTGGCGTCCCCGAGCAGCGCGAACACCTTGTCGGTCGTCCGCTCGATGAAGAACCGGTCGTGGGAGATCACGACCATCGAACCGGGCCACCCGTCGAGCACGTCCTCCAGCTGGGTGAGCGTCTCGATGTCCAGGTCGTTGGTGGGCTCGTCGAGGAAGAGGACGTTGGGCTCGTCCATCAGCAGCCGCAGCAGCTGGAGCCGCCGGCGCTCACCACCGGACAGGTCCCCGACCGGCGTCCACTGCTTCTCCTTGCTGAAGCCGAACGTCTCGCAGAGCTGACCCGCGGTCATCTCCCGGCCCTTGCCGAGGTCGACCCGGTCGCGGACGGCCTGCACGGCCTGCAGCACCCGCCAGGTGGGGTCGAGTTCGGCGACCTCCTGGGACAGATAGGCGAGCTTGACGGTCTTGCCCGTGACGATCCGGCCGGCCGCGGGCTGCTTCTCGCCGTCGCTGCGCGCGGCCTCGGCCATCGCCCGCAGCAGGGAGGTCTTGCCCGCGCCGTTCACCCCGACCAGGCCGATCCGGTCACCGGGGCCCAGCTGCCACGTCAGGTGCTTGAGCAGCAGCTTGGGACCGGCCTGGACGGTCACGTCCTTCAGGTCGAAGACGGTCTTGCCGAGCCGCGACGAGGCGAACTTCATCAGCTCGCTCGTGTCGCGCGGCGGCGGCACGTCCGCGATCAGTTCGTTGGCGGCCTCGACCCGGAAGCGCGGCTTGGACGTCCGCGCGGGCGCCCCGCGGCGCAGCCAGGCCAGCTCCTTGCGCACCAGGTTCTGCCGCTTGGTCTCCTCGGTGGCGGCGATCCGCTCCCGCTCGGCCCGCGCGAAGACGTAGTCGGAGTAGCCGCCCTCGTACTCGTACACGGCGCCCTTCTGCACGTCCCACATGCGGGTGGCGACCTGGTCCAGGAACCACCGGTCGTGGGTGACGCACACCAGCGCCGACCGCCGCTCGCGCAGATGCCGGGCGAGCCAGGCGATGCCCTCCACGTCCAGGTGGTTGGTAGGCTCGTCGAGGATGATCAGGTCCTGCTCCTCGATGAGGAGCTTGGCCAGCGCGATGCGCCGCCGCTCACCGCCGGAGAGCGGGCCGATCACCGTGTCGAGACCCTGCGGGAAGCCGGGCAGGTCGAGCCCGCCGAAGAGTCCGGTGAGCACGTCCCGGATCTTGGCGTTGCCCGCCCACTCGTGGTCGGCCATGTCCCGGATGACCTCGTGCCGGACGGTGGCCGCGGGGTCGAGGGAGTCGTGCTGCGTGAGCACGCCGAGGTGCAGGCCGCCGGAGTGCGTGACCCGGCCGGTGTCCGCGTCTTCCAGCTTGGCGAGCAGCCTGATCAGAGTGGTCTTGCCGTCGCCGTTGCGGCCGACCACGCCGATCCTGTCCCCTTCGGACACGCCGAGGGAGACACCGTCGAGCAGGGCACGGGTTCCGTACACCTTGCTGACGGACTCGACATTGACCAGATTGACGGCCATTTCTCTCCTGACAAGGGGGACGATCGACCCTCAAGGGTAGTCCGCGGCCGCCGTCGCCCGGGCCGCGGTCTCAGAGCAGGGTGGCGCCGGGCGCCGGTCCCTCGGTGACCCGTACCGCCCGGCAGGTGCCGGAGGCGAGCAGCGCGTCCGCGACCTCGCGTGCCGAACCCGCGTCCCGGACGAGGAAGGCCGTCGTCGGCCCCGACCCGGAGACCAGCGCGGCGAGGGAGCCCGCGGAGCGGCCGGCGGCCAGGGTGTCGGCCAGCTTCGGGAAGAGGGAGAGCGCGGCGGGCTGCAGGTCGTTGGAGACGGCGGCCGCGAGGGCCGTCGGGTCGCCCTTGGCCAGGGCGTCGAGGAGCTCCTGGGAGGCGGCCGGCGCGGGAACGGTGACGTTCGCGGTGAGGCGGTCGAACTCCCGGTACACGGCCGGTGTCGACAGCCCGCCGTCGGCGACCGCGAAGACCCAGTGGAAGCTGCCGCCGACCTCCAGCACGCGCAGCCGCTCTCCCCGCCCGGTGCCGAGAGCGGCCCCGCCCACCAGACTGAACGGCACATCGCTGCCCAACTCGGCGCAGATGTCGAGGAGTTCCTCCCGCGAGGCCCGGGTGCCCCACAGCGCGTCGCAGGCGAGGAGTGCGCCGGCGGCGTCCGCGCTGCCGCCGGCCATGCCGCCCGCGACGGGGATGTCCTTGGCGATGTGGAGGTGCACGTCGGGCGCGAGACCGTACCGTCCGGCGAGCGCGAGAGCCGCGCGGGCCGCCAGGTTCGTCGTGTCCAGGGGCACCAGCGCGGCGTCCGGGCCCGCGCAGGTGACGCTCAGCTCGTCCGCGGGGGTGGCCGTCACCTCGTCGTACAGCCCGACCGCCAGGAAGACGTTGGCCAGGTCGTGGAAGCCGTCGGGGCGGGCGGCACCCACCGCGAGCTGGACGTTGACCTTGGCCGGGACGCGTACCGTCACCGTCACGATGCCCTGGGCTCCTTCTTCTCGGCGTGCTCGGCGTCCGCCGCCGGTGCGTCGTGTCCGGCGGCGCGGTGCTCCGCGATGCGGACGAACTCCTCGACCGTCAGCGCCTCCCCGCGGGCCTGCGGGGAGACGCCCGCGGCGACGAGCGCGGCCTCGGCGGCCGGGGCGGAGCCCGCCCATCCGGCGAGCGCGGCCCGCAAGGTCTTCCTGCGCTGGGCGAACGCGGCGTCGACCACGGCGAAGACCTCACGCCGGGAGGCCGTGCTCTTCAGGGGCTCGGTCCGCCGCACCAGCGACACCAGGCCGCTGTCGACGTTCGGCGCGGGCCAGAACACGTTCCGTCCGATGGCACCGGCACGCTTGACCTCCGCGTACCAGTTCGCCTTCACGGACGGCACGCCGTACACCTTCGAGCCGGGCGCCGCGGCGAGCCGGTCGGCCACCTCGGCCTGCACCATCACGAGCGTCCGCTCGATGGTCGGGAAGGCCTCCAGCATGTGCAGCAGCACGGGCACGGCGACGTTGTACGGCAGGTTGGCGACGAGTGCGGTGGGCGCGGGCCCCGGCAGTTCGGTCACCTGCATCGCGTCGGAGTGCACGAGCGAGAACCGCTCGGCACGCTCCGGCATGCGCGCCGCGACGGTCGCGGGCAGGGCGGCCGCGAGCACGTCGTCGATCTCCACGGCGACGACCCGGTCGGCGGCCTCCAGCAGACCCAGGGTCAGCGACCCGAGGCCGGGCCCGACCTCGACGACCACGTCGTCGGAGCGCACACCGGCGGTCCGTACGATCCGCCGCACGGTGTTCGCGTCGATCACAAAGTTCTGGCCGCGCTGCTTGGTGGGCCGCACGCCGAGGACGGCCGCGAGTTCGCGGATGTCGGCGGGGCCCAGGAGGGCGTCGGGGGTGGGGCTGCTCACGCCCCAAGGGTACGGGTGGCCGGGACACACCTCGCCCACCCGACACCGACGGACCCCACTCCGACCGGACCACCCCGGTCCATGCCGGACCCACACGCGATGCCCGGGGATCCCTTCAGCACGTCCGGGGAAGCTTCCCGGCCCGCCCGGCGCTTGCGGACGAGCGCGTCGGCGCGACGGCGTCCGGCCACACCCCGGCCGTCCCGACACATGACGCCCGGGGGATGCATTCAGCCCGCCCGGCGACACCCCGGCCCCGTCCCGAGGTCCGAGGAGATGCATCCAGCCCGTCCGGCGCCACCCCGGCCCCGTCCCGAGGTCCGGGGAGATGCATTCAGCCCGTCCGGCGCCACCCCGGGTACGGCCCGGGAGGACGAGCCGGTCGGCGCGGCCGGGGGTTCGGGGGCGGAGCCACGGGAAGGGGGCGTCCTCAGCCGTGCAGGCGGGTGCCACAGTGCGGCCACGGGCTCGCCCCCCGCCGCACATACAGCCGCTTCGCCCGGAACGTCTGCTCCGCCGCGGGCGCGTCCTGGGGCCGCCCGGACCCCCCGAGGCTCTGCCAGGTCCGCGTGTCGAACTGGTAGAGCCCTCCGTACGTCCCGGAGGGATCCACCGCCCCGGGCCGTCCGCCCGACTCGCAGGCCGCGAGCCCGGACCAGTCCAGGTGGTCGGCCCCCGCGACCGACGCCGGCGGCGCCTTCGTCCCGACCTTCACCACCTGCGTCACCGGTTCCCGCACCACCTCGGTCCGCAGCCGCCGCGGCGTCTGCCGTACGCCGTTGACGGTGCGCAGCGCGTAGGTGACCCGGCGGGTCCCGGGCCGCCCGGCCCGCTCGACGACCTCCGTGCCGCGGAACAGCGAGGGGTCCTGCGTCCGCTCCACCGCGAACGGGATGGGCTCCTCGCGGACCTCCTTGGTCCCGGTGATCCGCATGACGGTGACGGTCTGCCCGTCCCGGGGGAAGCTGCCGGGAGCGACGGACGTGGTGTCCTGGCCGCGCAGGGTGATGCCGGCCTCCTCGACGGCCTCCCGGACACTCGCCGCGTTCGTCCGGATCGTCCGCGCCCGGCCGTCCGCCATGATCGTGACGGTCCGCTCGGTGCGGACGTCCAGCGTGAGTCCGGCCCGGCCGATCCGCAGGGAACGCGCGGCGGACACGTACGCGCCCTCCGCGCGCACCCCGAGCATGCGCAGCGCCTCGTCCACCGTGTGCGCCGTCGTCCACACCGTGCGGCGCTGCCCGTCCAGAGTGAGGCGCACAGGCCGTCCGTAGTGGACGGCGACCTCGTCGCCGCTGGCCAGGGCGGTGCCGGGAGCGGGCGCCACGACGTCGTGGGCGCCCACCTCGACGCCCTGGTCGGCGAGCAGCTCGGTCACGTCGTCCGCGAAGGTGTGCAGGGTGCGCGGCTTGCCGTCGACGTTGAGCTCGATCGCCTTGTCCTCGGCGACGAACGCGGAGGTGCCGCCCGCCAGGAACGCCACGACCAGGGCCTGCGGCAGCAGCCGGCGCAGCGGGTCGGGCCGTACGGCGGTGCGTCTGCGGCGGGCGGCGCGCCGGGCCCCGGCGCGTCCCCCGGCCGGCGGGACGGCGGGCGCCGGAAGGGTGCCGTACGGGAGGAGCCCGCCGTCCGGGACGGTCTGCCGCGGCAGCGTGGGCTCCTCGTGCGCGGGCCGGTACGGGTCCTCATGGACCGGGTGGCCGGCCGGACCTCCGGTGCCGCCGGGGCCCGGGTCGGGGCGGCCGTCGTAGCCGCCGTACTCGCCGCGTCCGGCGTGGTCGCCGTACCCGGCACGGCCGCCGTACCCGACGTGGACGTCGTAGGGCAGCGTCGGCGCGCTGTGCGGATCGGGCACGCCGTACGGCACCGGCGGGTCATAGGTGGACGGGCCGGACCGGCCGGCCGGGCCGTACGTCTCGTACTGCGAGTTGCTCACGACGACGCTCCAGGGGGATCGGGCGACCAGAACCTAGCGGAGCGGCCGTCACTCTCCAAAGCAACGCGGCTACACAGTGTCGCGACACTCCCCCAAGGTGGGACCCCGGAAAGCCCCTGGAAGCGTTACGTGTCAGTAATCGAACGCGCGGGCCGTGTTCGCGGCCAGCGCCGTCGCCAGCGCGTCCTCGCCGATGCCCCGGACGGCCGCCATCGCACGGACCGTGACCGGAATGAGATACGGGGCGTTGGGCCGTCCGCGGTACGGCACCGGGGTCAGGAAGGGTGCGTCGGTCTCCACGAGGACCAGCTCCAGCGGCGCCGCGGCGAGCGCGTCGCGCAGCGGCTGGGCGTTCTTGAACGTCATGTTGCCGGCGAAGGACATGAAGTAGCCGGCGCGGGCGCAGACCTCGGCCATCGCCGCATCGCCCGAGTAGCAGTGGAAGACGGTGCGCTCGGGGGCGCCCTCCTCCTGGAGGATGCGCAGCACGTCGGTGTGGGCGTCGCGGTCGTGGATGACCAGGGCCTTGCCGTGCCGCTTGGCGATCTCGATGTGCGCGCGGAAGGACCGCTCCTGGGCGGCCTTTCCCTCGGGGCCGGTGCGGAAGTAGTCGAGCCCGGTCTCACCGACGCCCTTGACCTGCGGCAGGGCGGCCAGCCGGTCGATCTCGGCGAGGGCCTCGTCCAGGGCCGCGTCACCGCCGGCCGTACGCGCCCCCTGCCGGGACCAGCCGTCGGGGTCCCCGTGCACGATGCGGGGCGCCTCGTTGGGGTGCAGCGCGACGGCCGCGTGCACCGCGTCGTACCGGCCGGCCGTCTCGGCCGCCCATCGCGAGCCGTTCACGTCGCAGCCGACCTGGACCACGGTCGTCACACCGACCGACGCGGCCCGGGCGAGGCCTTCCTCGACCGTGCCGGCCTGCATGTCGAGATGGGTGTGCGAGTCGGCGACGGGCACGCTCAGCGGGGCCGGCAGGGGTGGGGCTTCGGCGTTGGAAGGCATGCCCCGATCCTACGAAGGGGGCATGCCGGGTCTCGCGTCGCGGTCGGCGGATCAGCTCGCCCTGCGGTGGTGGAACGGGTGCAGCAGGTCCGAGAAGTGCCAGTGGTGGTGCTCCTTGTGCTCCGGCCCGGGCTCGGGCCCGGTGGGCTCCTCCGACGCCTGCCGCGGCAGGGCGCGCGGCTGCGCGCGCCGCATGGAGTTCAGCGCCGACGACACCTGCCCGGCGCGCATGATGCGCACCACGTGGCTGTCGCAGTTCAGGCAGGTGGGCCGGCTCAGCGGCGACGGCACCACCCGGCCGTCCGCCACGTAGGTCACGAATGCGCTGCCCTCGGCGTCGCGGTGGTGCTCGATCTCGTACGACTGCTCCCAGCCGTGCCCGCAGCGCATGCAGGCGAAGGAATACGACTCGTGAACGGCGTCGGCCGCCGGGACATGGTGCCCGGTCCGCCCTGCGATCTCACTCATTCCAGCTCCTCTTGTCCGCTGGACAAGCGCCTCCGTCAGCGGGGAGGGGATCCGACTCCCCTGCGTCCCCCGGAGGCGAGGGACGGGTGCGTCCCTTCGACCAGTGGACGCTTCTCCCGGCGCGAAAGCATCAGACCTGCCGAGTGTTGGAGCCGTCTTGGCCGTTCCTTGCCGCAACGCCCCCGGACCCTGTCCGAGCTTTGCTTTTCACGATAGTCCTTTGCCCTCTTATGGGGCGCTCTGAGCCGCGTTCTTTGCCGCCACGACGGCATCGAAGACCTCGCGCTTGGGAATCCCCGCCTCGGCGGCCACGGCGGCGATCGCCTCCTTGCGTCGCTCCCCCGCCTCCTCGCGCACCCGCACCCTGCGCACCAGCTCGGCCGCGTCCAGGTCGCCGGCGCCCTTCTCCGGCGCGCCCTCGACGACCACGGTGATCTCGCCGCGTACGCCCTCGGCGGCCCAGGCGGCCAGGTCGGCCAGCGGGCCTCGCTTGATCTCCTCGTACGTCTTCGTCAGCTCGCGGCAGACGGCGGCCCGGCGGTCCCCGCCGAAGACCTCGGCCATCGCGGCGAGGGTGTCGTCGAGCCGGTGCGGGGCCTCGAAGTACACGAGGGTGCGCCGTTCGTCGGCGACCTCCCGCAGCCGGGACAGGCGCTCGCCCGCCTTCCGCGGCAGGAACCCCTCGAAGCAGAACCGGTCGACGGGCAGGCCCGACAGCGCGAGCGCGGTGAGCACCGCGGACGGGCCGGGCACCGCGGTCACCTTGATGTCCTTCTCGACGGCGGCGGCGACCAGCCGGTACCCCGGGTCGGAGACGGACGGCATCCCGGCGTCCGTCACCAGCAGCACCCGGGCCCCGCCGACGAGCGCCTCGACCAGCTCCGGGGTGCGGGCCGCCTCGTTCCCCTCGAAGTACGAGAGCACGCGCCCGGTCGGCAGCGCGTCCAGGGCCTGCGCGAGCCGGCGCAGCCGCCGGGTGTCCTCGGCGGCCACCACGTCCGCGGTCGCCAGCTCGTGGGCGAGCCGCGGCGGGGCGTCGCTCACGTCGCCGATGGGAGTGCCTGCCAGTACAAGGGTTCCTGTCACGTTTCCATCCTCGCAGGGCCCGGGGACGGGACTCCCACAGAGACGTTCCCTACGATGGCGCGGTGACCAGTACCGCGTCCTCCACGGACACCCGGCAGGGCCGGGCCACCGAAGAGCAGCGGCCGTCGTGGCAGCACCGGCTGCGGCGCTTCGGCTACTCGGCGAAGCCCCGAAGCGATGTCCGCGACCGCCTCGTGCCGCCCTACGCGGAGCCCAGCCCCCGCATCTGGGCCGCGCTCGGGCTGCGTCACGAGGTCGCCGAACGGATCACACGCTGGTCCGGATGGGGCGGGCCACTGCTCGTGACCCTGCTGGCCGGGGTGATGCGGTTCTGGAACCTGGGCAGCCCCAAGGCGGTGATATTCGACGAGACCTACTACGCCAAGGACGCCTGGGCACTGGTCCACCGCGGGTACGAGGTCAACTGGGCGAAGGACGCCAACGACCTGATCCTGCAGGGCAACGGCCATGTGTCGATCCCCAGCGACGCGGCTTACGTCGTGCATCCGCCGGTCGGGAAGTACGTCATCGGGCTCGGCGAGACGATGTTCGGCTTCGACCCCTTCGGCTGGCGCTTCATGACGGCGCTGCTCGGCACGCTGTCCGTCCTGATGCTGTGCCGGATCGGCCGTCGGCTCTTCCGCTCCACCTTCCTCGGATGCCTCGCCGGCGCGTTGATGGCGGTGGACGGGCTGCACTTCGTGATGAGCCGGACCTCGCTGCTCGACGGCGTGCTGATGTTCTTCGTGCTGGCCGCGTTCGGCTGCCTCGTCGTCGACCGCGACAAGGCGCGTATGCGGCTGGCCGCCGCGCTGCCGGCCGGACCCGACGGTGTCGTGCGCCCCGATCCGCACACGGCCGAGACGACCCGTTTGGGCTGGCGCCCCTGGCGCTGGGCGGCCGGTCTGATGCTGGGCCTGGCCATCGGCACCAAGTGGAACGGCCTCTACGTGCTGGCCGCGTTCTGTGTGATGGCCGTCCTGTGGGACGTCGCCTCCCGCCGGGTCGCGGGCGCCCGGCACCCGTACTCGGCCGCCCTGCTGCGCGACACCGGCATCACGTTCCTGGCGACGGTGCCGGTCGCCGTCGTCGTCTACCTGGCCTCCTGGACCGGCTGGATCCTCTCCCCCGCCGACGGCAGTGGCGGCTACTTCCGCAACTGGGCCGCGACCGACGGCAAGGGCGGCAACTGGACCGTGCTGCCCGACTGGCTGCGCAGCCTGTGGCACTACGAGCACGAGGTCTACAAGTTCCACGTCGGCCTGTCGTCCCCGCACACGTACCAGTCGAACCCGTGGAGCTGGCTCGTCACCGGTCGCCCGGTCTCGTACTTCTACGAGTCCCCGGCGCCCGGCAAGGACGGCTGCCCGGCCGACGCGGGCGAGAAGTGCGCCCGCGAGGTCCTCGCCCTCGGCACGCCGCTGCTGTGGTGGGCGGCGTGCTTCGCGCTGCTGTACGTGCTCTGGCGCTGGGCATTCCGCCGGGACTGGCGGGCCGGCGCGATCGCCTGCGCCGTCGCCGCCGGGTACCTCCCCTGGTTCCTGTACCAGGAGCGGACGATCTTCTTCTTCTACGCCGTCGTCTTCGTGCCGTTCCTCTGCCTGGCCGTGGCGATGCTGGTCGGCGCGCTCCTCGGCCCACCCGGCTCCAGCGAACGCCGCCGCGTGGCAGGAGCCGCCGGCGCCGGCGTCCTGGTCCTCCTGATCGCCTGGAACTTCATCTATTTCTGGCCGATCTACACGGGCACGGCGATCCCGATCGACGACTGGCGGTCGCGGATGTGGCTGGACACGTGGGTCTAGCCGGGCGGATGCGGCGCGGGCGGTCACGTCGGACCGGCTGATCGGGTGCGTGCAGGAGATCCGTTCCGGCTCCGGCGCGGCCCGCGCGGTGACGGATCTCCGCCGACGTCTCAACTTGGCCACGAGACCGGACGAGCGGCAGGAAGCGCCCTGCCGCTCCTGCTTCACTCGGATGACGACCGTCAAGGCATCCGGGGCGACCGTTGACTCTTTCCGAGAGCTATATCGGGTCCAACGACTTCTGGAACACGGCGATCACCGTCATCGTCGCCGTTCTCGCGGCGTTGTTGGCGGCCTGGGCCACACTTCGCAGCGTGCACCCCCGGCGTCGGCTCGTCTGGCGTCAGCACGTGAATGCCGCTCTCCTCCCGGACGGCGACCTGGCGGCGGGAATCAGCGTGACGCACGGCCGGACTCCCCTGGGCGAGCCGAGACTGGTCGAACTCCTCGTCAAGAACGCCGGCCGCCGAGACCTGCAGAGTTCCGATTTCGCGAACGCCGAGAACTCGCTCGTGTTCGACTTCGGGGCCCCCATCGTCTCGGTGCTGGCATCCCGGGTACGCCCGGAGTCGGCCGCACCCGCGGTGACGTCGGTCGGCGGCACGGAACTCCGCCTGCACCCCCAGCTGATGTCCAGGGGTCAGGTCGTGCAGCTCTCCGTCCTGGTGGACGGCGCTGAGCACGACGTGAGGCTGAAGCTCGCCTCGCTGCTGGAGACCCCGGTCAAGCAGGGAGGGCAGGGCGACTTCGAACCGGCCGGGAAACGGGTCCTGCGCATCGGCGCGGTCGCCGTCCTCGCCTTGATGAGCTCGGCGGTGGCCTATTCGCTGTACGCCACCGCGGCGGCCACCCGTGACGCCACAGAGGCGCTGCGGAGGGACCGGGAGTACATGCAGAGCGCGGCGGCAACCGTCCAGAAGGTCAGCGAGAAACTGATCCTCCTGCAGAAGTGCCGCTACTGGGACACCCACGAGCCGGAACGAGCGAGGAAGGAATGCCCCGAAGTCACGGCACCCCTGGACGAGAGGCAATGATCACGGTCCGCCCATGCCTCCCGCGACTGCCGGATACTGTGTGCCGGAGATTGACAACGGGCTGGAGGGGGCACGTTCGTGGATCCGGAGCTGGCGGTGCTGGCAGGCACAGCAGCCACAACCATGGTCACCGCACTGACGACCGAGGCCTGGCAACGCGCCAGGGACGGTATCGCCTCGTTGTGGCACCGCGCCGAACCGGAGCGCGCCGACGCGATCACCTCGGAGCTCGACGCGACCCGGACGGACCTGCTGGCCGCGCAGGCCGATGGTGACGTCGAATCCCGGAGTGAACTCAGCGCGGAGTGGCAGGGCCGCATCCGGCGGTTCATCAGGACGCATCCCGAAGAGGCCGAGGCGCTCCGGACGCTGATCAGCGAACTGCAGCCACTCGCACCGGCGGCTCCGTCGGTGACGCAGCACGCCACCGCCTCCGGACAGGCTCGCGTCTACCAGGCGGGCCGCGACCAGAACGTCACCGAACGGTGAACGGCAGCCAGGACGCGCGGGCCGACGGGTACGGCCGGGTCTACCAGGCGACGGGCGACCAGCACATCGTCGAGCACCATCACCACGCTCCCGACTGGTCGGGGCCCGACTCGGTACGGCACCCGGCCGTCGGCCGCGCTCCGGTGGTACTGCGGGACCGGACCGGGGAGATGAACCGTCTGCGGGCCGCCGTCGAGCCCGGCGTCGGCAACCGCGTCTACGTCCTCCACGGCCTGGGAGGCTGCGGCAAGACCGCCGTCGCCTACACCCTCTTTCGCCACGCCACCACCCAGGTCGGCCGCATCGGGCTCTGGGTCAACGCCTCCGACCCGGCTTCGCTGCGCGCCGGCATGCTCGCCGTCGCCGCCGACCGCGGGGCCACCGACGCCGAACTCACCGGCGCCCGCAGCGGGTTACGTCCCGCCGCCGACCTGGTCTGGCACTGCCTCGACCGCTCCGACCAACCGTGGCTGCTGGTGCTCGACAACGCCGACACCCCCGCCATCCTGAGGGACGGCGGTTGGCTCCGTACGAGCCCCGCCGGAACCGTCGTCGTCACCACCCGCCAAGCGGCGGCCCGCTGGTGGCCGGGCGCCGACCTGCTCCAGTTCGGCGTCCTGCCGCGCGAGGACGCCGCCCGCGTGCTGCAGGACATCGCTCCGCACGCGGGAAGCGCCGAGGACGCGGCGGAGGTCGCCGACCGCCTCGGACGCCTGCCCCTGGCGCTCACCCTGGCGGGCGGGTTCCTCGCCCACCAGGTCATCGACCCGTGGACCCTCGCCGACTACGGGCACCGACTCGTCGACGCCACCGGCCTCCAGCCGATCGAACTCATAGACCAGGGCGCCGAGGCCGGTGCCGACTCACGCCACCTGCTCAGCCGCACGTGGCAGCTCTCCCTGGACGCCCTCATCGCCCAGGGTCTTCCCGAGGCCACCTCGCTGCTGCGTCTGCTCGCCTGCTGGGCCGGCGACCCGCTTCCGCTCAAGGTCCTTGCCGGGGCCGGAATCGACCCGGTGCTGCACCCGTCTCGTGTGGAGACCGCCCTGCGGGGGCTGCTCGACCACTCGCTCACGGAACTCGTGTCCGGTGAGGTGCGCGGCCTGCGCACCCACGGGATTCTGCTCGACAGCGTCGCTCTGGCCACGCCGGGCGACCAGCGGGACCTGCTCGCCACGACTGCCGCCCGGCTGCTCGCGGCGGTGCTGCCGGAGGTGCCCGAACGCGGCGCGCAGGACCCCGTGGTGATCCCGCTCGCGCCCCATGTGCTCGCGTTGCTTCGGCGAGCGGTGAACTGGAGAACCGGGCCGTCCGCGGTCCGGGCGGCGACCGACTGTGCCGTCCGGCTCGTCGTCGCCGTCCACCGGTCGGGCGACTACGCCTCGGCACTCAGGCTGGCGGAGGAAGCCCTGGACCTCGCCGCCCCGGCTCTGGACGCCGACGACGTGCTGCTTCTCCGGCTTCGTATGCGCACGGGTCGCGCTCTCTTTCGTCTCGGCCGATTCGAGGAGTCCGAGGCCGTCCACCGTCAGGTTCTCGAAGACTGCGAGCGCGCCCTCGGGGCCGACGCCCCGGACACCTTGGAGGCGAGCCTGCGGCTGGCGAGTCCGCTCTACAACCTGGGCCGGGTCCTGGAGGCGGTCCCCTCGGTGCGGCGGGCGGTGCGGGGGCGGGAGGACTCTCTCGGGCGACTGCACCCACTCACCCTCATCGCACGGAAGTACCTCCTGGAGATGGCCGCCGCCCCGGAGGCGGCCGCAATCCCGGAGCGAGACGAGATAGTCGCCACCGGCCCCGCCCTGATCGCGGACTGCCGCAGCGTGACCGGGGACAACCACCCGATGACGCTGGGAGCAGAACTCAATTACGCCTTCGTTCTGTCCAGGACGGGGATGCCGAACGAAGCCCTGCCCCACGCTCGCAACGCGTTGGCCGGCTACCTGCAGCTCTACACCGAGAACTACCCCCTGGTGCTGGCCGCACGGCAGACGCTCAGCACCGTTCTGGACGCGCTCGGACGCACTGCCGAGGCGGTCGAGCAGGGTGAGCTGCTCGTGGAGGGCCGAACCAGAGTGCTCGGCCCGGCACACCCGTGGACCGTCGTGGGCAGGGACCTCCTGGCGCGGTACCGGGACCGCCAGCCGTGAGTGCGGCTTCCCTGTCGGCGCGGGGATCCCCGGCCTAACAATCAGGGAAACTCCCTCCCCACCCGTCACTCGCCCGGCTTAGAGTGCAAACGCTTCCGGGGAGGGGATCGCGTCATGCGCAAGGGGGTCAAGGCTGCCGTCGTCGGCAGTGTGTTCGCGGTGATGGTGGGGGGCGCCGGCTACGGCGCGTACAACGTGGTGACCGCCATCAACGGGGACGGTTCGGGGGGCGGACCCGCGCCCGTGAAGACCGGGACGCCGAGCGGGGACGAGGTCGAGGCGACCACCGGGAAGTTCTTCGCCGCCTGGGAGAAGGGCGACGCCGCCGAGGCCGCGCGGTACACGAACGACGCCGTCGCGGCCGAGCCGCTGCTGGCCGCCTACCGCGACGACGCGCACCTCACGAAGGTGCGGATCACGCCGGGCTCGCCGTCCGGGACGACCGTGCCGTACTCGGTCCGGGCGACGGTCTCGTACCGGGGGAAGAGCAAGCCCTTGTCGTACGAGTCCGAACTGACCGTCGTGCGCGGGGTCACCACCGGCAAGGCGCTCGTCGGGTGGAAGCCGTCCGTCGTGCATCCCGATCTGGTGGAGGGCGACACGCTGGTGACGGGGGAGTCGGCGAACCCGCCGATCCGGGCCGTGGACCGGAACAACGTTGTCCTGGACAAGGACAAGTACCCCTCCCTGGGCCCGATCCTGGACGCCCTGCGCGGCAAGTACGGCGACAAGGCGGGCGGTACGCCCGGTATCGAGCTGTCGATTCGCCACGCGAACGAGAACGCGGGCGACAAGACGCTGGTGACGCTCGCCAAGGGCGAGCCGGGCAGGCTGCGCACCACGCTCAGCGCGAGCGCGCAGGCGGCGGCCGAGCGGGCCGTCGAGGGGTACGCCCAGTCGTCCGTGGTGGCGGTCAAGCCCAGCACGGGTGAGGTGCTGGCGGTCGCGAACCACCGTCGGGACGCCTTCAACGCGGCCTTCGAGGGCCGGCTCGCCCCGGGCTCCACGATGAAGATCATCACCGCGGCGATGCTCATCGACAACGGGGTGACGTCGATGAACGGGCCAGCGCCCTGCACGGACACCGCCGTCTGGCAGAGCCAGACCTTCCACAACCTCACGGGCATGGTCGCCAACGAGAAGGCCACGCTCGCCAACAGCTTCATGCGCTCGTGCAACACCGCCTTCGTGAAGCTCGTCGACGAGAAGCCGCTCACCGACGCGTCGCTGACCACCGAGGCGCAGGAGCGGTTCGGTCTCGGCCGGGACAACTGGAAGACCGGGATCATCTCGTTCGACGGCAGGATCCCCGCGTCCGGCGGCCCCAACCGCGCGGCCAACGCGATCGGCCAGGGCGAGGTCCAGATGAGCCCGCTGAACATGGCGTCCGTCACCGCGACCGCCATCACGGGCTCGTTCCGCCAGCCCTACCTCGTCTCGCCGAAGCTCGACGACCGGCCGCTCGCCACCGCCCGCGGTCTGAGCGGCGGGACCGTGCAGCAGCTGAGGCAGATGATGCGCCTGACCGCGACCCAGGGCACCGGCGCTCCCGCGATGGCGAGGCTGGGCGGGGACATCGGTGCCAAGACCGGTTCCGCCGAGGTCGACGGCCAGGCGAAGTCCAACAGCTGGTTCACCGGGTTCCGGAACGACATGGCGGTCGCCGCGATGACGGAGGAGGGCGGGCACGGCGGGGACGCGGCCGGGCCGATCGTCGCGGCCGTGCTGAGAACGAGCGGTTGACGTCACACCGGTCCCGCCGGGACCCCTCGGTGGTGCCTGTCGTTGAATACCTGAGGGCAACGGGGCATCAGGGGAACCAGCAAAGGATCTGCAGCTGTGGGCAAGAGAGGGCGCGCCGCCGAGCGTAGGAGGACGAGACCCGCCGTGATCGGCGGGCTCATCGCCGTGGTCGTCGCGGGCGGGGGCTTCGGCGCCTACAGCGTGTTCGGCGGGGCGGACGGCGACGGCTCCACGAGCGCCGACCAGAAGCCGGTGAAGACCGGTCCGCTGTCGGCGGCCGAAGTGCGCACGGCCGCGACGCGGTTCCTCACCGCCTGGCAGCAGGGCCGCACCGCGAAGGCCGCCGCCTTCACCGACGACGCGGCCTCCGCCGAGGCCGCCCTCACCGGCTACCGCAAGGACGCGCACATCACCGGCGTGAAGCTGACACCCGGCAGGCGGGCGGGGGCCGCCGTCCCATTCTCGGTCAAGGCCACGGTGACCTACCGGGGCAGGAGCAAGCCGCTCGCGTACGACGCGCGGCTGACCGTCGTGCGGCGGGCCGGGGACGGGGGCCCGCTCGTCGACTGGAAACCCTCCGTCGTCCACCCCGACCTGCGGGACGGCGACCGGCTGGTGACCGGCGCGTCGGGCACGCCCCCGGTCAGGGCGCTCGACGCGGACGGCGGGGAACTGACCACCGCCGCGTACCCGTCGCTGGGCACGGTGCTGGACGGGCTGCGGGAGAAGTACGGCAAGAAGGCCGGCGGCAAGGCGGGCGTCGAGCTGCGGGTGGTCCGCAAGGCCGCCGAGAAGGGCGCCGACAAGACACCCGACAAGACCCTGGTGACCCTGAGCGAGGGCACGCCGGGGACGGTGCGCACGACGCTCAGCCCCGCCCTCCAGGCGAAGGCCGAGCAGCAGGTGGCGAAGAAGTCCCGGGCGTCGGTCGTGGTGATGCGCCCCTCGACCGGCGCGATCCTGGCCGTCGCCAACTCCGGCCACGGCTTCAACACCGCCTTCCAGGGTTCCCTGGCGCCCGGCTCCACGATGAAGATCATCACGTCGTCGCTGCTGATCGACAAGGGCCTGGCGTCGGCGGAGAAGCGGCACCCCTGCCCCAAGTACGTGACGTACGGCGGCTGGAAGTTCCAGAACGACGACAAGTTCCAGATCAAGAACGGCACGTTCAAGGCGAGCTTCGCGGCGTCCTGCAACACGGCCTTCATCTCGCAGGCCGAGAAGCTGGACAACGGCGACCTGACCGAGCAGGCGCAGCAGGTCTTCGGGCTCGGCAGGGACGACTGGTCCATCGGGGTGCCGTCCTTCGACGGCGCGGTGCCGGTGCAGAGCGCCGCGTCGATGGCCGCCTCGCTGATCGGCCAGGGCGGGGTACGCATGAACCCGCTGAACATGGCCTCGGTGGTGTCGACGGCCAAGACGGGGGCCTTCCACCAGCCGTACCTGGTCTCCCCCGACGTCGACGACCGCACCCTGGCCAAGGCCTCCCGATCGCTGTCCCCCGGTACGCGGGCCCAGCTGCGGGAACTCCTGCGCTACACGGCCGCCGCCGGCACCGCCGCCCGGGCCATGTCCGGGCTCGGCCCCGACTTCGGCGCCAAGACGGGTTCCGCGGAGGTCGACGGACAGAAGGAACCGAACGGCTGGTTCACGGCCTGGAAGGGCGACCTGGCGGCCGCGGGCGTGGTGCAGGCGGGCGGGCACGGCGGCGATTCCGCGGGCCCGGTCGTGGCGGCCCTGCTGCGCGCCGGAAGCTGACGTCCGCTCCCCGGAACCCGTTCGCATGTCCTGTACACGCACCGCTACGGTGCCGTCCATGACTGCCGCCGAAGAGCACGCCGCCCATCCCCGATTCGCCGAGGCCCTGCGCGAGGCGGGCCTCGGGGACCTGCTGCCGCGGGTGCGCCGCTTCCCGGAAGCGACGCGCACCGCAGCCGAGGCCGCCGCCGCGATCGGCTGCGAGCTGAGCCAGATCTGCAAGTCGCTGATCTTCGCCGCGGACGGGGTTCCGGTGCTGGTGCTGATGGACGGCGCGTCCCGGGTGGACCTGGAGCTGGTACGGCGGGAGCTGGGCGCGGGGAAGGTCACCCGGGCCCGGGCTGACCTGGTCAGGGAGACGACGGGGTACGCGATCGGCGGGGTCCCGCCCTTCGGCCACCGCACGCGGACGCGTGTCCTGGCGGACCGCTCGCTCTTCGGCCACGACACCGTGTGGGCCGCGGCCGGAACGCCGTACGCCGTCTTCCCGATGACCCCCGACGCCCTGGTGAGCCACGCGGGCGCGACGCTGGTGGACGTGCGCGAGCAGGACGCGGCCGAACGGGACGAGCCGGGCGTGGGCGGCGCGGACGTGCGCGAGCAGGCCCGGTGACCCCGCTCGTCACCGCGGCCGTGCTGCTCGCCGCCGTCACGCACGCCGGATGGAACGCGCTCGCGCACCGCATCACGGACAAGCTGGTCGGCTTCACGCTGATCGCGGGCGGCGGGACGCTCCTGGGGATGGCCGCGGCGCCGTTCGTGCCGTTCCCGGCGGCCGGGGCGTGGCCGTATCTGATCGCCTCGGCCGCCATCCACGTCGTGTACTACATGCTGCTGATGCGCTCGTTCCGGCTCGGCGACTTCGGGCAGGCGTACCCGATCGCCCGCGGGACCGCTCCGCTCGTCGTGACCGTGCTCGCGGCCGTCTTCGCGCACGAGGTCCCGGACCGGTGGGCGGCGGCCGGCGTCGCGCTGTCCTGCGCGGGCCTGACGGGCGTGGCCCTGTGGGGCCTGCGCGGGCGGCGGCCCGACTGGGCGGCGATCGGGGCGGCGCTGGCCACCGGCCTGGCGATCGCCGCGTACACCGTCGTCGACGGGCTCGGGGTCCGGGCCTCCGGCTCCTCCCTCGGTTACACGGCCTGGCTGATGGCCGCGGAGGGCTGGGCGATCCCGGCTTACGCGGTGTACCGCTGGCGGGGCGAAACGGTGGCGCTCCTGCGCCCGTTCGCGGCCGTCGGTCTCCTCGGTGCCGTGCTCTCGGTCTCGGCGTACGGCCTGGTCCTGTGGGCGCAGACCCGCGCGGAGCTGGCGCCGATCGCGGCGCTGCGGGAGTCCTCCATCATCGTGGGGGCGGCCATCGGCGCGATCTTCTTCAAGGAGCGCTTCGGAGCGCCCCGAGTGGCGGCGGCCGGGCTGCTCGTGGTGGGCATCGGCCTGATGCTGCACGCGGGTTGAGGCGCGGCCGGATGCTCACCCCGGGCCCAGGTCCCGTACGGGGACGAACCGGGCCTTCTTGATGTCCGGGCCGTCGGCGGCCCCGGGGAGGACCCAGTAGCCGTGCTCCTCACGGGGCTTGGCGAAGCCCCGGTAGCCCAGGAGGAGTTCGGCCCGCCCGTCGTGGTCGAGGTCGGCGGCGGCGACGTCCCAGCCGAAGTTGTCGGCGTCCGCCGGGTGCGTGGGCCGGCTGCGCAGGTGGAGCCGGTACCGGTCGAGGGTGAGCGGGGGCGCGTAGCCGCCGTCCGGCCGCGAGAGCAGGACCGTCACGGTGCCCGCCGGTTTGCTGCGGGAGTCCCGGTACACCGGGTCGTCCTGGCCGTCGCCGTTCAGGTCGGCCAGGACGGGACCCGGCGTGTATCCGAGGGTCCTGAGGGTTCCGGGCGGGTCGTCGCTCCCGGTGTCGTAGGGGGCGGGAAGCCGGGTCGTGCGGGCGCCGGGGCCGCGCGGTCCGCCGTGCAGGATCGTGCCGTCGGTCCGGAGGACGTCCGTGTACCGGTCGCCGTCCAGTTGTCCTGCGGTGAGCAGCGGTACGGTCCGGTCGCGGTCCGGCAGGGGCAGCGCCCTCGCGGTGCCGGGCGGCAGGGCGGCCGGGGCCGGCCCCTCGGGCGTACCGCGGTAGTAGCGGGTGTCCACGAGGTCGCGGGGCAGCAGGTCCTCGTCGTACCAGTCGGACACGCTCTGGTCCTCCGGCGGTACGGGCAGCCCGCCGCGGGTGACCACGTCGTCGCGGCCGTCCGCGTCGAAGTCGCCGGTGACCAGGCTGGTCACGCCCACGTACCCGCCCTGGGTCACCTCCACGGCGACGGTCCTGCGGGGGGCGCCGGTGCGTGTGAAGGGCCCGTAGAGGACGGTCAGGCAGGTCGTGGGGCGCGGGACGCGGAAACCCGGTGGCCGTGTCTCGCGGCCGTCCCGCAGCCCGACCAGGTCCAGCGCCCCGTCCCCGTCGAAGTCACCGGCCGCCGTGAACAGGGGGTGGGCGGCGGGGAGCCGGACCGTGCGGGGGGTGCCGCCGGCGGTGCCCCAGACGACGCTCTGCCCGGTCCAGGAGTGCTCGCGGTCGTGGAGCAGGTTCTGGACGACGAGGTCCGCCAGTCCGTCGCCGTCCAGGTCCCCGCTGAGGTGGGCGGCGCTGTTCGCGACCAGCGGGCGGGTGCTGGTGGCCGGGTCCAGACCGGGCCGGCTCAGCGGTACGGCGGCCGCCGGGGCGATGCCGTGCGGGGAGCCCGGAACGACGACGCGGTGGTGCAGCCAGCCGCCGCCCTCCGCGGGTCGGTACCAGGCGTTCAGATGGACGTCGGAGAAGCCGTCGCCGTTGAAGTCCGAGCGGTTGACCGGTCGGTGCGGGGCCGTTGTGCCGGTGCGCGCCGGGGCGGCGGGCGGAGCCGGGCACACGGCCGGGGCGACCGCCGGCGCCCTGCCGTCCGAGGCGGCCGGCGGAGTGCGCTCCGGTAGGCCCGGGTTGCGATGACGTCCGGAGGAACCGGAGAGGTGCACGTGGACCAGCACGCTCGCGAGACTCGCCACGAGCACGGCGACGGCGACGACGGCTGTGGCGGTGCGGCGGCGGGACACGGATCGAGTCTCGGCCGGACGGCCGGGCACCGCCAGGCCCGGCATGTTCCGGATCGGCAAAGGAGGTGGAACCGCCCGACGCCACGAACGCCGCTCGGCCCGTCGCCACGGACGCCGCTAAGCCCGTCACCAAGGACGCCGCTAAACCCGTCACCGCCGGCGCCGCTCGGCCGGAGAGCGCGGATCGCCGCGCACGTCCGGTGTCCCCGTGCCGCACGCCGCAGCGCCGCTCCGCACGCCGCCACGGACGCCGGACGCGCCCACGGAGGGCGGCCGGAGAGCCCGGACGCCCGTCAACGGGAGAGCGCCGCCTGCACCCCCCGGATCAGCGCCTGCGCCCGCGGGTCCGCCGTCACCGTCTTGCGGAAGCCGTTGGTGACGTAGCCGAAGGCGATGCCCGACGCGGGGTCGGCGAAGCCGAGGGGGCCGCCCCGGCCGGGGTGACCGAAGGAGCCGGGTCCGAGCAGCGGGGACGCGGTGCCGTGCAGCATGCAGCCGAGGCCGAAACGGGTGTTGACCACCAGGACGCGGTCCGGCCCCGCGGACTCCTCCGCGCGGGCCAGTTCGACGGTGGCCGGGGTGAACAGGCGCTCTCGGCCGTCCACTTCGCCGATGAGGGAGGCGTAGAAGCGGGCCAGCGCCTCGGCCGTGGCGATCCCGTTGGAGGCGGGCAGCACCGCCGCCCGGTACGCCGGGTCGTTGTCGTCGGGGTGCGGGGTGATCGCGGCGAAGGCCCGGCTGGTGAGGGAGGACGGGTCGGCGTAGGCCTCGGCCACGGACCGCTTCGGGCGCATCCGCAGGCTGCTCGCCGTCTCCGGCGGCGTGACCCGTCCGGAACGCCCCACGCGGTGCCGCTGCGCGTCCGGCAGCCCCACCCACAGGTCGGCACCGAGGGGCCCGGCGATCTCGTCCGCGATCCAGTCGCCGATACCCCGCCCGGTGATCCGGCGCACGAGTTCGCCGACCAGCCAGCCGTAGGTGTGCGCGTGGTAGCCGTGGTCCGTCCCGGGATCCCAGGCCGGAGCCTGCGCGGCGAGCACCGCGGCCGTGTGCCCGGGGTCCGCCGCCTCGGCGGGCGTCAGCGGACGGTCGACCACCGGCACGCCCGCCCGGTGCGAGAGCACGTGCCGGACCAGCACGCCCTCCTTGCCCTGCGCCTTGAACTCCGGCCAGTACGCGCCGACCGGAGCGTCCAGGTCCACCTGCCCGCGCTGGTGCAGCAGCAGGAGTACGGCGGCGGCGACGCCCTTCGTCGCGGAGTGGACGACGTGCGCGGTCCCCCGCTGCCAGGGCTCGGTGCCGTCCACGTCCCGCGTGCCGCCCCACAGGTCGACGACCTTGCGCCCGTGCCGGTACACGGTCACCGCGGCGCCCCGCTCGCCGAGCGCGTCGAAGTTGCGGACGAACGCCGCCCTGACCGGCTCGAAGCCCTCGGCCACTGTGCCGTTCACGTCCACGCCCGCCACTCCTGTCCTGCCCGCCGACCCTCGGCACCCGTCGATGCAACAGCCGTCCGGCACGCCCGATTCCTGCGGCGTGCTATCCGAGCAGGATCGTGACCTCGATGTTGCCGCGGGTCGCGTTGGAGTACGGGCAGACCTGGTGCGCCTCGTCGACGAGCCGCGCGGCGAGTTCCCGGTCGACGACGGGCAGGGAGACGCTCAGGGCGACCGCGAGGCCGTATCCGCCCTGGGCGTTGGGGCCGATGCCGACCTTCGCGGCGACCGTGGACCCGGTCAGGTCGTAGCCCGCGCGTCGGCCGACGAGCACGAGGGCGTTGTGGAAGCAGGCGCTGTACCCGGCGGCGAACAACTGCTCCGGGTTCGTCCCGTCGCCGTCACCGCCGAGCGCCGGCGGCATCGCCACCCGCAGCTCCAGCCGGCCGTCCTGGCTGGTCACATAGCCGTCCCGGCCACCGTGCGCGGTGGCCTCGGCGACATACATGATCTTCGTCGGACGCGTGTCGACAGCGGTGCCGTCCGTCATGGCCGCCCCTCCCGGGAAAAAGTGCACGCAAGTACATCGTGCACAAGGTATCCATCGGTGAGCGGCCCCGGTTACCCGGGGGTAGCCGATACCCGGCCGCGCCGGCCCGCTCCCGGATCACGCCCGCGTGGTCAGCGCCCGCGCTCCGCCGCGCTCTCCGCCCGCTCCGCGAGCCGCCACAGCTCCTCCCGCAGTCGGGCCACCTCGTCGCCGCTCACCCCGGTCGCCGCCAGCAGCGCCTGCGGGACGCTCTCCGCGCGCTCGCGCAGTGCCTCGCCCCGCCCGGTCGGTGCGACGAGCACGGACCGTTCGTCGCGGGCCGAGCGTTCACGGCGCAGCAGACCGGCCGCTTCCAGTCGCTTGAGGAGCGGCGACACCGTGCCGAAGTCGAGCCGGAGGGCGCCCGCCAGCTCCTTCACCGTCGTCTCGCCGCGCTCCCAGAGCACCAGCATGACCAGGTACTGGGGGTAGGTGAGTCCGAGATCCTCGAGGAGCGGGCGGTACGCGGCGGTCACCGCCCGCTGGGCCGCGTACAGCGCGAAGCACAGCTGCTCGTCCAGCAGCAGTGCACCGGTCCGCGTGTCCGACGCGTCCGGCGTGTGCGGAGCGGTGTCCGGGATGCCCGTCTCTTCGTTCGTCACGCGCCCATTGTCACGGAGCGGGGGTCGAAGCCGAAGGGCAGCTCCAGCCGGTGGCTGCGCATCAGCGCGTCGTCCGAGAGCAGTTCGCCGGTCTTCCCGTCGGCCGCGATGACTCCGTCGCTGAGGACGAGGGCGCGGGGGCACAGCTCCAGGGCGTACGGCAGGTCGTGCGTGACCATGAACACGGTGACGTCCAACGACCGCAGGATGTCGGCGAGTTCGCGCCGCGAGGCCGGGTCGAGGTTGGAGGAGGGCTCGTCCAGGACGAGGATCTCCGGCTCCATCGCGAGGACCGTGGCCACGGCCACCCGGCGGCGCTGCCCGAAGGAGAGGTGGTGCGGCGGGCGATCGGCGTAGGACTCCATGCCGACCTGCTCCAGGGCCGTGCGCACGCGGCTCTCCAGCGCCTCCCCCTTCAGTCCGGCCGCGGCGGGTCCGAACGCCACGTCCTCGCGCACGGTCGGCATGAAGAGCTGGTCGTCGGGGTCCTGGAAGACGATGCCGACCTTGCGCCGGATCTCCGCCATGTGCTTCCGGCCGACCGGGAGTCCGGCGACCGTCACGGTCCCGGCGCCGCCGGACAGGATGCCGTTGAGGTGCAGCACGAGCGTGGTCTTGCCGGCGCCGTTCGGCCCGAGCAGGGCCACCCGCTCGCCCCGCCCGATGGTGAAGTCGACGCCGAAGAGGGCCTGGTGGCCGTCGGGGTAGGCGAAGGCCAGCCCGGCGACTTCCAGGGAGGGCGGGAGCGCGGTGGGGGTCACAGGGTCCATCCAGAAGGGGTCACAGGGTCCATCCCAGCAGACAGACGACGAGGGCGGCGAGGGGGAGGGTGAGGGCGTGGGTCCACTGGGCCCGGGACGCGGTCACCTCGTCGATCACCGGCATCGAGCCGGCGTATCCCCGGCTCACCATGGTCAGGTGCACGCGCTCCCCGCGCTCGTAGGAGCGGATGAAGAGCGCGCCCGCCGACTTGGCGAGGACGCCCCACTGACGGACACCGCGGGCCTCGAAGCCGCGGGACTCGCGCGCGATGCGCATGCGCCGCATCTCGTCCGTGATGACGTCCCCGTAGCGGATCATGAAGGACGCGATCTGCACGAGGAGCGGCGGGAGCTTCAGGCGCTGGAGGCCGAGGAGCAGTTCGCGCAGCTCGGTCGTGGAGGCGAGGAGTACGGAGGCCGCGACGCCCAGCGTCCCCTTGGCGAGGACGTTCCAGGCGCCCCAGAGTCCGTTCACGCTCAGGGACATGCCGAGCACGTCCACGCGCTCGCCCTCCGCGACGAACGGCATGAGCACCGCGAAGGCGACGAAGGGGACCTCGATCAGCAGGCGCTTCAGGAGGAAGGGCGCGGGCACGCGGGCCCGGTACGCGACGCCGGCGAGGAGCACCGCGTACAGCGCGAACGCCCACATCGCCTCGCGCGGGGTGGACACCACGACGACCACGAAGCCGAAGGCCGCGGCGAGTTTGGTGTGCGGCGGCAGGCTGTGCACCGGCGAGTGCCCGTGCCGGTAGAGCTTGTGGGCGTGGCCCGCACCCATCTCAGACGCCCTCGGGGAGGGAGGCGGGCGAGGCGTCCCCCGACCGGCGCCTGCGGACCGCCCAGAAGACTCCGGTGCCCGCGACGACGGTGACGCCGACGCCGATCACGCCCGCGAGACCCCCGGAGATCCGGGCGTCGGAGACGTCCTTGACGCCGTAGTCGGCGAGCGGCGAGTCGGACGCGGCGTGCTCCTCGGCCTTCTTGTCGATGCCCTGGTCGTGGGCGACCTTCTCCAGACCGTCGGGGCTGGCGGAGGCGTAGAAGCTCACGAAGCCCGCGAGGACGACGGAGGCGGCCAGACCGGTGGCCCAGACGGCACGCCGGGAGGTCCGGGCGGCCACCGGGACGGTGGCGGTGCCCGGGGCGTCGACCAGCTCGCCGTTGACGCGCAGCTTCAGCCGCGGCTGGAGGCCCCGCGCCCCGTGCACGAGGTCCGGCCGTACGGCGATCACGGCGCCGACCGTGAGGGCGGTGATCGCCGCCTCGCCGAGGCCGATGAGGACGTGGACGCCGATCATGGCGGTGGCGACCTTGGTGATCGAGACGTCGGTGGTGCCGCCGAGCGCGTAGAGGAAGGTGAAGGCGACGGCGGCGCCGGGTACGGAGAGCAGCGCGGCGACGAAGGCGGCGGCGGTGATCGAGCTCCGCTTGCGCGGGAGCACCTTCACCAGGCCGCGGAAGGCGGCGTACGCCACCACGGTCGTGACGATCGCCATGTCGGTGATGTTCACCCCGAGCGCGGTGAGGCCGCCGTCCGCGAAGAGGATGCCCTGCATCAGCAGCACCACGGACACGCAGAGGACCCCGGTGAAGGGGCCGACGAGTATCGCCGCCAGTGCGCCGCCCAGCAGGTGTCCGCTGGTCCCGGCGGCGACCGGGAAGTTCAGCATCTGTACGGCGAAGATGAAGGCGGCGACCAGGCCGGCGAGCGGCGCGGTCCTCTCGTCCAGCTCGCGGCGGGCCCCCTTGAGGCTCACGGCGATGGCACCGGCGGCGACCACGCCGGTGACCGCGGAGACCGGGGCGTTGATGAATCCGTCAGGCACATGCACCGTTCGAGGATAGCGCCTTGTTGCGAACGAGTTGCAAGAGCGACCGCCCTATGAATAGTCCGGGGCCACCGAAAACGGGTCCGGGGGCGACTTCCGCGAAATATGCGACATTGGAGGGGAAGCGGAAGCGGATCGACAGCTTCGGCTCGGGTTACGCAGCGTGAGGAGCCGTCCGATGTCCGTCGTCGAACAGTACGCGCGAGTCCACATCGTCACGGAAACCCAGGAAGGCGAGAACGCCGTCCCGGTCGTCCTGCGCTACGACCCCGATGCCGACCCCCTCGACGTCCGGATCGGCCTCCCCGGCCCCCACGAGTGGACGTTCTCCCGCGAGCTGCTGGAACGCGGCCTGCGCACCCCGGTCCGCAGCGGCAATGTCGAGATCTGGCCCTGCGGCCGGGTCCAGGCGATCATGGAGTTCCACTCCCCCAAGGGAACCGCGGTCGTCCAGTTCGACGCGAAGACCCTCATCCGCTTCCTGCGCCGCACGTACCTGGCCGCGGCCGCGCCGGTGGCGCACTGACGCGGGACGCCCCCGCGAGCACGTGCCGGAGCTGCTGGCGGGCGGCCGGTTCATCCGCTGCGGTGAAGGTGTAGTGCAGGGCCGGCCGCGCGGCGGGCCCCAGGCGGGACGGACGCGGTCCGGGGACCCGGTCGGCCGCGTCACGGCCGACCGCCCGGACCGCCTCGGGCCCCAAGGTGAAGGTCAGGGGTGTCGCCGGTTCCTCGCGGTGCGGCCCGGTGGTCAGGTCGGCGGCGGCCGCTCGTACGTGGGTGAGCATCGACGTGAGCCCGTGCCCGGTGACGAGCGTTTCGGCGAGTCCGGTGAGCGCGTCCAGGGGCGGAACCCGGTCTGCGGCGTAGCCGGCGGCAAGGGTGATGTGCTCCTCGATCCCGGCGGGTGTGTGCGCGACGCGCAGCGTGGCGATCGCGGGGTGATCCGGCCGTCCCACGACGACCAGCCAGGTGCCGGCCGATCTGCGGGCCCTGGTGCGGGCCAGCTCCGTCAACTGCGCGGTCGACCAGGGGAGGTTGACGGGCTCGGCGGTGGACCAACCGGCCGGTGGGGAGCCGGTGAGGGTGCTCCACGCGGTTTCCAGCGCGCCACCGAGTCGGAGGTGTTCCCCGGCGGTGCGGGTGGTGCGGAGGGACAGGAGCAGCTGCTGTTCACCGCTGCCCCCGGAGACGGGTGCGCGGTCGAAGGCCGGCGCGACCACCGCGGTGCCGTCGGCTGTCCGGGCCGGGGCGAACCGTCCTTCGTGCCAGTGCGTCACGGCGCCGGTGAGCCCGTCGTAGTAGCCGCACTCGGGATCACGTACGACCCAGCGGGCGGCCAGTCCGGTCAGCAGCGTGCGGGCGGGCATGGTGAGCCGGGCGCCGGGCTCCGTGACGATCTGCAGCTCCCGCCCCGTGGCGGTGGCGGCGCCGAGGGCTTCGGTGAGCCAGGTGGTGGCCGCGACGACGGGGCGGTCCTGGAGGACGACGGCCGCGTGCGCGGTGACGATGTCGGGAGCGGCGGCCGGAAGGGCGTCCCGGTCGGCCGGTCCGTCGCTGACGTCCGCGAGAGCGCCGCCCGGCGGGACGGTCACGACGCCGGTGTGGGCGACGCCCCGTGGCCACGTGGTGCCTCCCAGCACGGCGGTCAGCCGCCCGGCGACGGACGCGGCCAGTCGTCCGGCCTCCTCGACGGCCGTCACCGCCCGCACCTCGGTCCACCAGAACGGGGCGTCCACGGCCAGGTCCGCACCCAGCAGCCGGGCGGCCTCGCCCGGCACCTGTACGAGGCACGGCGCCTCGACGGTCACGAGGGCCCGCCCGTCCTGCGCACACAGCCGGACAGCGGCCCCTTCCGCCAAGCCCTCCACCCGCAACGCCGGCCCCCCGGCATGCAACCCGGCCAGCAGGGTACGCAGATCCGGCATACGGGGCGTGAGAGCGATGAGGTCCTGGGTCACCGGATCACCTCCTCCTGGAGACGGCAGACACTCACGACTCCGCCACCCGCCCGCCGGTCACTCACGGCCTGCACCGCTCAGAGCCGGCCGGTCAGGTCCGGGCCCAGACCGTCTTCGTAGGCGTCCGGGGTGGCGAGGCCGTCTGCCGTGGCCACGCCGAAATAGGTCGGGTCACCCGGTTCCGGAGACACACCCAGTACTGCAGTGAGTTCCTTCAGGGCGGCTGCGAGGCGTGGTGCGTTGCGCTGATGGACGTCGGGATGCGGACGGCCCGAGAAGTCGTACCAGGCCCAGATGTCGTGATGGACGGCCAACTCGGCCGAGAGACCCGTGGGAGCGGGCGAGACGGACAGATCGATCAGCCCGGGTTCCTCGCGCTTCTTCCCTGCCGCATCGATCCAGATGCCCGAGCCGACGACATGGACGGTGTCGATCTCTGCTTCGGGGAAGGCGACCGGGCGACTTCCCCGAAGCCGCTCCGCCAGGTTCGGATCGCTCAGGGGTACCGGGAGTTCCAGGGTGCTCTTGACGCCGGTGGCACCGACGTCCATGACGTACCACCGGTATTCGAGGGCGGTCGGGGTGAGCAGCTCCAGGCGGTCGAGCACTTCGCTCATGCGCGCTGCCGTCGCCAGCGCCGACTCCAGACCGGGTGCGGCGATCTCGTCGAGATCCCAGAACCAGGAACCGCACTCCCTCGGTGCACGCATCAAGATTGACAAGGTAGATCCTTACGGGAATGTGTGTCCGCCCGGCGGGACAGTGACCGAGCCATCGGTGAAGCGCAGAAGGAAGGTACCTCCACACTTCCGGGCCTGAAATTCTGCTTCATTGAACATCGCGGGAGTGAGACTTCCCCTCGGCTGATGCACGTCCAGAATGGCCACTCGATGACCGATTCCTTCGTGCACCAGTTGCGATGCCGCCTTCCTGGCAGCGCTCTTGATGCCCTTGATGTTGTCGACGTCCTTGAGCTGATAGCCGTAATCGACGGACCCGTCGGGATGCCGTGTGTAGACGTCGAGGTCGAAGGTCGCCGTGTCCAGCTCGACTCCCACGCGGCCGACCCCGCGGCCCTGCAGGTCCGTGGCAAGCCGCATGGCCATGTGAGCGGCGGGAACCATGCCTTTGGGATCACCCTTGGACGGCCCCTTCTTGCACATGTCCAGCAGATGGTCGTAGCCCTCGATACCGCGCAGGTGCCCTCGGGCAAGCATCTCGGCCACACCGGCGCCGTAGGGATCCTTGCGCAGGGAACGCAGCACAGCGGCCTGATCCCGTGCGTCCATTTTCGCGCGGTCGAGTTCTGCGAGGACGGCCGATTCCTGATCCGGCTGCATCCGGCCGGTGTGGGAATGGGCGGCGTCGTCCGCGTTCCCGACGTACGAGGCCGGATCGATGTCAGGCGGACCGTCCGCATGCTCGCCGGGAGACGGTTGCCCCTCCCCCGGCAGGTCCGCACCTGCACCACCGTGGCTGCCGTGCGCGGCATCGTGCGGAGGACCCTCGGGCGGACCGGCGTCACCGCCGCTGGATGAACTCCGCGAACCTCCGGGTTGCGCAGTCTCCGAAGTGCCCTGCGCTCCCGCGTCCGAGCGGTGCGGCCCGGGGTCGCGGCCTTCCCCGGGACCGCTCCGAGGCGCGTCGTGCGCCGGCGGCCGGTGATCGCCACCTCCGAGCGGCGTGTCGTGGGAGCCCCGCGGAGGCAGGTGGTCGCCCGGGTGGGCCGTGGCCTGCGGGGTGCGGGCTCCCGCGCCGACCAGGTCCCGAGGGTGCCCGGTCTCGACTCTCGGGACGCGGGCCGCGGCCGACGGCTCGTGCGGGGCCGGGCTCGGGTCGGCGACGCCCCTGCGGCCGGGGATGAACTCACCGTCCGAGACACGCAACTGCGAGCCGTCGGAGAGATGGATGACGCTGTGCGCGGCATCCGAGGCACCGGCCACGTCCGTGGCGGCCCGGATGCCGGACGTCAGCTCGGAGACCTTGGGGAGAATCCGGGCCGCCGCACCCACCGTTTTCGTCGCCGCGCCGATCGGGTCGAGGACCTCCCCGACCTTGGCCAGACCACCCGCGATCCGCGCACCCGCACCCGCCTTCCCCGCCGCACCGCCCGCTCTGGACGCCGCACCCAGGGGCCCCGCCCCGAGCGTGAGGCCGTTGAAGACGACGGTGCCGGCGGCCTTCGCCGGGTTCGTCGACCAGTCGTCCCAGCCGACGAAGGACTTGGCGAACTCCTTCGCGTACGGCCTGTTCTCGTCCATCAGCCGGTCGAACCCGGGGTTGAGATCGTCCCTGTCGTTCAGCGGGTCCAGCACGTAGCCGCCGAGGCCGATGAAGACCTTGCCCAGACCTTCCCGCGTCGCCGCCCCCTCCTCACCGGGGCTGAAGAGGTTCACCAGACCCTCCACAGCGCCCGCGGCGTTGTCGTAGACGCTGACGCCGAACTCCCGCAGGTGGTAGTCCATCCCGAAGGGCATGGACGTGTGGTGTGCCGGGCTGCCCCAGGGAAGCTCGTCGGCCTGCCCCAGCTGGTCCGCGCTGAAGCCATAGGCGTTCTTCTGCTTCGGGCTTCCGTCGTCGATGTGCCACCGCGTGCCGCCGACCGTGGCGGTGATCCTGTCCGCACACGTCACTTCGGCCCGCTGGAAGGCCGCGACAGCGGCGTTCACGCCGTCCCAGATGGCCTGGTGCTCGTCGACCTTGTCCTGATCGCTCGTCCAGTCCCGGAAGACCCCCTGGTCACCCCTGACCGACTCCACGAACACCGCCGCCTGCCCGCGCAGCGACTCCAGCTGCCGCACGATCTCGGCGACTTCGACCACGTAATCGGTCAGGGCGCCGGCCACGGTCTCCAGGTCGTCCGCGAACGAACCCGCCCTCTCCTCCACGGCATGCGTCGTGGCGAAGAGCTGCCCTGCCTCCGGCGCCGTGTACGACGCGTCCAGATGCTGGAAGCGGGCGTTCACGGCGCTGCCGTGCTCACGAATCGCCTTGGCCGCCTGGCGCATGAAGCCGATCTCGCGCTGGAGTTCGACCAGGTCTCCGGTGAAGGCCGGTATCTTCTCCGGGCTGATCACCTGGCGCCGCCCGCCTTCTTGTGGGCCGCCTCCAGCAACGCGGTGACGTCCGGTGCCAGGGTCGCCTGGTGCTGCGCGTTCCACGCCTGCTCCAGGTTCCCCGCGACATAGGCGTTGGTCGCCTCCACCGCTCCGTTTGCCGAGTTGCTCGCACGCAACGGCAAAAAGGCCACGTCCGCCTCGGTCCCCTCGACGAACTGGCCGAGCGCCACGGAGACGAGGCCGGCCGCCCGGCCGGGGGCACCCGCCTCACCGCCGAACGCCAGGGTCCCGGCCGACTCCATGGCACCTCGCACGCACTGGCCGTACAGCGTGATGCCTGCGTTCATCCCGTCGGCGGAGTCCCGCACCTTGGAGATCACCGACTGCACTCCCGCGGGCGCGATGTCCCACCCCGTCACGCCAACCCCCGTGATTTTCGCGTGTGTTCAGGAGATCCATGTGTATCAGCGGGCCATTGCAGTCGCAATGCATATCCGGCCAACGCGGGCCATGTCCTCCTACCCGGCGGACACGTACCCCAGGAACTCCGCCCAGGCGACCGGGGCCACCGTGACGCGAGGCCCCCGGGTGTTCTTGGAGTCGCGGATGTGGATCGTCGAGGGGGTGGTGGCTATCTCGACGCAGTCGCTGGGATTGCTGCTGTCGCTGTAGCTGCTCTTGATCCACGCAAGGCCGGAAGCGTCCTCTGCCGAGGGTATGCGGGTCATGTCTCTCCCAGCAGTTGCTCGATGAAGGCCCGGGACTCCCTTGGCGAGAGGGCCTGGGCCCGGATGATGCCATACCGCAGTTCGAGGATCCGGAGCTGGCGGGGTTCCGAGACCGGCCGTCCGCCGAACTCGTCGTCGGTGCGCCCCACGGCAGTGCCGTCCCCGAACTTCAGCACCTGAATCCGCCCGGCCGGTCCCGGATGGTCAGCATGGGAGGTCGGCATCACCTGGAGTTCGACATGCGGCAACTGCGCCAGTTCCAGCATGTGTTCGAGCTGACGGCGCAGCACGATCGCGCCTCCGACCGGGCGACGCAGTGTCACCTCCTCCTGCACGAAGCTGATTTCGGGCGCGGGAGCCCTGTCATAGATGGACTGCCGTGCCATGCGTGCGGCCACCGCCCGTTCCAGCTCGTCCGGCGAGAGGGTCGGGCGCCATGTTCCGAACAACGCCGCGGAGTACTCCCGCGTCTGCAACAGCCCATGGATGTTGTGGTTGCCGTAGAGCAGCAGCTCGACCGCCCGCTCCTCCAACAGCTTCAGCTCCCGTACCTTCTTCGGGTACCGGGCCTTCTCCATGTCCTCGCGGAACGCCCTGATGCGGCCGCCCGCCTTCAGGACCTCGTCCGCCCTGTCCAGGAACTCCGGGCGGGGAATGCGCGCCCCGCGCTCCACCTTGCGGACCAGGTCCTCGCCGTACCCGACGGCCTCCCCGAAGTCGGCCGCCCGCAGGCCCGCCGCCTCCCGCCAGAGCCGGATCTGGCGACCCGTCGCCTCCACCACCGGAGCGATCTCGTCCTCCGGGGCGACGTCCCAGCCGGGCTCGTCCACCGCCTCGCCGCTCATGTCCACCCACCTCCCACGCGCAGCCGTACCCGTACGCCCGCCGGACAGCCCGGACAGATCGGGACGGCGGCCGGACAGTGACCGTACGTACGGGCGCGATCACCGCTCAGCGTAAGCAGAGTCGGCCACGCTGAGTGACGTGAACCAAGAGACCCGCGGGCCCCGGCCGCAAGGTGTGAGCCCCTTCCGCAACTTCAGCGTGCTGCTGTCCCCCACGCCCCGCGGTGCCCGACTGGCCAGGCTGCTCGCGGTGGAGCAACTGCGCTGCTGGGAGCTGCCGTTGGAGGCGGCGGCCCACGTCGTCGCCGAGCTGGCGGCCAACGCGGCGACCCATGGCCGGGTTTCGGGCCGGGACTTCCGGCTGACGCTGCTCGTGGTCGGCGACACGCTCCGGATCGAGGTGACGGACACGCGCGGTGACGCTCTCCCCGCCCTCACCGGGGAGGCACCCGCGGACGCCGAGTCGGGCCGCGGTCTGCTGCTCGTGGACACGCTCGCCGACCGCTGGGGCGTCATGCCGGGCCCGCCCCCGCGCAAGACCGTATGGGCGGAGGTACGCCTCGGCGTGCCCGGCAACGGCGACGGCCGCCGGTGAGGACGCCCCTCGCGGGGGCCCTCACCGGCGGCCGGCCGGACGTGCGGCGGTCGGGTCAGACCCGTACCAGCTCCCGGTCCTCGTCGTCGTCCTTCGGACCGGCGGCGTCGTGGGCGCGCAGCCCCTCGCCCTCGACGTCGACGTTCGGGATCGCCCGGTCAAGCCACTTCGGCAGCCACCAGGCCCGCTTGCCGAGCAGGGCGAGCACCGCCGGGACGACCGCCATGCGGACCACGAACGCGTCGAAGAAGACGGCGATGGCGAGCCCGAAGCCGATCATCTTGATCATCGCCTCGCTGGAGCCGATGAAGCCGGAGAAGACGGCGATCATGATGACGGCGGCGGCGGTCACCACCCGGGCACCGTGCCGGAAACCGGTCACGATCGCCTGGCCGGGCCGCTCCCCGTGGACGTACGCCTCCCGCATCCGGGTCACGAGGAACACCTCGTAGTCCATCGCGAGGCCGAAGACCACGCCGACCATGAAGATCGGCATCATCGACATGATCGGGCCGGTCTCCTCGACGCCGATCAGGCCGGCCAGCCAGCCCCACTGGAAGACCGCGACGACGGCGCCGAGCGCGGCCATCACCGAGAGCAGGAAGCCGAGGGCCGCCTTCAGCGGCACCAGGATCGAGCGGAACACCACGATCAGCAGGAGGAAGGCCAGGCCGACCACCAGCGCCAGGTACGGGACGAGCGCGTCGTTGAGCTTCTGCGAGAAGTCGATGTTCATGGCCGTGGAGCCGGTGACCAGGACCGTCGCGCCGGAGTCGGCCCTGATGGTGCCGCCCGCGTCCCGGATCTCGTGGACCAGGTCCTCGGTGCGCACCGAGGACGGCTTGGAGTCGGGGATGACGCTGATCATGGCCGTGTCGCCGGCCTTGTTGAAGGTCGCCGGGGTGACCGACACGACGTCGTCGAGCTTCTCGACGGTGTCGGACACCGTGCCGACGGCGCCCTTGGGGTCGTCACTGGAGCGGGCGTCCACGACGACCATGAGCGGGCCGTTGAAGCCGGGGCCGAAACCGTCGGACAGCAGGTCGTAGGCGCGGCGCTGCGTGGTGGAGGTCGGCTGGGAGCCGTCGTCCGGCAGACCCAGCTCCAGCGAGGCGGCGGGGACGGCCGCGGCGCCCAGGCCGACGACGCCGAGGAGCAGCACGGCGAGGGGGCGGCGGACGACGAAACGTGCCCAGCGGGTGCCCATGTTGGGGCGCTCGCCCGCCGCGGCGTCCTGCGCCTTCTTCCGGCCGCCGCCGAGGAGGCGGCTCTTCTGTCCCGCGGGCTGCACCTTGCGGCCCACGTAGCCGAGGAGCGCGGGGATCATGGTGAGCGCGATAAGGACGGCGATGGCGACCGTGCCCGCCGCCGCGACGCCCATCTTGGTCAGCATCGGGATGTTGACCACGGCCAGGCCGACCAGGGCGATGACGACGGTCAGGCCGGCGAAGACGACGGCCGATCCCGCGGTGCCGACGGCCCGTCCGGCGGCCTCCTCGCGTTCCCGTCCCTCGGCCAGTTCGGCCCGGTAGCGGGAGACGATGAAGAGGGCGTAGTCGATGCCGACGGCGAGGCCGATCATCATCGCGAGGGTGGAGGTGGTGGAGCCGAGGTCGAGCGCCTTGGCGAGCGCGGTGATGGTCGAGACGCCGATGCCGACGCCGATCAGCGCGGTCAGCAGCGGCAGACCGGCCGCGATCAGCGAGCCGAAGGTGATCACGAGGACGACCGCGGCGATCGCGATGCCGATGATCTCGGTGGACCCGGTCTCGGGCACGGCCTGGAGGGCGTCACCGCCGACCTCGACGGTGAGTCCGGACTCCCGCGCGTCCTGCGCGGCCTCCTTCAGGGCGTCCTTGGAGACCTCCTTGAGCTCCATGCCGGAGACCTTGTACGACACCTGCGCGTACGCGATGGTGCCGTCCTTGCTGATGGCCTTGGCCTTGAAGGGGTCGGTGACGGAGGTGACCTCGGACCCGTCGCCGAGTTCGGCGACGGTCTTCCGCACGGCGGCCTTGTTCGCCGGGTCGGCCATCTTCTCGCCGTCGGGCGCCTGGAAGACCACGCGTGCGGTCGCTCCGTCGGCACTCATCCCGGGGAAACGATTCTCCAGCAGGTCGAAGGCCTTCTGGGCCTCGGTGCCCGGGATCGAGAAGGAACTGGAGCCCGCGGTGGGGGCCGAGGCGGCCCCGACTCCGGCGAGCGTGAGGAGTGCCACCCAGATCAGGGCGACGAAGTGCCGTCGCCTGAAGGCGAGACGGCCGAGTTTGTAGAGGAACGTGGCCACGAAGGCGTACTCCCGGTCAGGTCGTTCGGATGGCAGGGGCTGGTGCGCTCACCCGGTGGGGCACGGGGGAACGGCGGTGGGGATCAGCCCGACGACGTGAGCGGTCGCGTCAGGTGTGACAGTGGAACAGCGGGGACTCGAGAGGGGATCGAGGGATCAGGCGCCGAGAGCGGGGAGGACCACGGCGTCGATGTACGAGGTGATGAAGGCCTGCGTGGGCGGCAGCTCGTCGATCATGGTGCGCGCCGCGAAGGCGCCGATCAGCATGTGCATCACGTACTCCATCGCGGGGTTGTCCGCGCGGATCTCACCGCGGTCGACCGCACGCCGCAGCACATGGCGCAGCTCCTCCATCTCCGGCTCCACGAGGTACTCGCGGAACGCCTTGAGGAGATCCGGGTTCCCGTGCGCCGCCATGGCCAGACCCCGCATCAGCGCGGAGTCCTGCTCCATCTGGCAGTCGTCCTGCCGTGCGGCCAGGGCGTGGAAGTCGCCCCGCAGGGACCCGGTGTCCAGGTCGGCGAGCTTGAGCGGCTTCTGGTGCCGCACCGCCCGTACGACCAGCTCGGCCTTGCCGCCCCACTGACGGTAGAGGGTGGCCTTGCTGGACCGGGTGCGGGCGGCGACGGCGTCCATCGTCAGGGCGTCGTAGCCGACCTCGCGCAGCAGGTCGAGCACGGCGGCGTACAGCTCGGCCTCGCGCTCGGGCGTGATCCGACTGCGGCGCACCGTTGCGGCTTCAGCCATCCCACTCACCTTCTCCCGCTTCTCCTGCCCGACACTGCGTCCGGCATCGCCCCCGGCGTGGCAGCGCGCGCCGGGCGCCCGTTGCCGCGCCCGTCCGCCGCCGAGACCGCTTCGGGCGGCACGCTCCGGACGACACCGTCTCGTACGCCTCCGAACATACCCCGGGAGACAGCGAAACGAAACCGTTTCGTACGTGTCGTCGGTCACGGTTGCCGCCCCGCGCACCCGAGTTGCCGGTACCCCCCGGGCGGCAAAGCATGGGGAGGTGAGCGACGCGTACGAGAAGGCGACCACCGACGAGACCGCCCCCGGCTATCTGCGCTTCCCGCACCTCAGCGGCGACCTGCTGTGCTTCGCCGCCGAGGACGACCTGTGGGTGGCCCCGCTCGACGGCCCCGGACGCGCCTGGCGGCTCACCGTGGACCGTACCAAGGTCGGCCACCCGCGCTTCTCCCCCGACGGCCGCCACATCGCGTACACCAGCTGGCGCAGCCTCGTCCCGGAGATCCATCTGGCGCCGGTCGACGGCGGCCCCGGACGGCGGCTCACCTACTGGGGCAGCGCCGACACCCAGGTCTGCGGCTGGGCGCCGCCCGACCAGGACGGCAACTGCCACATCCTGGCCGTCGCCTCGCACGGCCAGCCGTTCTCGTACTTCACCTGGGCCTACAGCGTGCCCACCGACGGCGACCCCGGACGCCGGCTGCCCTGGGGCCCGGTCTCCGACATCCAGGTCGCCGACGTCGAGGGCGAGCGCAGGACCCTGCTGCTCACCGGGACCCCGCCGCACGAGCCGGCCGCGTGGAAGCGCTACCGGGGCGGGGCCACGGGACGGCTGTGGCTGCACGGGCAGCGGATCCTCGCGGGTCTGAACGGGCACCTGAGTGCCCCGATGTTCGTCGGCGGGCGGGTCGCCTTCCTCTCCGACCACGAGGGCATCGGCAACCTCTACTCCTGCGCGTACGACGGCTCCGACCTGCGCCGGCACACCGACCACGACGCCTTCTACGCCCGGCACGCGTCGAGCGACGGCACGCGGGTCGTCTACCAGTGCGCGGGCGACCTGTGGATCGTCGACGACCTCGCCGCCGACTCCGTGCCGCGCCGGCTGGACGTCCGCCTGGGCGGGCCGCGCGCGGGCCGACGCGGATACCAGGTACCGGCCGCCCAGCACGTCGACGGCATCTCCGTGGACGAGACGGGGCGCGCCAGTGCCGTCGTCGTACGCGGCAGTCTGTACTGGCTCACCCACCGCGACGGTCCGGCGCGCACCATCACGGACACCCCGGGCATCCGCGTCCGGCTCCCCGAGATGCTCGGCTCGGGCGGCCAGGTCGCCTACGTCACCGACGCCGACGGCGAGGACGCCGTCGAGATCGCCCACCTGCCGCGGGCCACCGGCGACCGGGAGCCGCGCCGGCCCGCCACCGGAGACCTGGGCCGCGTTCTGGAGCTCGTGTCGGACCCCCGGGGCGAGCGCCTCGCCGTCGCCTCGCACGACGGGCGGGTGCTGCTGATCGACGCGACCGAGGAGCCCGGGGACACCGGGACGGCCGGGACGGGCGCGGCCGTCGAGCTGATCAGGTCCGACAACGGGCCGGTGCGGGACCTGGCGTTCTCACCGGACGGATGCTGGCTGACGTGGTCCCACCCGGGCATCGGGCGGTCACTGCGGCAGATCAAGATGGCGCGGATCAAGGACGGCCTGGTCGTCGACGTCACCAACGGCAGATTCGAGGACGAGAACCCGGTGTTCACCCGGGACGGCCGCTATCTGGCGTTCCTGTCGTGGCGCGGCTTCGACCCGGTCTACGACGTGCACACCGGCGACCTGTCCTTCCCGCTGGGCTGCCGCCCCTACCTCGTGCCCCTCTCCTCGGCGACCCCCTCCCCGTTCGCGCTGAACCCGGACGGACGGCCGGTCGCCGGCGGGCTCGACCCCGTCGGGGACGGACCGGACGACGGCAGCACGGCGACCGTGGAGATCGAGGGCCTGGAGAGCCGGGTCACCCCGTTCCCGGTCACCGCCTCCAAGTACTCCGCGCTGTATCCGGTGGCGGGCGGCGGACTGGTCTGGCTGCGCTGGCCGATCTCCGGGGCGCTCGGCGAGACCTTCGCCAACCCGGACGACACGACGGGCCGCCCCACGCTGGAGTACTTCAACATCGCCAAGGCGAAGAAGTCCGAACTCGTCGACCATCTGGACTTCTTCGCGGTCAGCGGGGACGGCAGCCGGCTCGTCGTCGCCGACGAGGGCGACCTGCGGGCCGTCCCGTCCACCGAGTCCGGCGACGGCGACTCGACCGTCTGGATCGACCTGCGCCGGATCCTGCACGAGGTGGACCCGCCCGCCGAATGGCGCCAGGCCTACGCGGAGGCAGGTCGCATCATCCGCGCGTACTACTGGGACCCCGACATGTGCGGGATCGACTGGGACGCGGTCCTCGCGCAGTACCGCCCCCTGGTCGAACGGGTCGCCTCCCCCGACGAGTTCGCCGATCTGCTGCGCGAGGTGCTCGGCGAACTGGCCACCTCGCACGCCTACGTCTCCGCCGCCCGCCGCAACGAGGGACCGCCGCACTACCAGCGCTGGCAGGGACTGCTCGGCGCCAACTTCGTGCGCCGGGAAGGCGGGTGGACGCTGAAGCGGATCCTGCCCGGCGACTCCTCCGACTCCAAGGCCCGCTCGCCGCTGGCCGGTTCGGGCATCCGGGAGGGCGCCGTGCTGACCCATGTGGACGGCCGCCCGGTCGACCCGGTCGCCGGCCCCTATCCGCTGCTCGCGGGGGCGGGCGGTACGACGGTGGAGCTGACGTTCACCCCTGCCGAGGGCGGCGGCCGCTCCCGCCGGGTGGCGGTGGTGCCGCTGATCGACGAACGGCCGCTGCGCTACCAGGACTGGGTGGCCAAACGACGCGAGGTGGTGCGGGAGGTGAGCGGCGGCCGCTGCGGCTACCTGCACATCCCCGACATGGGCGGCTCGGGCTGGGCCCAGTTCAACCGCGACCTGCGCATGGAGGTCTCGCGCCCCGCGCTCATCGTCGACGTGCGCGGCAACGCGGGCGGCCACATCAGCGAACTGGTCGTCGAGACGCTGACCCGCAGGATCCTGGGCTGGGACCTCACCCGCAACGCCCTGCCCGTGTCGTACGCGTCGAACGCGCCGCGCGGTCCGGTGGTCGCCCTCGCCGACGAGGCCACGGCCTCGGACGGCGACATGATCACGGCGGCGTTCAAGCTGCTGAAGCTGGGGCCGGTGGTCGGCCAGCGCACCTGGGGCGGAGTCGTCGGCATGACGGGACGGCACCGGCTCGGCGACGGCACGGTCATCACCGTCCCGATGAACGCGGCCTGGTTCGACGCCTACGGCTGGTCGGTGGAGAACCACGGCGTCGCTCCGGACCTGGAGATCCTGCGCACCCCCCTGGACTGGGCCGAGGGCCGTCACGCCCAACTGGACGACGCCGTGGAGCTGGCGCTGGAGCTGCTGTCCACCCACCCGGCCGCGTCCCCGCCCGACCTCTCGGACGTCCCGAACCGCGCACGGCCGGAGCTGCCCCCGCGCAAGGCGGACTGAGGCCCGACCCAGTCCGGCGTCGACCGCCCCTCCGCGGGGCTGCCGGAGGCCCGCCCCGCAGCCGAGCCGCCCTGGGCGGGGGCTGCCCGGGACCCACCCCGTGGCCGAGCCGCCCTGCGCGGGGGCTGCCCGAGACCCGCCCCGCGACCCGCCCGCTCACGCCTCTCACCACCGCGCCCGGCCCGCCGCCGGGCGGACGCGCCGAAAGGGTGCCCTCCTCGCGGAGGGCACCCTTTTTCCGGCCAAGGCCGGGCGCAGCGATCAGGCGTCGTAGTCCTGGTCGAGGCGGTCCCGCGCGTCGCGCTGGGCGTGCTCGGCGCCCTGCTGGGCCCGCTCACGCTCCTGCGGGGAGCGCTCGCTCGCCTCGTCCTGCCGCTCGCCGAACTTCCTCTTCGCCTGCTGCTGCAGCTGCTCGGCCTTGTCCTGGAACTGGTCCTTCATGCCCATGGAATTCACTCCCGTTGTGGGTGAGGGGATCGGGGCTCGACCAGAGTTGCACGGGCGGACACGCCGCGCATGTCGACCGGTCACTCACCGTGAGGACCACGGACCGCTCACGGCGAAGTGCGGTGCCGTTCTCCCTCGTCGGCCGCCCCGCCCGCTCCCACCAGGCCCTTGGAGACACCGTTCAGCCGCGGCTCGAAGCGCCGCATCTCCCGCTGCCCCACGGTCCCGATGAGCGCCGGGAGATACCCGCGGATGCCCTGCATGCCCCGCAGCCACCACTGCGCGTACACATGGCTCGACCGCCGCTCGATGCCGGCGACGATCCGGTCGACCGCCGGACCCAGCGGGTAGGTCTTGTTCGACGGCCACGGCAGCCGCTTGCGCAACTCCCGCATCACGTCGTCCTGGTCGGCGCCCCGCACCATGTCCGTGTCGGTCCAGGAGAGGTAACCCACGCCGACGCGTACGCCCTTGTAGCCCACCTCGGCGCGCAGGCTGTGCGCGTACGCCTCCACGCCCGACTTCGACGCGCAGTACGCGGACATCATGGGCGCGGGCGTGATCGCGGCCAGCGACGCTATCTGGAGCAGGTAGCCGCGGCTCTCCATCAGCACCGGCAGGAAGGCCCGCGCCGTCACCGCCGAGCCGATCAGGTTGACCTCGATGACACGCCGCCAGGCGACGGGGTCGGAGTCCACGAACGGACCGCCGTTGGCGACACCGGCGTTGGCGACGACGATGTCGACCTTGCCGAAGCGCTGCTTGACCTCCTCGGCGACCCTCGCCATGGCCTCGTGGTCGGTGACGTCCGCGTACCAGTGGTCGCTCTCGCCGTGCAGCCGCTCCGAGACCTGCTTGAGCGCGTCCGCCTCCAGACCGACGAGTGCGATCTTCGCGCCGCGTGCGGAGAGCTTGCGCGCGAGGAGTTCCCCGACGCCCCGCGCGGCCCCCGTGACGACCGCGACCTGTCCCTCCAGGCTCACCCTGCTCATGCGCCCGCCTCCTTCAACTCGTCCTGATCACGCGACTGTTCCTGCTGCTGCGGCTGTACGTAGGTGGTGACGAGCTCCCGGATCCGGGCGGTCACCAGCTCGGGCGCCTCGATGGGCGTCATGTGCCCGAGCCCCGGCAGCTCCGTGACGCCGACGCACTCGGGCAGGGCCGCCACCAGGGCCCGTGCGTGCACGGCCGGCGTCAGCCGGTCCGCCGTACCGACCAGCACCTCGGTCGGTACCCGCAGCTCCCGCACACCGTGGTCGAGATCGAGCAGGTCGAGCACCTGCGACCAGGAGTACCGCACCCGGCGCGGACACGCGTGCACGATCCGCGCGCAGGCCTCGACCATCACCGGTGACGAACCGGGCCCCATGGTCCCGTACTTGAGGATCCGCCGGGCGATCGGCGAGACCGGCCCGAGCGGCGCCCGCGAGCCGAGCACCGACTTGGTGAGCCGGGTCCGCAGCCGCCCCGCACGCAACGGGATCACCAGTGACTCCGCCACCAGCCGCGAACTGCCCGTGCTGCACAGCAGCGCGGCGGCCGCGTGCTCCCGGAACGCGGCCCGCGCGGACGCGGCCATGAGCGTCATCCCGCCCATGGAGTGACCCACGAACACGGCCTTCTCGCCGGGTGCGAGCGTCGCCCGGATCACCGCCTCCAGGTCGTCGGCGAGCCCGTCGGTGCTGCACGCCGGGCTCGCCGGGCTGCGCCCGTGCCCGCGCTGGTCGTACGCGACGACCCGGTGGTCGACCGCGAGGTCGCGGATCTGCGCCGCCCAGAAGGCGGTCGAGCAGGTCCACCCGTGCGCGAGGACGACGGCCGGCGCCCCCTCGGGCCCGTGCACCTCGACGTGCAGCCGGGCACCGTCGGCGGAGTCCACGGTCAGCACCCGCTCGGGGACGGGAGGGGCGTAGGGGCCACTGGCCACGTGCATGATCCGGCTCACGCCTGCACCTCGGCCTTCCGCTCGTCGCGGGACGCGCCCGCGGCCCTCGGGGCCCGCAGCACCTCGTACTCGGCGAGGTCCACACGCCGGGTCGCGCCGCGGAACTCCGCGGTCGTGCCGGGCCAGATGGTGGTGTTGCGGCCGTTGGCGTCCAGGTACCAGCTGTTGCATCCGCCGGTGTTCCAGACGGTGCGCTTCATCCGCTCCTGGACCCGGTGGTTCCAGGCGTCGACCGCTGCGGGGCGGGCGTCGAGCGCCGCCCGGCCGCCGAGGACGTCCAACTGCCGTACGTAGTCGGCGAGGTAGTTCAGCTGCGACTCGATCATCAGGATCATGCTGGAATTCCCGAGGCCCGTGTTGGGACCGATGATCGTCATCCAGTTGGGGAAGCCGGCCGCGGTGGCGCCGCGCAGCGACTGCATGCCGTCCTTCCAGGTCTCGGCGAGCGTCCGGCCGTCCGCACCCACGACCCGCTCGGCGATCGGCATGTCCGTGACGTGGAAGCCGGTGCCGAACACGATCGCGTCGGCCTCGGTCTCGGTGCCGTCGGCCGCCACCAGGGTGGAGCCGTCGATGCGGGCCAGCCCGGAGGCCACCACGTCCACGTTGGGCCGGGCGAGCGCCGGATAGTAGGTGTTGGAGAGCAGGATGCGCTTGCAGCCGATGCGGTAGTCCGGAGTCAGCTTGGCGCGCAGCTCCGGGTCCTTGACGGCCCGGGCGATGTTCCGCTTGGCCAGCTTCTCGACCAGGCCCAGCTCCTCGGGCCGCTTGGTGAAGGCCTGGACCTGCAACTCCCTGATGCCCCAGAGCAGTCCGCGCCGGGCCTTCGTCGTGAACGGCAGCCGCCGGTGCAGCCAGCGCTCGGCTCCGCTGATGGCCCGGTCCATGCGGGGCATCACCCACGGCGGGGTGCGCTGGAAGAGGGTCAGCCGCTCCACCTCGGGCTGGATGGACGGCACGATCTGGATGGCGGAGGCGCCCGTGCCGATCATGGCGACCCGCTTGCCGCGCAGGTCGAAGTCGTGGTCCCAGCGGGCCGAGTGGAAGACCTTGCCGGGGAAGGTGCCGATGCCGGGCACGTCCGGGATCTTCGGGTCGGAGAGGGGCCCGGTGGCGGAGACGACGAGGTCGGCGGTGAGGGTGCCGCTCGCCGTCCGTATCTCCCAGTGCAGCTTCTCGTCGTCCCAGCGCATCAGCTCGACCTCGCTGTCGAAGCGCAGGTGCGGGCGCAGACCGAAGAGGTCGGTGACGTGCTCCAGGTAGGCGCGTATGTGCTCCTGGCCGGAGAAGGTGCGCGGCCAGTCGGGGTTGGGCGCGAAGGAGAACGAGTAGAGGTGGGACGGCACGTCGCAGGCGCACCCGGGATAGCTGTTGTCCCGCCAGGTGCCGCCCACGCTGCCCGACCGCTCCAGGACGACGAAGTCGGTCACGCCCTCACGGCGCAGCCGCACGGCGGCTCCGAGCCCTCCGAACCCGGAGCCGACCACCGCCACCCGTACATGCTCGTGCTCGGTCATCCCGACGCCTCCCTGCTCCGCACGACTCTGCCAGTGAACACTGGCGCAATGGGGAGCGTAGAGGAGCTTCGTACTCATGGGTAGGGGTCGGGACCGGGAAAGTTACCCCGGGTACGACGTAGGGTGCCGACGTGGCTGACGGAACAGGAGAACGCGACGCCGAGGCGGCGGCACGGGCCGGCGCGCCCGAGCCGGGCAGGCGCGAGTACCGCATGGAGGAACTGGCCAAGGAGGCCGGCATCACCGTGCGCACCCTGCGTTTCTACCGCGAGCGCAAACTGATCCCGCCCCCGCGCCGCGAGGGCCGCATCGCCTGGTACGACGACGGCCACCTGGCCCGGCTGCGGACGATCTCGGCACTGCTGGAACGCGGCCACACGCTGAACGGCATCGCGGAGCTGGCCGAGGCCTTCGACCACGGCAGGGACGTCGGCGAGCTGCTGGGCCTCGGCGAGCCCAGCGAGGAGACCCCGGTCCGCCTCTCCCCCGAGGAACTGGCCGACGTCTTCGAGGGCCAGGCCACCCCGGAGAACCTCGCCGCCGCACTCGACCTCGGCTATCTCGGCACCGACGGGACCGAGATCGTGCACATCAGCCGGCGGCTCCTCGACGTGTCCGCGGCCCTGGTCCGCGAGGGCATCCCGCTCGCGGACGTCCTCGGCGCCGCCCGCCGCGTACGCGAGCACACCGAAGCACTGGCCGCGCTCTTCACCGATCTCGTCCTCACCCGGGACCGCACACCGGAGGACCTCCAGCGCCTGCGCCCGCTGGCGAAGAGCGTGGTGGAGGCGGAACTGTCGATGGCCCTGGACCGCCGGCTGCGCCGCACGCCCTGAGGCGGCGCGCCCGGCCGGCGGGGCCTACAGGTCGTAGACGACCGTCACGGGCGCGTGGTCCGACCAGCGCTCCTCGTGCGTCGCCGCCCGCTCCACGAAGCCCTTCACGGCCTTGCCGGCGAGCCCCGGCGTGGACATCTGGTAGTCGATCCGCCAGCCGGTGTCGTTGTCGAAGGCCCGCCCCCGGTAGGACCACCACGTGTACGGACCCTCGACGTCGGGGTGCAGCGCACGGACGACGTCGACGTATCCGGCGCCTTCACCGAGGACCTGGCCGAGCCACTCCCGCTCCTCCGGCAGGAACCCGGAGTTCTTGCGGTTGCCGCGCCAGTTCTTGAGGTCAGCCTCCTGGTGGGCGATGTTCCAGTCGCCGCAGACGACGACCTCGCGCCCGTCGGCGGCGGCCCGCTCGCGCAGCACCTTCAGGTGGCCGAGGAACTCCCCCATGAACCGGATCTTCTCGTCCTGCCGCTCGGTCCCCACCTCACCCGAGGGCAGATAGAGGCTGGCGACGGTGACGCCGGGCAGATCGGCCTCGACGTACCGTCCGCTGGAGTCGAACTCCGCGGACCCGAACCCGATCCGGACCCGGTCGGGCTCACGGCGTGTGTAGAGGGACACACCGGCCCGCCCCTTCGCCGCGGCGGGCGCGTGCACCACGTGCCACCCCTCAGGCGCCCGCACGGCGTCCGGGAGCTGCGCCGGCTCGGCCCGCACCTCCTGCAGGCACAGGACGTCCGCGGAGGTCTCCGTCAGCCACTCCACGAAGCCCTTCCTGGCGGCGGCCCGGAGCCCGTTCACATTCACAGAGGTAACAGTCAGCACCCGCGCACGATACTTAATCCGGGGACCCGTTCCGGCGCATAGATGTACGATGCATCGCATGAATATCCGTCCGGTCCCCTACGACCACCCCGACGCCGTCAAGCTCAACGACCAGGTGCAGCTCGAATACGCCGAGCGCTACGGGGACGAGGGAGACGTCACACCGCTCGATCCGTCGATGTTCCAGCCGCCGTCGGGTCTGTACCTCGTCGCGTACGACGACCGGGAGCGGCCGGTGGCCACGGGCGGCTGGCGCACCCAGGACGAGAACCCCGAGGGCTACGCGGACGGCGACGCCGAGCTCAAGCGGATGTATGTGACCCCGGAGGCCCGCGGCCTCGGTCTGGCCCGGCGCATCCTGTCGGCCCTGGAGGACGACGCCCGCGCGGCAGGACGCTCCCGCATGGTCCTGGAGACCGGCACGAAGCAGCCGGAGGCCATCGCGCTGTACACCTCCAGCGGCTACGAGCCCTGCGCCAAGTTCGGCCTGTACCGCCACGAGCCCCTGAGCCGCTGCTTCGCGAAGCCGCTCTGACGCCCGGACACGCAAGAACCCCGCCGGACGAATCCGACGGGGTTCTGAATTGCAGTGGACCTGAGGGGATTTGAACCCCTGGCCCCCTCGATGCGAACGAGGTGCGCTACCGGACTGCGCCACAGGCCCTTGCAACGAGTGAAACTCTAGCATCCCCGTCCGGGTGCTTGGAAATCCGTTCCTGGCAGGTCACCAGGGCCCCGGACGGCCACCGCCCGTCACTCGTTGGCCGCCCGCGGCCGGTCGCCGTCCTCGTACTGGTCGAAGAGCGGGGTGCGCCCCCGCTCACGGGCCCGGCGGGCGGACGCGGCCCGGCGGGCGTCGCAGCGGTCGTCGCCGTCGGCGGCCTCGGGCCGCTCCTCGGCGACGGGCTCCGCCTCCGGCGCGCTCGGCTCCGCGGCACTGGAGCGTGCCGAGCTCCACGCGTCCGGCGCGCCGAGATCCACACTGGGCGTGGCCCGCGGGGCGACCGGAGCGGTGACGTACGTCGGCAGCGGGACGGGCACCGGGTCCCAGCTGTCCCCGTGACCGGGCCGCCGCTGCCGCTCGCGCTGCTGGTCGACCCACTCCGCGTGGTCGGTCTGCTCGACCAGGGCCCGGCGGTCGGCGGCGAGCGCGGACAGGCCGGAGTCGGCCTCGGGTTCGGGTGAGTCGTCGGGCTCGTCCGCGCCCGGGTCCACGGGCGGCCGCCGCCGGGGCTGCCGCTCACGCAGCCGCTGCGCCGCCGCCTCGGCCCGCTGCCGGTCCATCACGTAGGTGAAGCGCCGCCGCTCCTGGGCCCGCAGATAGGCGATGTACCCGCTCAGCAGGACCGCGGGCACGCCGGGCGCCCACAGGAAGGCCAGCCCGCCGACCGCCGCGACGATCGCGCCGAGCGTGAAGGCGATGAAGAGCATGACGGTCGTACGCCGTCGGCGCGCGAGCACCTTCGAGCGCCGGGCACGCGCTGCGGCCTCGGCCGAGGAGGCACGACGCGCGGCCGGTACGGAGTGCGCCGTCGGCTCCGCCGAAGCGGACGCCGCGGCGGCGGAGTTGGCGGACTGCGCGGAGTGGCCGACCCTGGCGGACGGGCCGGACTGCCGCGGCAGGGGTCTGTCGGCGGTCCGGGACGCGGGCCTGTCGGCCGCGCGGGGCGCCGGTCTGTCGCCGGACGGGGCCGGCGCCTCGCGCCGGTCCGCGGGCTCCGCCGGAACCTGTGCCTGTGCCTGGGGACGCTGTTGCGCCTGGGCGTGCGTCCGGGACCGCGGCTGCGCCGGAGCCTGCGGCTCGGTCGGCGGCATGGCGAAGGCCCGGACGTCCACCGAGTCGGTGACGCCGTCCGGATCGGCGCTGGGCTCCTCCTCGTCGGCGGAGCGCGCCTGCAGGTCCTTGGCGTACCGGCGCTCCATTCCCGCCCGTCCGGACAGCAGCCGGATGGCGGTGCTGAAGCGTTCCGTCGGACGGGCTTCGTTCAGCTCGTCCTGCCTACGGAGCCACATCGGCACCAAGTAGGCGGCCCAGGCCCCGACAATGACTGCGTAGATGAGGCCGCTGCTGCTCACGCCTCACACGGTAGAGGGGTTTGCGTGAGGCCATCTGCCAATTGCGCCGGTGTGTCGCACGATCTGGCTGATATTTCGAGCTTTTTTTGTGACCGATGCGATCAGCAGCCCGCCGACAGCGCCAAATTAACGCCCTCAGGTGATCGCCAGTCGATCAATTTCGAACATTTATTTCATTTCCCGGGTCGGTCGGGCTGTGAACCGGCCAACCGCGCATTCACAGCGTCACAGGGTGTTCCGCGGCGCGTTCGGGGACTGGTCCCCCGGGCTGTTCTCGCGGGAGTGGCGGGCGCGTCTGCGCTGCCAGCGGGCCAGCAGCCCCTCGGCCGCCTCCTCCGCGGTCAGTGCGAAGACGAGATGGTCGCGCCAGGCCCCGTCGATGTGGAGATAACGCGGGCGAAGCCCTTCCTCACGGAATCCGAGTTTCTCCACGACCCGGCGGCTCGGCCCGTTCTCGGGGCGAATACAGACTTCGATGCGGTGCAGTCCGACCGTGCGGAAGCAGTGGTCGGCCGCCAGTGCGACGGCCGTCGGCATCACGCCGCGCCCCGCGACCGCTTCGTCCACCCAGTAGCCCACATGCCCGGAGCACATCGATCCCCAGGTGATTCCGGCGACCGTCAGCTGCCCGACGAGCCGGCCCTGGTACTCGATCACGAAGGGCAGCATCCGGCCCGCGTTGGCCTCGGCGCGCAGGTGGCGGACCATCTGCCGGTACGTCGGCCGATGCGCTATGGGCCCGCTCGGCGTGGGCGGCGGGATCGTCGCCTCCCAGGGCCGCAGCCAGTCGCGGTTGCGCCGGTTCACCTCGCGCCAGGCCCGCTGGTCGCGCACCTTTATCGGCCGCAGGACGACGTCGCCCTCCCGCAGCTCGACGGGCCAGGATGGGCTGTTCAGCTCGCACCCCCACTGCCGCTCGGTCTCGGGTGGTCGCCGCCCCGGATCTGGTCGACGGCGTGGGTCAGCAGGGGCTCCAGCACGGCCAGGCCGTCCCGGACCCCGCCGGTGGAACCCGGCAGGTTGACGATCAGCGTCCGTCCCGCGACACCCGCGAGCCCCCGGGACAGCGCCGCCGTCGGCACCTTCTCCCTGCCGAACGCCCTGATGGCCTCCGGAATGCCCGGGACCTCGTGGTCGAGGACCCGCCGGGTGGCCTCGGGCGTCCGGTCGGTGGGCGAGATGCCGGTGCCGCCGGTGGTGACGATGACGTCGTACCCGGCTTCGACGCCGGTGCGCAGGGCGGCCTCCACGGGGTCCCCATCCGGGACGACCCTCGGGCCGTCCACCTGGAAGCCGTACGCGGCGAGCGCCTCGGCGATCAGCGGTCCGCCCCGGTCCTCGTAGACCCCCGCGGCGGCGCGGTTGGAGGCGGTGACGACGAGCGCACGGTAGGACGGAACGGTCATGCCCGGCTCCAGTCGCCCGACTTGCCGCCCGTCTTCGCCTCGACCCGCACGTCCGTGATGACCGCTCCCTTGTCGACCGCCTTGACCATGTCGATCACGGTGAGCGCCGCCACGCTGACCGCGGTCAGGGCCTCCATCTCGACCCCCGTGCGGTCCGTGGTCTTCACGGTGGCGAGGATCTCGACGGCGTCGTCCGCGACCGACAGATCCAGTTTCACACCCGACACCGACAACGGGTGGCAGAGCGGAATCAGGTCCGGGGTGCGTTTGGCACCCATGATGCCCGCGATGCGCGCGGTCGCGAGGGCGTCGCCCTTGGGGACCCCCTCGCCGCGCAGCAGCTCGACCACCCGGGGCGAGACCAGGACGCGGCCGCTGGCGCGGGCGGTGCGCGCGGTCACGTCCTTCCCGGATACGTCGACCATGCGGGCCGCGCCCGCCTCGTCGATGTGCGTCAGTCGGTCCTGCGTACTCATCTGCTGTGGCGCTCCCGGTCAGGGCCCCTCGCGGTGCGGCGCGTGGCCTGTTGTGCGCGACACGGTACCGCCAACTCGGGGTGCCGAGCGGAACAGGCCCCTCCCCGGCCCGCCGCCCGCGCGGACGGAACCGCTCCGGCCCGCCGCTCAGCCCAGCAGGACGACCTCGACGTCGGCACCGGGCTCGACCGAGGTGGCCTCCTCGGGGACCACGATCAGCGCGTCCGCATGCGCCAGGGCGGCGACCAGGTGGGATCCGGCGCCGCCGACGGGCTTCACCCTGCCGTCCGCGTACGTGCCGCGCAGGAACTGCCGGCGGCCCTCGGGGGAGGTCAGTGCCTTGTCCGTGTCCAGGGTTGCCCTGGTGGTCGGCCGGTGGACGTCCTCCAGGCCCATCAGGGTGCGGATCGCGGGGCGGGCGAACAGCTCGAAGGAGACGTACGACGACACGGGGTTGCCGGGGAGCGCGAGCAGCGGGGTGTGCTCGGGGCCGATGGAGCCGAATCCCTGGGGCTTGCCCGGCTGCATGGCGAGCTTGCGGAAGTCGATGCCGCCGCCCTCCTCGTCCTCGTCGCCGACGGAGGACAGGGCTTCCTTGACGACGTCGTACGCACCGACGCTGACGCCGCCCGTCGTGACGACGAGGTCCGCCCGGATGAGCTGGTCCTCGATCGTGGAGCGGAGCGTCTCGGCGTCGTCGGCGACCGCGCCCACGCGGTAGGCGATGGCCCCGGCGTCCCGCGCGGCGGCGCACAGGGCGAAGCTGTTGGAGTCGTAGATCTGGCCGTTGCCCAGCTGCTCGTCGGGCTGGACCAGTTCGCTGCCGGTGGACAGCACGACGACGCGCGGGCGCGGGCGCACCCGCACGGTGCCGCGCCCGATCGCGGCGAGCAGGGCGATCTGCGGCGGGCCCAGGATCGTGCCGGCCTCCAGCGCGCGGTCGCCGGCCTTCACGTCGCTGCCCTTGGCACGCACGTGGGCGCGCGCCGGGGCCGGGCGGTGCACGTGCACCCGGCCGGAGGCCCCCTCGGGGGCCGAACTGTGGGCGCGCATCCCGGAGACGGCTCCCTCGCCGAGGCCGCCGTCGGTCCACTCGACGGGGACGACCGTCTCGGCGCCGGGCGGCAGCGGGGCGCCGGTCATGATGCGGGCGGCCTCACCGGGACCCACGTACGGCTGGTCGGCCTGGCCCGCGGCCACGTCGCCGACCACCGTCAGCGCGGCCGGGAACTCCTCGCTCGCGCCCGCGACATCGGCGACCCTGACCGCGTACCCGTCCATCGAGCTGTTGTCGAACGGCGGCAGCGAGACCGGCACCGTGACGTCCTCGACCAGGACGCAGCCCTGGGCGTCGAGGAGTTGCAGCTCGATGGGTTCCAGGGGGCGGACGGTCGCGAGGATGTCCTCCAGGTGCTCGGTCACCGACCAGAGGTGGTCCTGGCCGGTGGCGCGGGTCGCGGCGCTGCTCACGTGTTACATCTCCTCGGCTACGTAACTGCGAAGCCAGGCCCGGAAGTCCGGTCCCAGGTCTTCACGTTCGCACGCGAGTCTGACAATGGCACGCAGATAGTCGCCTCGGTCGCCGGTGTCATAGCGGCGGCCCTCGAAGACCACGCCGTGCACCGGGCCGCCGACCTTCTCGTCCGTGGCGAGCTGCTGGAGGGCGTCGGTGAGCTGGATCTCGCCGCCGCGGCCCGGCTCGGTCTTGCGCAGTATGCCGAAGATGCTCGGGTCGAGTACGTAGCGGCCGATGATGGCGTAGTTGCTGGGGGCGTCCGCCGCGTCGGGCTTCTCGACCAGGCCCGTCACCTTGACGAGGTCGCCCTCGCCGGTGGCCTCGACGGCGGCGCAGCCGTAGAGGTGGATCTGCTCGGGCGCCACCTCCATGAGGGCGACGACGCTGCCGCCGTGCTGCTCCTGGACCTCGACCATGCGGGCGAGGAGCGGGTCGCGCGGGTCGATCAGGTCGTCGCCGAGCAGGACGGCGAAGGGTTCGTGGCCGACGTGCGGTGCCGCGCACAGGACGGCGTGGCCGAGCCCCTTGGGGTCGCCCTGACGCACGTAGTGCATCGTTGCGAGGTCGCTGGACTCCTGGACCTTGGCGAGCCGTCCGGCGTCGCCCTTCTTCTGGAGGGCCGACTCCAGTTCGTAGTTGCGGTCGAAGTGGTCCTCGAGGGGGCGTTTGTTGCGGCCCGTGATCATGAGGACGTCGTCCAGCCCCGCCGACACGGCCTCTTCGACCACGTACTGGATCGCCGGCTTGTCGACGACCGGCAGCATCTCCTTGGGAGTGGCCTTGGTGGCCGGCAGGAACCGGGTGCCGAGACCTGCTGCGGGGATGACAGCCTTGGTGATCCTGGGGTGCGACTCAGTCATGCCCGCAACCATATCCGGTGGCTATGTGCGGATTCTGTGGCTCCGGTTAATTCGTTCTCATATGAGCACATTACGAAGGATACGGAAGCCGCCTGTGAGTCACCTGGGACACGAAGCCGAGCCTGCCAAACGAACGTTGCGGCGAGAGCTCCTCGCGGTGAGAAGCCGGTTGACGGCGGATGACGTGCAGGAAACGGCCGAGGCCCTCGCGGTGCGGGCCCTGGAGCTGCCGGAGCTGGCGCACGCCGGCACGGTGGCGGCGTACGTCTCGGTGGGGAGTGAGCCGGGCACGCTCGCGCTCCTCGACGCGCTCCTCGCACGCCGGGTGCGGGTGCTCCTGCCGGTCCTGCTGCCGGACAACGACCTCGACTGGGGGGCGTACACCGGGGCGGACTCGCTCGTACGCGTCCAACACGGCGGGCGGATGGCCCTCTTGGAGCCGGCGGGCGAGCGCCTCGGACCGGCGGCCGTCCAGGAGGCGGAGGCCGTCCTGCTGCCCGGTCTGGCGGTGGACGGGCGCGGGATGCGCCTGGGCCGCGGCGGTGGCTCGTACGACCGCGTACTGGCCCGTCTGGAGCGCGCGGGGGCCGATCCCGCCCTGGTGGTGCTGCTCTACGACACGGAGGTCGTCGAGCGGGTCCCCGAGGAGCCCCACGACCGGCCGGTGCACGCCGTGGTCACGCCGTCGGCGGTACGGCGCTTCCGCTGACGTCCTGCGGCCCGGCGCCTGCCCGGAAAAAGCGGAACGGCCCTCCACGCGTGCGTGGAGGGCCGTTCCGCGATCCGCCGGCGTCAGGGCTTCAGCAGCAGTGTGTCGCTGGTGCTCCGGTCGACCGCCTTGTCCGAGAAGGACCAGGGCAGCAGCTCACCCTTGGCCCACTTGTCCGTCTGGTCGGTGTAGTGGGCGCTGTAGGCGTGCCCCGAGGCACCGGACAGGTTGATCCACTTGGACTTGTCCAGGTCGCCGAGGTTGACCACCATCCGCATCGACGGCACCCAGACGACGCCGTAGCCGCCGGCCGCGTTCCACCCGGTCGCGTTGACCGTCGCCTCGCCGCCGCTGAGCTTCCAGGGGCCGCGGTTGAGCATGTACTGCACGACGCGGGGCCCCTCGGTGCCGAGCGTCTGGTTCTTCAGGAACAGGCGGTGCAGCCGGCCCCAGCTCCAGGTGTCGATGTCCTTGCCGAGCTTGGCGGTCAGCTCCCACCGGGCGTCCTTCATGGCCCGCGCGAACAGCGCGTCCCGGGTGCTGCTCGCCTTGTCGAGGCGCGTCTTGGGCGCCTTCCACCAGTCGTTGTCCTCGTCGTCGATGATCTTGCGGACCACCTCGAACCAGCGGTCGCCGCCGTCCGGCTGCGCCTGGTCCGCGTCGCGCTGGCCGCACTCGCGCACCTTCTGGTCCTCGTCCGCGGGCCCGGTCGTGTCGACCCGGTCGACGTTCAGGCACTGGCCCTTGACCCGCAGCTCCTTGGGCAGCTTGTTGCCGAAGGCGAGCTTGAGGATGTTGCGCCAGGTGGCGTTGAAGTACGCGGCCGCCGCCGAGTCGGCGTCCTGGGTGTAGTCCCAGCCCTCCAGAAGCTTCTGGGCCTCGCGCACGCTCTTGTCCGACACGTCGATCTTGAGCAGCTTGGGCACCAGCAGCTTGGCGATCTCGCTGCTGTTGTCGAGCTGCATCTGCCGCATGTCGTCGGTCGAGACCTTGCCGCCGCCCTTGATCTTCGACTCGATCAGGTCGGTGATGCGCTGGCTGCGCGAGCCGTAGCCCCAGTCCGTGGTGAGTGTGTAGGGGTACTCGTCCTCGTCCACGACGGCCTGGTTCGCCGTCACGATGTAGCCCCGCTCGGGGTTGTACTCGTACGGCAGCTCCGACGGCTTCACGAAGCCCGTCCACCGGTACTTGCGCTCCCAGCCCGGCGCCGGGAGCGAACCGTCGCCCGAGCCCCTCGTGGGGATCTTGCCGGGCAGCTGGTAGCCGATGTTGCCCTCGGTGTCGGCGTAGATCAGGTTCTGCGAGGGCACGTCGAAGGACTGCGAGGCCTTGCGGAAGTCGCTCCAGTTCGCGGCCCTGTCCATCTCGAAGACGGCGTCCATGGAGGTGCCCGGCTGCAGCGCGGTCCAGCGCAGCGCGATGCCGTAGCCGTCACCGCGGTCGGGCGCCGCGCTGTCGACGGTGGCCTTCCTGCCGACCTTGACGAGCTCGTCGTTGCGGTCGGACAGCAGCGGGCCGTTGTTGGTCTCCCGGACGACGATCGTCTTGGCCCTGGCGCCCGCGACCTTGATCGTCTCCCTGCGGGTCTCGAAGGGCAGCACCTTGCCGTCGTACTGGTAGCCGTCCCCGGTGAGCTTCTCCAGGTAGAGGTCGGTGACGTCCACACCCGAGTTCGTCATGCCCCAGGCGATGTCCCGGTTGTGGCCGATGACGACACCGGGCATCCCCGCGAAGGTGTAGCCGGCGACGTCGTAGCGGCACTTGTCGCCGACGCTGCGGCAGTGCAGGCCCATCTGGTACCAGACGGACGGCAGCGACGCCGACAGGTGCGGGTCGTTGGCGAGCAGCGGCTTGCCGGTGATGGTGTGGCTCCCGGCGACGACCCACGAGTTGGAGCCGATGCCGTTGCCGTTCACCCCGACGGCCGTGGGCACGTCGTCGAGCACGTCGTAGAGACCCGACAGCTGGCTCTGCAGGCCGTCGGGGTCCGCGGTGCCCCCGGCCAGCCCGCTGCCCGCCGAGGCGCCGGGCGTCGTGCCCGTTCCGGTGCTCGTGCTCCCCTGCCCGTACGACTGGCCGACCTCGTCGTACCGGCCCTCCTGCACGATCGTCTTGTTCCGGCTGTACGGATAGTCCGGGTACAGGTCGGCGATCTGCTGGGGGCCGAGACGGCTGGTCATCAGGGAGCGGTCGATCTCCTCCTGCATGTTGCCGCGCAGGTCCCAGGCCATCGCCTTGAGCCAGGCCACCGAGTCGACCGGGGACCACTCCTGCGGCTTGTAGTCGTTGGCGAAGCCCAGCGCCGCGTACTCCAGGGAGAGGTCCTCGCCGTCCTTGCCCTTCAGGTAGGCGTTGACCCCCTTGGCGTAGGCCTGGAGGTACTTCTTCGTCGAGGCCGACAGCTTGGTGTCGTACTCCTTCTTCGCCACCCGGTCCCAGCCGAGCGTGCGCAGGAACTCGTCGTTCTCGACCTGGCCCTTGCCGAACATCTCGGACAGGCGCCCCGACGTCATGTGCCGGCGCACGTCCATCTCGTAGAACCGGTCCTGCGCCTGGACGTAGCCCTGCGCCATGAACAGGTCCTCGTCCGAGGAGGCGTAGACCTGCGGGATGCCGTAGCCGTCCCGCTTCACGTCCACGGGCCCTGACAGCCCGTCGAGTGTGATCGAACCCTTGGTCTGCGGGAAGGAGGCCCGGACGGTGCTGATGCTCCAGTACGCGCCGTAGGCGACGCCTCCGACGATGGCCAGAACCAGCACGATCACGATCAGACGGGCTCTGCGCCCCTTCTTCCTGCCGGACTTGCCGGGCTTTTGGCCGGAAGAGGCGGTGGTGTTGGGGGGCATCGCTGTCCTTGCTGTCCTAACGCGAGCGGCAGGGCGGGCTGTGCTTTTGACTGAGCGCAGGAGCAACCATAGGCGCAGGGCCCACCGCGCCTTGACGCGGAGTCGGGAACCCGAGAGCACGGGCGTTCGATCTTGCCTCCAAGAGTGTCAAGAAAAAGTCAAGACTTAGGTAAGGTAATGAAGTACTTGGGTCCGTAGTACGCGAGCCCGCGCCCGAAATGCGCGGGCCGAAGAAGGGAACGGCCGCTGACTGTCCACCACCTCAACCAGCTCCTGCTCGTCTGCTCGCTCGTTCTGCTCATCGCGGTGGCAGCGGTCCGCATCTCGTCGCGCAGCGGGCTTCCCAGCCTGCTCGTCTACCTCGGCATCGGCGTCGCCATGGGCCAGGACGGCATCGGCGACATCCACTTCAACAACGCCGAACTGACCCAGGTCATCGGATACGCGGCTCTCGTCGTGATCCTGGCCGAGGGCGGTCTCGGCACGAAGTGGAAGGAGATCAGACCGGTCCTTCCGGCGGCCTCCTCACTGGCCCTGGGCGGCGTAGCCGTGAGCGTGGGGGTCACGGCCACGGCCGCCCACTACCTGATCGGGCTGGAGTGGCGGCAGGCGCTCATCATCGGTGCGGTGGTGTCCTCCACGGACGCCGCGGCGGTCTTCTCGGTCCTGCGGAAGATCCCCCTCCCCGCGCGCGTGACGGGTGTGCTGGAGGCGGAGTCGGGATTCAACGACGCCCCGGTGGTGATCCTGGTCGTCGCCTTCTCCACGGCCGGCCCGGTGGAGCACTGGTACGCCCTGGTGGGCGAGATAGCCCTCGAACTGACCATCGGCGCCGCCGTCGGCCTCGCCGTCGGATGGCTGGGCGCCTGGGGGCTGCGGCACGTGGCCCTGCCCGCCTCCGGCCTCTACCCGATCGCGGTCATGGCGATCGCGGTGACGGCCTATGCGGCGGGCGCGCTCGCCCACGGCAGCGGCTTCCTCGCCGTCTACCTCGCGTCGATGCTGCTCGGCAACGCCAAGCTGCCGCACTGGCCCGCCACGCGCGGCTTCGCCGAGGGGCTCGGCTGGCTCGCCCAGATCGGCATGTTCGTCCTGCTCGGCCTGCTGGTCACCCCGCACGAGATGGGTGACGACATCTGGCCCGCGCTCGTCATAGGCCTGGTGCTGACCGTGGTGGCCCGGCCGCTGAGCGTCTTCGCGAGCCTGCTGCCCTTCCGCATGCCGTGGCAGGAGCAGACGCTGATCGCCTGGGCAGGGCTGCGCGGCGCCGTGCCCATCATCCTGGCGACCATCCCGATGGTGAGCGGCATCGAGGAGAGCCGCCGGATCTTCAACATCGTCTTCGTCCTGGTCGTCGTCTACACCCTCATCCAGGGCCCTACCCTGCCCTGGCTGGCCCGGAAGCTGCGCCTGGGCCGGTCCACCGAGGCCGCCGACCTCGGGATCGAGTCCGCCCCGCTGGAGCGCCTGCGCGGGCACCTGCTGTCCGTGGCGATCCCCGCGCGGTCCCGGATGCACGGCGTGGAGATCAACGAGCTCCGGCTGCCGCCGGGCGCCGCCGTCACCCTCGTGGTCCGGGAGGGCAGGTCCTTCGTACCGCTGCCCACGACCACCCTGCGGTACGGCGACGAACTGCTGGTGGTGGCGACCGACCCGGTGCGCGACGCGGCCGAGAGGCGGCTGCGCGCAGTGGCGCAGGGCGGCAAGCTGGCGGGCTGGCTGGGCACGGCCGCCGAGGGCACGGAGCACCGGGCGGGGCACTAGCAGGACGGACAGGGGACCGATACGGACATAGTCGCCCATAGCGGCAGTCACGCTTTCGCAGGCAGGTCCTGCGGTGGTGCTCGTTTTCACAGGCGCCACAGGCCTGCACCCCTGTACGATGAAGGCACACCTTTGATCGAACCAACTCTGCCTGACGCAGAGCTGGCGCGACCGTATGGCGGCCGTGACGTCCTCCGCCGAGGACGCCGGTATCTACCGCAGTTCCGCGCAAGAGGACAGCTCTCGGTGCCCCCGCACGGGCGCGCTACCAGGCGGCAGAAAGGCACGGGCCGTGGCATCCACGGTCACCTCCCGCCCGGGATACGGACAGCTGCTGCGCACCCGCGGCGCCTGGACGTTCCTGCTCCCCGGCTTCGCCGCGCGACAGCCGTTCGCGATGCTCACCATCTCCATCGTGCTCCTCGTCCAGCACACCACCGGCTCGTACGGTGCGGCGGGCGCCGTCGCGGCGGCCACCGGCGTCTCCATGGCGCTGTTCGCCCCCTACAGCGGGCGGCTCGCCGACCGCCACGGCCAGCGTGCCGTGCTGCTGCCCGGCGTCCTCGTGCACGCCCTGGCGGGCCTGTCCCTGACGGCCCTGGCGCTGACGGACGCCCCCCTGTGGGCACTGTTCGCCGCGGCCGTGCCGACCGGCGCCTCCGTGCCCCAGGTCGGCCCCATGGTGCGGGCCCGCTGGGGCGTGAAGCTGCAGGACTCGCCCCTGATGACGACAGCCGCGGCCTTCGAGTCCGTCACGGACGAGCTGACCTTCGTCCTCGGCCCGCTGCTCGCGACCGCCCTGTGCACCGTCGTGGACCCGGCCGCGGGTCTGCTGACCGAGGCCGCGCTGACCCTGATCGGCGGACTGCTGTTCGCCGCGCAGAAGAGCACTCAGCCCGCCGTCGCCGCGCTCGGCGAGGGCCACATGCGCGTGAAGCACGCCTCCGCGCTGACCATCCCCGGCGTGCGCGTCCTGATCGTGGCCTTCCTCGGCATCGGTTCCGTCTTCGGCGGCATGCAGGTCTCCCTCGCGGCGTTCAGCGAGTCGATCGGCGAACCCGGCCTCAACGGTGTGCTGTACGGGGTCTTCGCCGCGGGCAACATGCTCTCCGGGGTCGTCTGCGGCGCCGTCGCCTGGAAGATCGCCCCGCAGCGTCGTCTCGTCCTCGGCTACGCGGCGCTCGCGCTGACCGCGTCCGGCCTGTGGGCGGCCCAGTCCGTGGTCGTCCTCGCCGGGATCGGCCTGCTGGTCGGCATGTGCATCGCGCCCGCCCTGATCACCGGCTACACGCTGGTCGAGGGGCTGGTGCCGGCGGGCGCCCGCACCGAGGCGTTCACCTGGTTGACCGGTGCCGTCGCGCTCGGCCAGGCGGCCGCCGTCACGGTGGCCGGACAGCTTGAGGACCGCCTCTGGGACGGTGCCGGTTTCCTGGTGCCGATGGCCGGAACCGCACTGGCTCTGGTGACCCTCGTGGCCCTGCGTTCCCACCTCTCCCAGCGCCCCCGAAGCCGGACGGTCGCACGTGGCGTCGGTCACCGCACGCCGGTGACGGTGGACTGATGCCGAGGAATACGTCACTATGGACCGTCGTTAGCACTCATTGAGTGAGAGTGCCAGGAGGAAGACAAGTGCCGACCTACCAGTACCAGTGCACCGAGTGCGGCGAGGGCCTCGAGGCGGTGCAGAAGTTCACGGACGATGCCCTGACCGTGTGCCCGAACTGCGATGGCCGCCTGAAGAAGGTGTTCTCCGCGGTCGGCATTGTCTTCAAGGGCTCCGGGTTCTACCGCAATGACAGCCGCGGTTCCTCGTCGAGCAGCAGCCCTGCCTCGTCGACGAAGTCGGCGAGCTCGTCGTCCGACTCGAAGCCGGCGTCCTCGTCGGACTCGAAGTCGTCGGCCGGCTCCTCGTCGGGCAGCTCCTCGTCGAGCGGCTCCTCGTCGGCCGGAAGCACCGCCGCGTAAGGCTTTCCTACAAGACCCTGTCGTCCCCGACGGCAGGGTCTTCGGCGTGTCCGGGCCCGGTTAGGGTGCCGTCATGGCGAACACGGAGAACGCACAGAACCCGGCGGCGGCCGAGCGGGCCGCGTCGGCACAGCCGCGGGCCACCGCCGCGATCGGGGTCATCGGCGGCTCGGGGCTCTACTCGTTCCTCGACCACGTGACCGAGATACAGGTCGACACCCCCTACGGGCCGCCCAGCGACTCCCTCTTCCTCGGCGACGTGGCCGGCCGGCGGGTCGCGTTCCTCCCCCGCCACGGGCGCGGCCACCACCTGCCGCCCCACCGCATCAACTACCGCGCCAACCTCTGGGCCCTGCGCTCCGTGGGAGTGCGCCAGGTGCTCGCCCCCTGCGCGGTCGGCGGGCTGCGCCCCGAGTACGGCCCGGGGACCCTGCTCGTGCCGGACCAGCTGGTCGACCGTACGAAGGCCCGGACGCAGACGTACTTCGACGGACTGCCGCTGCCCGGCGGCGACGTGCCGAACGTCGTGCACGTGTCGCTGGCCGACCCGTACTGCCCCGCAGGGCGCAGGGCCGCGCTGGCCGCCGCCCGCGGACGGGACTGGGAGCCGGTGGACGGGGGCACGCTCGTGGTCGTCGAGGGCCCGCGGTTCTCGACCCGGGCCGAGTCCCTGTGGCACCGGGCGCAGGGCTGGTCGGTGGTGGGCATGACGGGCCATCCCGAGGCCGTGCTCGCCCGTGAACTGGAGCTCTGCTACACGTCGTTGACCCTGGTCACGGACCTCGACGCGGGTGCGGAGACCGGCGAAGGCGTCTCGCACGAAGAGGTGCTGAAGGTCTTCGCGGCCAATGTGGACCGGCTGCGCGGGGTGCTCTTCGACGCGGTCGCGGAACTGCCGTCGAGCGAGGCACGCGACTGCCTGTGCACGACGGCGCTGGGCGGGATGGACCCGGGGTTCGAGCTGCCCTGACCGAGGGGCGCCGAACTCACCGGCCGCGCAGGCGGAACTTCCCCTTCGGGTGACGGAGTTGTCCACAATCCGTCGGTCGTCCACGGGCTCCGGCGGGGTTCGCCACGAACCCTCATCGTGGGATCGCAAGCCGATCTCTCGTCGCAGGTGGTGGCACCCATGGCACAGCTCTCCTCTCCCCTCACGGGCCCGTCGAACACCGACGCACCGGGCCCCGCGGGCACCGACGCACCTCCCCGGTGCGAGGTGCCACTCTTCGCACCGGTGCGCGTGCGCGGCGCCCGCTGCCGGTTCCGGCGTCTGCTGCGGCACCGCCGAAGGGCCGTGGCGGCGGGTCTGGCGGTCACGGCCGCCGCGCTCGTGGCGGCCGGCCCCCGTGACGCGGGGCTCCCCCGCGGGCGTCCGACGGCCGCCGCCCGACCGGCGCCGGCCTCCGCTCCGGTGCGGGCGCGCCCCGCGGCGGAGCGGGTCACGGCCCCCGTGCGCATCGCCGACGCGGCCACCGTGAGGCTGCTGCGCCCCGGCGACCGGGTCGACGTCGTCGCGGCGGACGGCCGGGGCCGGGCGCGCGTGGTGGCCGCCGGGGCGCGCGTGACCGACGTGCCGGACGCCGTCGCGACCGGGGCCGGAGCGCTGGTCGTCCTCGCGGTGCCCCGGGCCACGGCGACGCGGCTGGCCGGTGCCGGCACCACCGCCCGGCTGGCGGTGACGCTGTGCTGACCGGCGATCCCACGTCAAGTCGCACGATCGAGCGGCCCAATTGGACAGGCCCGGGACTCCCTGACGTAGGTTGCGGAACTGTTTGTTCCGCAACTTGTGCAGAGGGGGCTCTCGGTGAGCGAGAAGAAGAAGCCGGGCGTACTGGAAGGCTTCAAGGCCTTCCTGATGCGTGGGAACGTCATCGACCTGGCCGTCGCCGTGGTCATCGGCGCCGCCTTCACCAACGTCGTGAACTCGGTGGTGAAGGGCATCATCAACCCGCTGGTGGGAGCCTTCGGCACCAAGGACCTCGACAAGTACCACTCGTGCCTGAAGTCGCCCTGCGCGATGGCCAAGGACGGCACGGTCACGATTGGCATCCCCATCATGTGGGGCACGGTGCTCAGCGCGACGCTCAGCTTCGTGATCACCGGCGCCGTCGTCTACTTCCTGATGGTCCTGCCCATGTCCAAGTACCTGGCCCGGCAGGAGGCCCGCCGCAAGGCGAAGGAGGACACGCACGAGATCATCGAGGTGACCGAGCTGGAGGTGCTCAAGGACATCCGCGACGCCCTGGTGGCGCAGCGCGGTTCGGGTCACGACCGGGTGTAGCGCCGAGGAGGCGTCGTGCGGCGGCGCCGAGGAGGCGTCGGGCGGCGGCTCAGATGTGGTGCGGGGGCTTCTCGTCGAGGAAGCGCTTCAGGTCGGCGGCGCTGTCGCCGTCGCCGCTCGGCCGCTCGCCCCAGCCGCGGTCCGTGTCGTCGGTGGACTGCCGGCTCAGCGGGTCGTCGAAGACCAGGGCGGCCTTGGGATCGCGCGGCTCGGGTTCGGGGACGGTACTCATACCTCCAGAGTACGTGCCACGAGGCGCTCAACCGTCCGCCCGTACGGTCCGGGGCGCCGACCCGCGCCGCGCTCGTGAACGCTTTCACAAGAATTCCCGGCGCATTTCTGCTGTGCTTGGCCGTATGACCACCAGTTCCGCTTCCGCATCCGACGGGCCCGCCCGCCCGGCCCCCCGCGGGCCGTTGCGCAGGATGACCGCCCGGGGCCGTGACGAGTCGCACCGGGTCGCGTCCCCGCTGGAGCTCTTCTTCGACCTGTGCTTCGTCGTGGCCATCGCCCAGGCCGGCATCCAGCTGGTGCACGCGGTCGCCGAGGGGCACGCGGGCGAGGGCATCCTGAACTACGCGATGATCTTCTTCGCGATCTGGTGGGCCTGGATGAACTTCACCTGGTTCGCCTCCGCCTACGACAACGACGACGTCCTCTACCGGATCGTGACGCTGATCCAGATCGCCGGCGTCCTGGTGCTCGCGGCGGGGGTGTCGCAGGCGTTCGAGGACCACGACTTCCTCCTCGTCTGGCTCGGATACGTGATCATGCGGTTCGCCATGATCGCGCAGTGGCTCCGGGCGGCGCGCTCCGCCGAGGGCCCGGAGAGAACGACGGCTCTGCGCTACGCGGGCGGTGTGCTGCTCTGCCAGGTCGGCTGGCTGGGACTGGTGGTCCTGCCCGAGCCGGCCCGGCCGTGGGTGTTCCTGGTGATGGTGGTCGCCGAGCTGTGCGTCCCGCTCTACGCGGAGAAGGACGCCACCACGTCCTGGCATCCGCACCACATCTCCGAGCGCTACGGGCTGTTCACGATCATCGTGCTGGGCGAGACGATCGCCGCGGCCACGGTGGCGGTGAAGTCGGCCGTCGACGAGCACGAGGCACTGGGCGAGCTGCTGCCGATCGCGGTGGGCGGGCTGCTGGTGGTGTTCGCCGCGTGGTGGATCTACTTCGTGGTGCCGATCCACGGGCACCTGCAGACCAGCCGCCAGGCGTTCGTGTGGGGATACGGGCACTACCTGATCTTCGCGTCGGCCGCGGCGATCGGCGCGGGTCTGGAGGTCGCCGTCGAGGAGGCGGTCGGCAAGGCGCACATCTCGACGCTGGCCGCGTCCGCGGCGGTGACACTGCCCACGGCCCTGTTCTTCCTGACCGTGTGGGCGCTGCACGCGCGCTACTTCAAAGTGGGCATCGCCCAGCAGCTCGTCCTTCCGACCTCCTCGCTGCTGGTCATCCTGTGCACCTTCCTGGGCGCGTGGGCGGTGCTCGCGGCGGGCATCGTGGCGGCGCTGACGGTGGCGGTCGGGGTGGCGCTGACGGCGCGGACGGCCGGCCGGGAGCGTGCGGCGGCCGGGGCGGAGCGGACGGAAGCCGGGGCGGCGGGGGAAGACTGGGGGGATGACACGTGACGCTCTGACGGATGTGGTGGGCCTGCGGGTGGGCCATGCCACGCTCACCGGCGACGGCCGGCTCAGTGGTACCACCGTGGTGCTGGCTCCCCCGGGTGGCGCGGTCGCGGCCGTGGACGTGCGGGGCGGTGGGCCCGGGACCAAGGAGACCGACGCGCTGGACCCGCGCAATCTGGTGCAGCGGGTCGAGGCGATCGTGCTGACCGGTGGCAGTGCGTACGGACTGGACGCCGCCTCGGGGGTGATGGCCTGGCTGGAGGAGCGAGGGCGAGGGGTGCGTGTCGGCCCCGACCCGGCGCACGTGGTGCCGGTCGTGCCCGCCGCCTGCGTCTTCGACCTGGGCCGCGGTGGCGACTTCCGGGCGCGGCCGGACGCGGCGACCGGTCGGGCCGCGGTCGAGGCGGCGGAGGCGAGCGGGCCGGGTGCCCCGGTGCGGGAGGGCTGCGTGGGCGCCGGGACGGGTGCGGCCGTCGGCCCGCTGAAGGGCGGGGTGGGGACCGCGAGCATCGCGCTCGGCTCCGGCATCACCGTGGCGGCGCTGGTGGTGGCCAACGCGGCGGGCTCGGCGGTGGAGCCGGAGACGGGCGCGCTGTACGGGGAGTTGCTGACCGGCCGCGCCGCATGTCCGCCGGCCGAGGTGCACCGCGCGGCGGAGCGGCGCCTCGCCGAGGCGGCCGCGAGGAACGCACCGCCCCCGCTGAACACGACCCTGGCCGTGGTGGCCACCGACGCCGAACTCACGCGCGCACAGGCCCAGAAGCTGGCGGGAACGGCGCACGACGGGATCGCCCGCGCGGTGCGGCCGGTGCATCTGCTCAATGACGGGGACACGGTCTTCGCGCTGGCCACCGGGGACCGGCCGCTCGCCGCCGGAGAGCCCCTCGCGCTCAACGAGGTGCTCGCGGCGGGCGCCGACGTGGTGACGCGGGCGATCGTGCGCGCCGTACGGGCGGCCGAGCCGGTGGACGGGCCGGGCGGGACGTGGCCGTCGTACGAGGAGCTCTACGGGGGCCGGTAACGGAGGTGCACGACGGGGGTGTTGAAGACGGGCGCGTGAGGGAGGGCGTGTAAGGGAGGCGGCCCCGGGGGCAGATGGGCGGCCGGTCGGGGCCTGACACCCCGTGGCCGGAGAGAGCCGGCGGTGGACGGCGTGTGCGGGGGTGATTGTCCCGGTTCTGTCACGCGATGGCGCCAGGCGCGCTCGGAGGGAACCCTTCACGGCGTGCGGCGCTCTTTCTCCTCGCAACGGAGCGGACCACCCACATCACACGAACCTGGAGCAGCCCGTGACAACGCCGGACATATCAATGCGGCGCGCACTGGGGGCCTGTGCCGCCCTGATGGTCGGCGCCCTCACCCTCACCGCCTGCGGCGGCGACGCCAGCGCGGACAACAAGGACGGCAGGAACGGCGGTTCGGCCAGGACGTCCGGCGCGAGGATCGTCATCTCGGCGAAGGACGGCTCGACGAGCGCGTCGATCAACGCGACCGGCGTCAAGGTCAGCGGCGGCCGGCTGACCGACGTGAAGATGACGGTGGCGGGGACGGGTGCTGCCGTACCCGGGGCGCTCCTCGGCAAGGGCACGGCCTGGAAGCCCAAGGAGCAGTTGGAGCGCGGGACGAAGTACCGGATCTCGGCGAAAGCGAAGGACGGCAACGGCCGGACGGCCGCCGCCGACTCCAGCTTCACCACGGTCTCCACGGACAACAGCTTCATCGGCACCTACACGCCGGACAACGGCGCCACCGTCGGTGCGGGCATGCCGGTCTCCTTCACCTTCGACAAGGCCATCGGGAAGAAGAAGGCCGTGCAGACGCACATCAAGGTGCGCTCCAGCAGCGGCCAGCGGGTCGTGGGCCACTGGTTCGGCGAGAGGCGGCTGGACTTCAGGCCCGAGAAGTACTGGAAGGCCGGCTCCAAGGTCACCGTGAAGATCGACCTGGACGGCGTGGAGGGGGCGGACGGCGTCTACGGCGTGCAGGACAAGACCGTCACCTTCACCGTGGGCCGCTCGCAGGTCTCCACGGTGGACGTGGCGACGCAGACGATGACGGTGGTGCGCGACGGGAAGACCCTCAAGTCGATCCCGATCTCGTCGGGCAGCGCACAGAGCAGCACGTACAACGGCCAGATGGTGATCTCCGAGAAGTTCACGCAGACGCGGATGAACGGGTCGACGGTCGGCTTCGGCGGCGAGTACGACATCGGGGACGTGCCGCACGCGATGCGACTGACCACGTCGGGGACGTTCATCCACGGCAACTACTGGTACAACCGCGGCAATCCGCCCTTCGGTCGGGAGGGCACGAGTCACGGCTGCGTGGGGCTCGCCGACGTGCAGGGGGCGCAGGGCGACACGACCGCCAAGTGGTTCTTCGACAACTCGCTCGTCGGGGACGTCGTGACGGTCAAGAACTCCCCCGACAAGACGGTCTCGCCGGACAACGGACTCAACGGCTGGAACATGTCGTGGAGCGCGTGGACCGCCGGAAGTGCCGTCTGACGAGGGCTTTTTGAGGGATTCGGGGGCCGCGCGGGAACACCTCGCGCGGCCCGCGCGTTTTCCCTCCGTAGGTTTTCTCGGTTCGCGGACATGATGTCCGACCGAGGGGCTACGGTATGCACCCACAAGGTGACATGCAGCGACGCCGGGAGAAGCCTTGAGCGTTCCGTACGAGACAGCAGCGTACGAGCCAGCCGAGTCGCCCGAGTCTCCGGAGGAGCATCTCGCGCGACTGCTCGGCCGTGCCCTGAACTCCTTCGAGCTGCCGGACGAGACGATACGGCTGCTCGACTGCGCGCTGGCGCACGACAGTTCCCTGCACTCCGCGCACCACAGCGCGGGACTGCACCGCGAGACGTACCGGCACACGTGGCTGCTGGCCGACGGCTCGGCGGTCACCCTGTGGGAGCTCGTCCACAACACCGCACCGGGCAGCGAGTCCCAGCACGAGGTGTACGTGGACGAGGAGGAGCTGCGGGAGGCGACGGCGCGCTTACCCCTGCCGGCGGACGCGCCGGACTTCGAACTGCCCGTGACGGTGCAGCTGTCCCCCATCCCCGAGCCGCAGCACGTCTACGTGCCCGACGACTCGGCGGACCACGTGCGCCGGCTGCTGCGGCGCGCGGAGAACACGGACGGCCCGGACTCCGAGCTGACCGCGCTGCTGCTGCGCGAGGCGTTCGCCCACCAGATCACCCAGGCCTTCGGCCGTCCCGGCCGGGCGGGCCGCACGTCCGGACTGCCCTACTCGCTCTACGAGCACGCGTTCCTGCTGCGCGACGGACGCGAGATCTCGCTCTGGGAGGTCGAGCACACGGCGACGCCGGACCGGCGGCACATGTGCGAGGTGTACGCGACGGAGGGCGCCGCCCGCGAGGCGATGGAGCGCCGGGCGGCCCGCCTCGGCTGACCCTCCGGACGCGTCCCACGGGCTCAGGGGCGGCTGTCGCTGAACTGCCGTACGAGGCGGGCGAAAGCGGCGTGCTCCTCCGGGGTCAGTTCCACGCATTCCGTGCCCGGCGCCGCCCGGCTCTGGCGGGGCATGGCCCGAAGCGTCTCCCCCCGGCGCCCGGGCATCGCCTCGGGGCGGCTCCGGCGCAACAGGCGCACCAGACCGACGACCCAGACCGCGGTCGCCAGGGCGAGAACGCTCGCGCCGGTCAGCTGAAGGATCGACACATGCTCAGGCATGCGTTCCAGTAGACACCACGGTCCGGGACTTTGGCCCCGGACCGTGACGCATCTCCCAGATGCGGTGAACGACTCACAGCAGCCCTAAAGGGGCAACCGAGCCGTGCTGTCGGCGGGCTCAGGCCGCGACCGGCGCCTTGCTCCCGGTCGCGGCCGGCGCCGCGGGGTCCGCCGTCCCCGTCCCCGTGCCCTCGGGCATCCGCCTGCGCATGCCCTTGAGGACGACCACCAGGGCCGTGGTGACCCCGACACCCGCGGCGATGGCGACCAGGTAGAGGAACGGGCTGCCGATCAGCGGGACCACGAAGATGCCGCCGTGCGGGGCGCGCAGCGTGGCGCCGAAGCTCATCGACAGAGCGCCGGTCACCGCCCCGCCCGCCATCGCGGAGGGGATGACGCGCAGGGGGTCGGCGGCGGCGAACGGGATGGCGCCCTCGGTGATGAAGGAGGCGCCCAGCACCCAGGCGGCCTTGCCGTTCTCCCGCTCGGTCGGCGTGAACAGCCGCCCGCGCACGGTCGTCGCCAGCGCCATCGCCAGCGGCGGGACCATGCCCGCCGCCATCACGGCCGCCATGATCTTCATGGCCGAGTCGCCGGGGCTCGCGACGGCGATTCCGGCGGTGGCGAAGGTGTACGCGACCTTGTTGACGGGACCGCCGAGGTCGAAGCACATCATCAGGCCGAGCAGGGCGCCGAGCAGGACGGCGTTCGCGCCGGTGAGGCCGTTCAGCCAGTCGGTCATGCCCTTCTGGGCGGACGCGATGGGCTTGCCGATGACCACGAACATCAGGAAGCCGACGACCGCCGAGGAGATCAGCGGGATCACCACCACCGGCATGATGCCGCGCACCGCCGCCGGGATGCGGACCTTCTGGATCGCCATGACCACGCCGCCGGCGATCAGGCCCGCCGCGAGGCCGCCGAGGAAGCCCGCGTTGATGGTGAGGGCGATCGAGCCGCCGACGAAGCCGGGTACGAGGCCGGGCCGGTCCGCCATGCCGTAGGCGATGTAGCCGGCCAGGACCGGGATCAGGAAGTTGAAGGCGACGCCGCCGATCTGGAAGAGCAGCGCACCCCAGCTGTCCGCCTGGGTCCACATGAAGTGGTCCATGACCGAGGGTGCCTTGTTGACCTGCCAGCCGCCGATCGCGAAACCGAGGGCGATGAGCAGGCCGCCCGCGGCGACGAACGGGACCATGTAACTCACGCCGCTCATCAGCCACTTGCGCAGTCTGGTGCCGTATCCCTCGCCGGGCTCGCCCGCCCGGTCCACGGGTGCACCGGGCGCGGAGCCCGCGGTGACCTCTCCGCGCCGGGCCTTGCCGCGGACCTCGGAGATCAGCTCGGCGGGGCGGTTGATGCCCGCCTTCACCCCGACGTCGACGGTCGGCTTTCCGGCGAAGCGTTCCTTCTCCCGTACGGGCACGTCGTGCGCGAAGATCACCCCGTCCGCCGCCGCGACGACCGCCGGGTCGAGCCGGGTGAACCCGGCCGAGCCCTGGGTCTCCACGACGAGCTCGACGTCACCGGCCGCGCGTCCCGCGTTCTCCAGCGATTCGGCCGCCATGTACGTGTGCGCGATGCCGGTCGGGCAGGAGGTGACGGCGACGATGCGGAACGGCCTGGACTCCTCGCGCCGTGCGGTGTCCTCGCCGCCGGTGGCACCCGGCGCGGGGGCGGGACCGTCCTGGAGGGGCCCGCCGGGCGCCGGGGCCGGACCGTCCGCGGCGGCGTCGGCGGAGGCCGCCGCGTGCGACGCCGCCGCGGAGTCGTGGGGATCGGCCGCAGCCGATGAGGAGGCCGAAGCCGTGGCGGGGGAAGCGGCCGCGGCGGGCGCCTGGGGCTCGTCGCCGCGGATGAGCGCGGCGGTGGTGTCCGGATCGCCTGCGGCCCGCAGCGCGGACGTGAACTCCTCGTTCATCAACTGCCGGGCGAGCGAGGACAGGATGGTGAGGTGGGCGTCGTCCGCGCCCGCCGGGGCGGCGATGAGGAAGATCAGGTCCGCGGGCCCGTCCGGGGCGCCGAAGTCGATCCCGGCAGTGCTGCGCCCGAAGGCCAGGGTCGGCTCGGTGACGTGGGCGCTGCGGCAGTGCGGGATGCCGATACCGCCGTCGAGGCCGGTCGGCATCTGCGCCTCGCGTGCCGCCACGTCGGCGAGGAAGCCGTCGAGGTCGGTGACCCGGCCCAGGGCCACCATGCGCTCGGCGAGGGCACGGGCCGCCGCCTCCTTGGTACCGGCGGACAGGTCGAGGTCGACCAGGTCCGCGGTGATCATCTCGCTCATCGCGGGCTCCTTCGCACGCGTATCGCCCGCGGGGACCGCCGGGCAGGGGTGGGGACGGGGGTGCCGCTCTCGGGGAGGGCGGGATGCGCGGGGGCGGCTGCGGCGGGGAAGGGGAAGCCCCGCCGGGTCGGTGCCTGTCCCGGGGTGGCCGCGCGGGCGGGCGTCATGAGGCCGGCTCCCTCAGGACGCGGTCCACGGGGACGTCCGGCGTGACGGTCACGGCGGAGGGGCCGAGGCCGGGCGGGCGTCATGAGGCCGGCTCCGTCAGGACGCGGTCCACGGGGACGTCCGGCGTGACGGTCACGGCGGAGGGGTCGAGGTCGGCCGGGCCGGGCATGACGCTCCCCGGCAGCCGGACGGCGGCGGCGCCGTGGGCGACGGCGGAGGCCAGGGCCTCGGGTCCGCTGCCGCCGGCGATCAGGAATCCGGCGAGGGAGGAGTCGCCGGCGCCCACGTTGCTGCGTACGGCGTCGACGCGCGCGCTGCCGAACCAGGCGCCCGCCGCGGTCACGAGCAGTTGCCCGTCCGCGCCGAGGCTCGCCAGGACGGCGACGGCGCCGAGGCCGCGCAGTTCCTCGGCGGCCTTGAGCGCGTCACCGACGGTGGCCAGGGGGCGCCCGACAGCCTCGGCGAGCTCCTCGGCGTTCGGCTTCACGACGTCGGGCCGCTCGCGCAGGGCCGCGAGCAGCGCGGGCCCCGAGGTGTCCAGGGCGATCCGGGCGCCGGCCGCGTGGGCGCGGGCGACGAGGTCGGCGTACCAGGAGGGCGGAAGTCCGCGGGGCAGGCTGCCGCAGCAGGTGATCCAGTCCGTCTCGCCGGATCGGTACCGGCGGCGGACGGTGTCCAGGAGCGACTCGGCCTCGCGGGGGGAGAGTTCGGGACCGGGCGCGTTGATCTTCGTCAGGGTGCCGTCGGGCTCGGCGATCGAGATGTTGGAGCGGGTCGCGCCGGCCACCGGCACGGGTGCGACCTCGATGCCCTGCGCGGCGAGCAGTTCGGCGACGAGGGCGCCCGGCGCTCCGCCCAGCGGCAGCACGGCCACCGTGCGCTGCCCGGCCGCGGCGACGGCCCGCGACACGTTGACGCCTTTGCCGCCGGGGTCCATGCGCTCGCCGGTGGCCCGGACGACCTCACCGCGGCCGAGGGCGGGGACCTCGTAGGTGCGGTCGAGGGACGGATTGGGGGTGACGGTGAGGATCATGCGCGCTCGTTCCTAGACACACTGCACTTCGGTGCCGCCGCGCTCGATGGCGGTGGCGGCCTCCGGGCTCAGCCCGCTGTCGGTGATCAGCAGGTCCACGTCGCCGAGGTCGCCGAAGCGGGCGAAGTGCTCCTGGCCGTGCTTGGAGGAGTCGGCGAGCAGCACCACACGGCGGGCGGCGCGGACGGCCGCCCGCTTGACGGCGGCCTCGGCGAGGTCGGGGGTGGTGAGTCCGTGCTCGGGCGAGAAGCCGTTGGCCGCGATGAAGACGACGTCCGCGCGGATCTCCCCGTACGCCCGCAGCGCCCAGGCGTCGACGGCGGCGCGCGTACGGTGCCGTACGCGGCCTCCGACGAGGTGGAGCTGGATGCCGGGGTGGTCCGCGAGCCGGGCCGCGATCGGCAGGCTGTGGGTGACGGCGGTGAGCGTCGACTCCAGCGGGAGGCTGCCGGCGAGGCGGGCGACCGTGCTGCCCGCATCGAGGATCATCGTCCCTTCGACCGGCAGCTCGGCCAGGGCGGCCCGGGCGATGCGGTCCTTCTCGTCGGCCGCGGTGGACTCGCGTTCGGCGAGGTCGGGCTCGAAGTCCAGGCGGCCCGCCGGGATCGCTCCCCCGTGGACCCGGCGCAGGAGCCCCGCGCGGTCGAGGGCCTTCAGGTCCCGGCGGATGGTCTCCGCGGTGACCTGGAACTCCTCGGCCAACGACGGCACGTCGACCCGGCCGCCGTCACGGGCGAGGCGGAGGATCTCCTGCTGCCGCTCCGGTGCGTACATGTCCGTTCGCCTCCGCTTGATGCCCGAGTCTGTGGTTCTTCAGGGAGGCTACGACCCGATGTCCCGGAAGTAAACAGGTTCGGGCGTGATTCGGGCATGAACGGACCCGCGGGGAGTGGGGAAGAAGCCGGGCAACGCGAAGGGGCCCGGCACTGTCGGCGCCGGGCCCCTTCGTCGACTCATCCGCGGTTCACGGGACGAGTACCGAGTCCTTCGCCGTCCCGGTCTCCGCCTCCACCGCCGCGGTCACGCCGGCAGCACCCTCCACATGCTGTGCGGGACGCTTCGGCAGCGCGAACATCAGCAGGAAGATGACGACCATCACCGCGGCGACCCAGCCGAGCGCGTGCTCGAAACCGTTCACGAAGGCCGGCCCCACCTCGGCCGGGGCGAGCCGGTCGCTCATGGTGCCGAAGAAGACCACGGACACCAGCCCGAGGCCGAGCGCGTTGCCCATCTGCTGCACGGTGTTGATGAGCCCGGACGCCGATCCGGAGTGCTCGCGCGGGACCTGCGAGAGGACCGCGTCCGTCAGCGGGGCCACGATGAAGCCCATGCCCGCTCCCATCACCACGAGCGGCAGCGCCATCTGCCAGGAGGCGATGGAGGCGCCGTACCGGTCGGACTCCCAGATGTAGAGCAGCACGCCGAGCGCCATGATCAGCGCGCCCGCCTGGAGCACCTTGCGTCCGAAGCGCGGGACCAGCAGCTGCACCGACATGCCGGCCGCCGCCGACACCGCGATGGAGAAGGGCACCCCGGTCAGACCCGCCTTGAGCGCGCTCCAGCCCAGCCCGGTCTGCATGTACAGCGTCCACACCAGGAAGAAGATGCCGAGGCCGATCCCGAAGACCGTCTGCACGGCGATGCCCGCGGCGAAGCTCTTCACCTTGAACAGCGACAGCTCCACCAGCGGCGAACCGTCCCGCTCCGCCTTGCGCCTCTCGTACGCCACGAGCGCCGCGAAGACACCGAGCGCGCCCGCCATCGAGACGTACCCCCACAGCGGCCAGCCCAGCTCACGGCCGCGGGTGAGCGGGTACAGCAGCATCAGCAGACCCAGGGTGACCAGCGCGACGCCGACGAGGTCGAGCCGGAGCGCCCGCGGCGCCTTGGACTCGGTGATGAACTTCCGCCCGAGGATCAGCCCGGCGATGCCCACGGGCAGGTTGATGAGGAAGATCGGCCGCCATTCCAGACCGAACAGGTTCCACTCGGTGAGCAGCGCGCCGAGGAGCGGACCGGACACGGCACCCAGACCCACGATCGCACCGAAGAGCCCGAACACCTTGCCCCGCTCGTGGGCCGGGAAGGTCGCGTGCACGATCGACAGCACCTGGGGCACCATCAGCGCGGCCATCGCGCCCTGGAGGATGCGCGAGGCGACGAGCATCTCCGGGTTCACGGCGAAGCCGCAGAGCGCGGAGGCCAGGGTGAATCCGCCGATGCCGATCAGGAAGAGCCGCTTCCGGCCGTGGATGTCGCCGAGCCGCCCACCGGTGATGAGTCCCGCGGCGAACGCCAGCGCGTAGCCCGCGGTGATCCACTGGATCTGGCTGAAGGTCGCGCCGGCCTCCCGCTGGATCGACGGGATCGCGATGTTGACGATCGTGACGTCGACCAGGTCCATGAAGGCCGCGGTCATCACGATGGCGAGGGCGAACCAGCGCCGCCGGTCGGCCGCGGGAGCCGGGCTGCTGAGAGGGGTCTCGGTGGAGGTCATACGAACAAGCTATGACCTCATTAGGTCAGATCGTGTCCTAGATGTGCGGCAGTCTGGAGACCCTGCCGACCAGGACCGAGGAGACACCATGACGACCGACACCCCGGCGCGCCTGCTCCAGCTCCTCTCGCTCCTGCAGACCCCGCGCGAGTGGCCGGGCGGGGAGCTCTCCGACCGGCTGGGGGTGTCCCGCCGCACCGTCCGCCGCGACATCGACCGACTCCGGGAGCTGGGCTACCCGGTCCAGGCCACCAAGGGGGCCGACGGCGGGTACCGGCTGGTCGCGGGGAAGGCGATGCCCCCGCTCGTGCTCGACGACGAGGAGGCGGTGGCCATCGCGGTCGGCCTGCGGGCCGGTGCCGGGCACGCCGTCGAGGGGGTGGACGAGGCGTCGGTACGCGCCCTGGCCAAGCTGGAGCAGGTGCTGCCGTCGCGGCTGCGGCACCGGGTGTCCACGCTGCAGGCGGCCACCACGCCGCTGACCAGCGGAGACGGCGCCAGTATCGCGCCGGAGACGCTGACCGTGATGGCGTCGACGGTGGCGGGCGGCGAGCGGCTGCGGTTCGCCTACCGCTCCGGGGACGGGACGCCGTCGCGGCGCCTGACCGAGCCGTACCGGCTCGTCTCGACCGGCCGCCGCTGGTACCTCGTCGCCTACGACCTCGACCGCGAGGACTGGCGCACCTTCCGCGTCGACCGGGTCGCCGAGCCCTTCGCCACCGGGGTCCGGTTCACCCCGCGCGAGCTGCCGACCGGGAGCGCCGCGGAGTATCTGCGGCAGTCCATGTTCCGGCGGCAGGAGACGTACGCGTTCGAGGTCGCCTTCGCCGCACCGGCCGAGTTCGTCGCCGCGCGTCTGCCGGCCTGGCTGGGTGCGCCGGAGCCGGTCGACGACCGCAGCTGCCTGCTGCGCGCCTCCTCGGGCGACTCCGTCGAGTGGCTCGCGGTCCGCCTGGCGATGGTCGACTGCGAGTTCACCGTGCGGGAACCGGCCGAACTGGTCGGTTACCTGCGGGACCTGGGGAGCCGGCTCACCCGCGCGGCGGGCGGCGCCCAGGGCGAGGGCCTCCCCGCGGTCTGACATCGGCCCGCTCCCCGTACGTCGGGGCCGGCCGCCCGGTGATGCGTCCGGCCCGTTTCCCCGCAGGTCAGGGCCGTACCCCGCCCCAGGGGAAGTCGCGCAGCGCCGCGAGGTTGCGGAGGGCGAGCGCGGGGGGTCCGGCGGGGCCGTCCGCGCTGTCGTCCCCGGCGGCCCAGACCTCGACGGCCACCCGCACGGCCGCACCGGCGACGGCCGCACCGAGCCGCAGCCCGGCCGAGACTCGGGGGCCATCGTCCGGCGCCGGGAACTCCCCGCTCACGCCGGCCGCGTCCCCACCGGGGGACGGGAGCGCACCGGTGACGCCGGATGCAGCCGAAGGCACGTCGCCGGCCCGAGCCGGACCGACTGTCGAAGGCACGCCGCCGGCCCGAGCCGGACCGGCAACCGAAGGCGAGTCGGCGGCCCGGGCCCGGTCGGGCGGCGGAGTCCCGGTGGCCGGGCGGAGTGCGTCGAGTGCCGTACGGGTGGCCAGCGCCTCCGCCAGCAGGTGCTCCGCGTTCTGGCAGGCCTCGCCCCAGACGCGGCGCAGGGCCGGGTTGCCGTCGGTCAGCCGGAGCAGCGTGCGGACCCACTCCAGCGACTCGGCGCGCACGCCGACGCCCGGCGTCAGGGTGCCGACGACCGCGTGGTGGAGGGCCTCGGGCACGGACAGCCCGGCGGGGGCGTCCCGTACGGCCTCGGCCCACTTCTGGGCGCCCGCGGCGAAGAGCGGGCCGAGGGCCTCCTCCTTGGTGGCGAAGTACCGGTAGAAGGTGCGCGGGGCGACCCCGGCGGCGCGGGCGATGTCCTCGGCCCGGGTGGCCCGCAGCCCGTGTGTCATGAAGAGCCCGGCGGCGGCCCGGGCGATGTCCATCCGGGTAGCCGCTTTCCGCCGCTCGACGAGCGAGGGGGCGCCGGCGCGGTCGGCCGGGGCGCGGGACGCGCGCTGCGCGGAGCCCCGCGCAGAGTGCCCGGCGGAGACCCGGGCACCGCCTCCGGCCGGGTCGGGGAGCTCGCCGAGAGGAGGGGTACCGGTCACGGCAGGCAGGTTATGCCTCTGTGGCACAATCTGCCATTCCGGGCCACCCCGGGGTTCAGGTCCGGGGTGGCCCGGACAGCTGTGTCCCGGCCCCGGCGGTGCGGGCGCCTCGCCGGTCCCGGACGGGCACGCACCCGGTCCGGGCGGCGCAGAGGTACGAAAAAGAGCCGAGCCCCGGCGCCAGGGGGGGGAGGCGCCGGAGCTCGGCCCGGGCGAGTCCCGGCGCCGGGGGGGAGTGCGTCGGGACTCGGATCTGGGGTGGTGGACGAACCGGCGGACCGACCGCTCCGCGGCTCGGGCCCGGGGACCCGGGCCTCGCGGCCCGGGCCCGATGTCCGGGCCCTGAGTTCTTGTGCCCCGCCGCCGACGGTTTGAAGCGGCCTTACCTGGCCATGTACGCCGGACGGGCGTGCTTCGTTACGCGGCGGCGTCGAAACCGGTGTCGCGCGCCAGCTTCTTCAGCTCCATCAGGGCGTGCTTCTCGATCTGCCGGATCCGCTCGCGGGTCAGGCCGTGCTCCTTGCCGACCTCCGTCAGCGTGCGCTCCCGGCCGTCCTCGATGCCGTAGCGCATCTTGATGATGGAGGCCGTGCGCTGGTCGAGGCGGCCGATCAGGTCGTCCAGCTCCTCGCTGCGCAGCAGCGTGAGGACGGACTGCTCCGGCGAGACCGCCGAGGTGTCCTCCAGCAGGTCGCCGAACTGGGTCTCGCCCGCGTCGTCCACCGCCATGTTCAGCGAGACCGGGTCGCGCGCCCAGTCCAGGACGTCGATGACGCGCTCCGGGTTCGAGCCGAGCTCGGCGGCGATCTCGGTGGGCTCCGGGTCGCGGCCGTGCTCGCGGTTGAACTCGCGCTGCACGCGGCGGATCCGGCCCAGCTCCTCGACCAGGTGGACGGGGAGGCGGATCGTGCGCGACTGGTCCGCGATGGAGCGGGTGATCGCCTGGCGGATCCACCAGGTGGCGTACGTCGAGAACTTGAAGCCCTTGCGGTAGTCGAACTTCTCGACGGCGCGGACCAGGCCCGCGTTGCCCTCCTGGATCAGGTCGAGCAGGGGGAGGCCGCTGCGCGGATAGCGCCGGGCCACGGCGACGACCAGCCGGAGATTCGAGCGGATGAAGATGTCCTTCGCGCGCTCGGAGTCGGCGACCAGCGCCTCCAGCTCCTCACGGGTCGCGTCCGCCCGGGCGTCGTCGACCTCGCCATCGAGGATCTGCTGTGCGAACACACCGGCTTCGATGACCTGGGACAGCTCGACTTCCTTGGCGGCGTCGAGCAGCGGTGTACGCGCGATCTCGTCGAGATACATGCCGACCAGGTCGCGATCGGCGATCTCGCCGCCTACGGCGCGAACACTGCGTGCCGCGTCGGTCTCGCCGGCGGCGGACTTACGACGGGCGACGGCACGGGTTGCCATGCGTGCTCCCTTGCGGTGGTGGGCTGGCGGTCGTCCTGGACACTCGATTCACCCTCCCGGGTGCCCTGCATCCGATGGAAACAACGACTGGAATCCGGACAGAATTCCCAAGCCGAACCCTTATTTTTGTGATCATGCAGTACCCTGTGCCGCCACAAGGGGAGGCAACATGGGGCCGGTGGGCACGGAGGTGCAGGTCAGACCGGGAGTCGCCGATGACCTCGGCGCCCTCACGGACATCTACAACCACTACGTGCGTGAGACGCCGATCACCTTCGACACCGTCCCCTTCACCCCGGAAGAGCGCCGCCCCTGGCTGCTCTCCCACCCGGAAGACGGCCCGCACCGCCTGATGGTTGCCACGGCCGCCGACTCACAGCGGATTCTGGGGTACGCCACGTCCAGCCCCTTCCGCCCCAAGCCGGCGTACGCCACCTCCGTGGAGGTGACCGTGTACCTCGCCCCCGGCGCCGGAGGCCGCGGGGTCGGCACCCTCCTGTATCGGGCACTCTTCGAGTCCCTCGCCGGCGAGGATCTGCACCGCGCCTACGCCGGCATCGCGCTGCCCAACGAGCCGTCCGCGCGGCTGCACGAGCGCTTCGGGTTCCGGCACGTCGGCACCTACCGGGAGGTGGGCCGCAAGTTCGGCCGCTACTGGGACGTGGCCTGGTACGAGAAGGAGCTCTGACTCCCCCGGGCGGTTCCGGCGGCGCCCGGCGGGTCAGCCGATCTGCAGCGAGCGCTTGGCGAGTCCCAGCCAGAAGCCGTCGATCACCGTGCGCTGCGAGGCCAGTTCCTCGTGAGCCGCGCCCAGGGTGACGAACAGGGGTGCGAAGTGCTCCGTACGGGGGTGTGCCAGGCGGCCCGCCGGGGCCTTGTTCTCGAAGTCGAGCAGGGCGTCCAGGTCCTGGGCGTCCAGGGCGCGCCGCCCCCAGTCGTCGAACTCGGCCATCACCGAGGAGACCCGGCCCTCCTGACTGAGCGCCCGCAGGTTGTGGGTGAAGAAGCCGGAGCCCACGATGAGCACGCCCTCGTCGCGCAGCGGCGCCAGCTTGCGGCCGATCTCCATGAGCGCGACCGGGTCGAGCGTCGGCATGGAGATCTGCAGGACCGGGATGTCGGCGCCGGGGAACATCTCCACCAGCGGCACGTAGGCACCGTGGTCCAGGCCCCGGTCGGGGATGTCCTGCACGGGCGTACCGGGGGCGCGCAGCAGCTTGCGTACGGACTCGGCGAGAGCGGGGGCGCCCGGGGCGGCGTACCGGACCCGGTAGTAGTGCTCCGGGAAGCCCCAGAAGTCGTAGACCAGGGGGACCGTCTCCACCGCGCCGAGGGCGAGCGGGGCCTCCTCCCAGTGGGCGGAGACCATCAGGATCGCCGTGGGGCGGGGCAGGTCGGCGGACCAGGCGGCCAGCTGGCCCGGCCAGACCGGGTCGTCGGCGAGCGGCGGGGCGCCGTGGCTCAGGTAGAGGGCGGGCATGCGCTCCGTGGTGCGCTCCTCGGCGGTGGTGGCGGGCATGACGGCGGCTCCCTCACTGGTACTTGAACTCTAAAGCTCTACATCGAGCGTACTCCCCACTTGTTTAACCTTCAAGGAGAGGCCTCGTACAGTGGGGTGCATGAACACGGCACCCGCGGAAGAGCCGCGCTGGCTCAGTGACGAGGAACAGCGCATCTGGCGCGCGTACATGCACGCCACGACCCTGCTCGAGGACCACCTCGACCGTCAGCTGCAGCGTGACGCGGGCATGCCGCACATCTACTACGGCCTGCTCGTGCAGCTCGCGGAGGCGCCGCGCAGGCGGCTGCGGATGACCGAGCTGGCCATGAACGCGAAGATCACCCGCTCCCGCCTCTCGCACGCCGTGGCCCGGCTGGAGAAGAGCGGCTGGGTGCGGCGCGAGGACTGCCCCTCGGACAGGCGGGGGCAGTTCGCGGTGCTGACGGACGAGGGCCGGGAGGTGCTGCGGCGTACGGCACCCGGCCATGTCGCCGCCGTCCGCCAGGCCCTCTTCGACCGGCTCACCCCCGATCAGCAGAAGTCCCTCGGCGAGATCATGCGGATCATCGCCGAAGGGCTCCAGCCGGAGGACGTGGGCGCGGACCTGCCCTGGCTGCGCTAGGACGCCGGTCCGCGCCGCTCCCCGCAGAAACCATGCGGACGCGGGTCCGCCCTGCTCCGGGGTCCGCCAAGACGCGGGTCCGCCCCGGTTCCGCTGAGCTCGGAACCGGGGCGGACCCTGGGACGCGTACGGGCGGGGCGTCCCCACCCCCCGTCCCGTACGCGAAGCACCTTCGGCCCCCGGGGCGGGGTACCGGGTGTCAGTGGGCGATCACCGGGACCTTGAGCTCGTCCTCGATGCCGTCGCCCACGCCCTCGCCGGACGCCGGGGCGATGTTCGGACGCCCCGTGTTGATGAAGGTCACGGCCACCGTGGCGGCGACCACCAGGATGCCGACGGCGAACCAGATGGCGTTGGTGTAGCCGTGCACCTGGCCCTGCAGCTGGACCAGCTGCTGCTGGGACTGCGAGGTGGCACCCGCGATGTGGTCCTTGATGTACGAGGTCGTCGCCGAGGCGGCGATCGTGTTCAGCAGGGCCGTGCCGATCGCACCGCCCACCTGCTGCGAGGTGTTGACCATCGCGGAGGCGACACCGGCGTCACGCGGCTCGACACCGTGCGTGGACAGCGACATGGCGGGCATGAACGCGGTACCCATGCCGAGACCGAGCAGGACCATCGCCGGCAGGATCGTGCTGGCGTAGGAGGAGCCGATCTCCAGCCGGGTCAGCAGCAGCATGCCGAGTGCGGCGACCAGGAAGCCCGGGCCCATCAGCAGGCGCGGTGCGACCCGCGTCATCAGGCGGGTGCCGATCTGCGTGGAGCCCACCATCATGCCGCCGATCATCGGCAGGAAGGCGAAGCCGGTCTTGACCGGCGAGTAGCCCTTCACGATCTGCAGGTAGTAGGTCAGGAAGAGGAACAGGCCGAACATCGCGATGATCGCCAGGCCGAGCGAGAGGTAGACGCCTCCGCGGTTGCGCTCGGTGATGACGCGCAGCGGCAGCAGCGGTGCCTTGACCCGGGACTCGACGAACACGAACGCGGCGAGCAGGACCACCGACGCCACGAACAGGCCGACGGTCACGGAGTCGCCCCAGCCGTCGGACTCGGCGCGGGTGAAGGCGTAGACGAGCGTGACCAGGCCGAGGATGGAGAGGATGACGCCGGGGATGTCGAGCGGCGAGCGGTTGCGGCCGCCGGCCGGCTCACGGATGACGTAGTACGCGCCGGCGGCGGCGATGATCGCGAACGGGATGTTCACGAAGAACGTCCAGCGCCAGTCCAGGTACTCGGTGAGGACACCGCCGAGGATGAAGCCCACGGCGCCGCCGCCACCGGCGATCGCGCCGTAGATGCCGAACGCCTTGGCGCGCTCCTTGGGCTCGGTGAACATCACCGCGAGCAGGGAGAGCGCGGCGGGCGCGAGCAGCGCGCCGAAGGCACCCTGCAGGGCGCGGGCGCCGAGCATCATCGCCTCGTTCGTGGCCGCGCCGCCGAGGGCGGACGCGCCGGCGAAACCGATCAGGCCGGCGACGAAGGTGCGCTTGCGGCCCCACAGGTCGGCGATCCGTCCGCCGAAGAGCAGCAGTCCGCCGAAGGCCAGCGCGTAGGCCGTGATGACCCACTGCCGGTTGCCGTCCGAGATCCCCAGGTCCTGCTGGGCGGAGGGCAGGGCGATGTTCACGATGGTGGCGTCGAGGACGACCATCAGCTGGGCGAGCGCGATGAAGCTGAGCGCCTTCCAGCGGTTGGAATGGGCGTCGGCCAGATCCGCCTTGGCGGTGGCCCGGACTGTTTCAGACATGGGGGTACCCACTTCGGTACTTCGTAGCGAAAAAAGGGATCAGAAAGCGAAGGTGAGGAGACGGCTCGTCGACGGTGACGGCCGGTGATGTCGTCGGGAGGGACGGCGCGTCGTCGGTGACGGCCGGAAGCGTGGTGCGAACAGTGACCGGCGCCGGGCGCCGGACTCATCGGTCAGGCTCGTCGCAGGTCCTCCACGGTGGCGGCCACTCCGGGCAGTACGGAACGGGCCGGCGCCCGCATACCGTCCAGGAACAGCTGCAGATGGCGGTGTACGAACCGGTCGATCCCCTGGCACGCGGTGCCGGGCAGCGGCCGGGTGAGCTGGGTCAGGGCGATCATCATGTCGCCGAACGCGATGTCGGGGCGCAGCTGGCCGGCCCGGCGAGCGCGCTCCATGAGCAGCTCGACCAGTTCCGTGATGCGGTCCCGGGCGGCGACCAGATCCGGGTGGTTCTGGTCGAAGCCCTCGGAGAGCATCGGGCACAGGGCGCCGATGCGCTCGTCGGCGGCGGCGTGCACGAAGCGGCTCAGTGCCTCGAACGCGTCACCGCCCTCGGCGAGGGCGGTCTCGATCTGTTCCGACGTGCGGTCCATGACCGAGCAGACGACCTCCCGCGCCAGTGCGTCGCGGTCGGGAAAGTTGCGGTACACCGTGGCGTTGCCGACACCGGCCCGGCGGGCGATCTCGTCGAACGGCACGTCGGGGCCGAACTCGACGAACATCTCGCGGGCCGCGCTGACGATCCGCTCCCTGTTGCGCAGGGCATCGGCGCGCGGCCGGGACGCTCGGCGCTGCGTGGGGGTGGCGGTCTCCACGGCGTACTCCTCCAGTAGGTCGGCCGGATCGGACGGTCCGGCGGGGCTCCGGAGGCGACTCCGGAGGTGGTGCGGCCCGGAGGCGACTCCGGGGTGCTGCGTCCGGAGGCGACTCCGGGGTCGTGCGCCCGGATGCGCTCCGGGGTCCTGCGGTCCGGTGCGGCGGGCTCCGTCGCGGTCCGGGTACCCGGTGCGGCGGGGTCTCCGTCGCGGTCCGGTCGCCCTGGCGGCGATCCGGGGACCGTTTCCCCGTTTCGCTCGGACACCTGGCTAAACGGGGAAACGATCCCCGGTTATTTCCCGGGCTCCATGTGACCTGCGTCACACTCTTTTCGGGAAAGAAACCCACGTTCGGTCTCCTCCAGCGAGCGCCCCCGCACCCCGCGGCCGAGGGTGATCGCAAGGGTGCAGCCGGAAACCGGCGGCTGCCGGGGAGCGAAGGGCCCATGCATGCAGCCGACCAGCCGTCGGATACGCCCGCGCCGTGTGGCCGCCTTCGCGTCGGTGACCGCCCTCACGCTGGCGGTCAGCACCTCCGCCGGCACCGGGCACCTCACGGCGGGCTCGACCACGTCGGGCTCCATCGCGCTGGCCCGCTCCACGGCGCTCGGCTCCTGCATGATCAGCGGCGCCGTGAACGTGCAGATGTCGGAGGGCATCCCCACCCCGCCCGGCTACGCCCGCTCCACCGGCACCGTCCGGGCCCTCAACCTGATGGTCGACTTCTCCGACGCGCCCGGCGAGGGCAGCGCGCTCGACCGCCTCGCGGAGTTCTTCCCCAAGACCAGGGAATGGTTCCGCACCAGCTCCTACGGCCGCCTCGACTACCGCCCGGAAGCACCCATCCGGGACTGGCTGCGGATGCCGCGGTCCTTCAAGCAGTACGGCATAGAACGCGGCGCCCCCTTCGAGCCCGGCTACCGGGACCTGGTCCAGGACATCGTGGCCGCCGCCGACCCCAAGGTGGACTTCCGCGCGTACGACATCCTGAACGTGCTGGTCACCCCGAACGCGGGACCCTCCGCCCTGGACACCGTCCTGTCGGTGACCTTCGCGGGCAACCCGGATGCCCCGGTCGCGGACGGCGTCCCGGTCGCCAACGCGTCCTTCGTCTACAGCCGCCAGGACGACGGCTCGGGCTCCTACGGGGACACCGGCTACCGCGTCCTGCCGCACGAGAACGGGCACACCTTCGGCCTCCCCGACCTCTACACCCAGGACGGCGGCGGCGCGGTCGGCCACTGGGACATCATGAGCGAGGACTGGGGCGCCGACAACGACCTGCTCGGCTGGCACAAGTGGAAGCTCGGCTGGCTCGACGAGTCCCAGGTCCGCTGCGCCGCCGCCCCCGGCACCAGCGAGTACACCCTGAGCCCGCTCGCCAGGAGCGGCGGCACCAAGCTGGTCTTCGTCCCGCTCGACACCAAGACCGGGTACGCGCTGGAGCTGCGCACCCGCGCCGGCAACGACGAGACCGTCTGCCGTCCCGGCATCCTCATCTACAAGGTCGACGCCGACATCGACACCGGGAACGGCCCCGTCAGCGTCCTCGACTCCCAGCGCGACAGCGGCGGCTGCACCCGCAGCCCCAACGTCCACGCGGAACTCTCCGACGCGCCCTTCACGCCCGGCGAGTCCTTCCAGGACCCGAAGACGGGGGTCCGCGTCACGGTCGCGGGGGCGGATCTGGCGGGGAACTACCGGGTGTTCGTGACGCGACGGTGAGGGGCGGCGGTCCCCCCGGGGCCCGGTGCCGCGCTCCTGCTGGGGCGGCCCGCCAAGCATTACGGTGTCTCACCTGAGATCCGCAACGGAGAGCTCCCCATGCCATCGAACGTCTCGCCGGCACTCGACACCCCCGTACCCGCCGAAGCGGTCGCCCCCCTGATGCGCGGCATCGCCGTCCTGCGGCGGCTGACCGACGCCGACGGGGCCTCCAGCCTGAGCGGCCTGGAGCGGGCCACCGGGCTCGCACGGTCCACCGTCGACCGGATCACGGCCACGCTCGCCCGCATGGGATACGTACGCCTGGACGGCCGCGACGCCGTGCTCGCGCCGCGCCTCATGGAGCTCGGCAACGCCTACCTCGCCGCGCTGCGCCTCCCCCGGCTCCTCGCCGCGCACGCCGACGCCCTCGCCGACGAGCTCGACGAATCCGTGTCCCTGGCCGTCTGCGACCTCGACGGCATCCGGTTCATCCACCAGGCCACCCGTCGGCGCGCGATGTCCCTCAGCTTCCGTATCGGCGACCTGCTCCCGGCCGAACGCACCGCCCCGGGGCCGCTCTTCGCGACCGAGTGGGGGGCCGCCGAGTGGGCGCGCTGGCACGCCCGCCGGGCCGCCGATCCGGAGGACCGCGGTTTCCCGGCGGTGCCCGCCAGGAGCCGGCCGCTGGACATCGACGAGGACGAGGACGAGGCCCCGGGGGCGCGGACCGGCGCGGCGGGCGCGGGCCCCGGAGCGGGCACGACGGGCGCCGGGCGTACGGGGGAGCGGTCGCCGTCCACGGACGCACCGGCGCAGGGTGCCGAACCGCCCCGGTGCCGGCCGGCCCTCGGGGACGACTTCGAGCGGCGTACGGCCGAGGCCCGGGAGACCGGCTGGGCCCTCGACGACCAGCTCATCGAGCAGGGGCTGGTCGCCCTCTCCGTGCCGGTGCGCGACCACGGCTCCGGCCGGATCGCCTGCGTCGTCAGCGTGGTCAGCCACACCAGCCGGCACACGGCCGCTGATCTGCGGGACACGCTGCTGCCCCGGCTGCGGAGGGCCGTGGACGCCATGGAGGAGGAACTGCGGCGGACACCGCCCGCCGAGCCCGCCGCACGGTCCGGGCTCGCCGGGTGGACGGGGGCCTCCAAGCAGGAACTGGGCCGCGAGTTCATCGAGTCGCTGGCCCGCGGCCTGACGGTGTTCACGGCGTTCGGCGAGGGCCGCGCCGAACTGACGCTCTCGGAGGTCGCGCAGGCCACCGGGCTCGCCCGGGCCACGGCCCGGCGCGCCCTGATCACCCTTGAGCACCTCGGGTACGTCACCGCCCGCGACCGGGTCTTCGGGCTGACCCCGCGCGTCCTGGGCCTCGGCTATCCGCCGCTGTCCCGGCTCACCCTCTCGCAGATCGCGACACCGCACCTGACCACGCTCTCCCAGCAGCTCCAGGACTCGGCGTCGCTGGCGGTCCTGGCCGGCGACGACATCCAGTACACGGCGCGCGTCGCCACCCGGCGGGTGATGAGCGTCAACGTCACGGTCGGCACCCGGCTGCCCGCGTACGCGACCTCGCTCGGCCGGGCCATGCTGGCGGGCCTCCCGGACCCGCAGCTGCCCGAGGCGGCCGCGCTGACCCCTCGTACGGTCACCGACCCCGAGCAGCTGAGAGCCGTCCTGGACCGGGTACGGGAGCAGGGGTACGCCCTGGTCGACGAGGAACTGGAGGAGGGCCTGCGCTCCATCGCCGTACCGGTGCGCGACGTCGCGGGCCGGGTCGTGGCCGCGGTGAACGTCGCGATGCACAGCAGCCGCCGGACGCCGGAGCAGTGCGTGTCGGAGGTCCTTCCGGAACTGCATGCGGCGGCGACGCGGATCGAGACGGATCTGCGGGAGGCGGGGAGGTTCGGGCGGGTACCGAGCGCGTGACGGGGGGGTGCCCGCCTACACGCCGGTGCCGTTCCTGGCCTGTGCTGCCTGCGCTCCGGGGGTGACGGCGGCGTCCGCCGAGGGCCGCCCGGCGGCGATCAGCCCGCCGACGACGGTCGCGGCGGCGAGGCGCGGGAGCAGCAGCGTCCAGAACCGGGTGAGGGTGGTCCGCGAGAGCCACCGCTCGTCCCGCGCCCCGAGGGTCTCGAAGCCGACGACGGTGGCGACGATGGTGTTGGCCGCGTCCCGCGCGGACACGTCCCTGGCCAGGAGGCCCTCGCGGTCGGCGCGGCCGAGTATGTCGATCACGTACTCGTGCCACCGGCGATGCAGCTGATCACCGGCCGTGACGGAATCCGCCCCTCCGGTCAGCGCGAACCCGGCACGGAGGACGACGTCGTGACTCAGCCCGTGCAGGAGGGCGTGGGAGGCGTCGACGAGGACCTGGAGGGAACCGCCTGCCGGTGCGTTCGCGCCCTCCGGTGGAGGTACGGCCACGGACGGGCCCCCTCCTCCCCCCGACCCCTCCCCCACTCCGGTGATCCATTCGAGCCGCTCGGCCGCGGCCCGGCCGACCGCCTCGGCGAGGGCGGCCTTGCTCGCGAAATGGAAGTGCAGCGCCCCGTTGCTGACCCCGGCGCGGGCGCTGATGGCCGCCAGGGTGACCACCTCGAAGCCCTCCTGGTCGAAAAGCTGGGCGGCGGACTCGATCAACGCGTTGCGGGTACGGACCGCGCGCTCCTGCTTGGCCATCGGGGGCTCCCATTCCGGCTGGAGAGACTCCGAATGAGGGTAACAAACCGTCCATGCGGTTTAGGGTCTGGGTGCTCGATCTCCACTCGAAGGTCGATGGGCCTCCACTCGACCCCCGCAGAAATCGGCGGGGTAGGCGCCGGTCCGCACGGACGGGCGCCGACGCACGGGCGGGCGCCGACGCGCGGGCGGGCGCCGCTCGGAACCTCGGACGCGGATGCCCGCACGGGCATCCGCCTCGGACTGCGGACCAGCACCACCGGAGGATCACCCCCGGATGATCATCCCCGGGCGATCACCGCCGCCCCGCCCCCCAGCTCACGACGCACCGGGCACCGCGCCCCGCCCCAAGTCGCGCCCCGCGCCGCACCCTTGACGGCCCGAGCCCCCACGCCCCCCACTGACCCCTTCGACCCGTGCGGCCATCCGCTACGCTAGTCGCCGGGTCTCCACCGAGATCCGCACGCCTTCGTAGCTCAGGGGATAGAGCACCGCTCTCCTAAAGCGGGTGTCGCAGGTTCGAATCCTGCCGGGGGCACCAGCCAAAAGGCCCCGGACCGATCATGGTCCGGGGCCTTTGACGGCAGAGCTTGACGGCAGCGACTCCCTACGCCTACTCGTCGGCACCCTTCTTGTCTGTAGTAGCCGGATCAATGCCGCGCACGCGGCGGAGCCAGTGCGCCAGAGCGAAGAGTGCCGCCCCAGCGAGGGCGCAGGGATGCCACACCTCGGTCACAAGGGCTGTCAACCCATCGTGGCGAACGATGTAGATCGCCTGCATGCCCACCACGGCCGTGATGAACGCGTTCGTACGCGACGAAGTACTCAGCAACCAGTCCACCGGCCACCAGAGCAGACGGGCGAGATCATTCATGCGCATACGCAGCGCTGCGCACAGGAAGCCCAGCGCCAGTACGAACTGGCGCCCTGAAGAGAACGTAACGCCATCCTCCGGTGAGCCAGCCAGCAAAGCCACCCAATCCCGATACAGGTGGGAACGGCGCCGCCCAGCCAACAGAGCAGCAAAACCTGTCGTCCTCAGAGCCGAGCGCGGCGGGGAGTCGATCGCGTCTGCGCGACGCAGCGTGATTTGCTCAACGTCGATGGCAACCGAGTACGCACCCCGTGGCGAGTTCTGGGGCTTCGAACCACTGTTGGTTGCGGTTGCAGCGATCGTCAATCCGCCTCCAAGGTCGATCGCATCGGAGTGAGCTGGGCCGCCCCTGGCGAGGATCGAGGGCATGAGGAGCACGTGCCCCTTCGCTACTGACCTGAGGCGGTCAGCCACATCCCGGCGCTCCTTGTCGCTCAGTTCCATGAGAGATGCGCGGGCCTGTGGCGAGAGCCTCACCACATCGACCGTTGGGTGATGAATTCGGCGGCTCATGCAGTACCCCCAGCCAAGCCAAGACCGAAGCGACGAGCCTTTCGGGCTTCCAGGGACTGACTAGCCTGCTGGCGGCCGGTTCCTGTGAGTTCGTAGAACCGGCGGGCCGGCCGGCCCGGGTGGGGACCAGACTCCTCATGGCTGGTGACCCAGCCGCGCTCGGCAAGTCGGTCGAGGATCGGATAGACGGTGCCGGGACCGAGGTCGGCATCACGGCAGATGCTGAGGCCCCAGGCTGGAGTGTCACTCGTCGCGGAGAGCAGCGCCTCCAGGACGGCGATCGTCGGCTTGGTGAGCCGGATGTTCGTCATGACACGAGTGGAGCATGTATCGAGTACGAAAATCAAGCATGTATCGAGAACGAACGTTGCTCGGGTACATCAAGTACCCGAGCAACGCCGTTCCCTTTGTGGCTAGGCGGCAGGCAGACGCCGCTTGAGCAGCCGGTCCATGTGGCTGATCGCCTCACGCTGGGTGTCGTGCACGACATGCGTGTACACGTCCATCGTGATGCTGATCTGACTGTGCCCCAGGATCTCCATGATGACGCGGGGCGCGACGCCCGCCGCCGTCAGCAGCGTGGCGCAACCGTGCCGGGCGTCGTGCAGCCGGACCACGCGCAGCCCGGCATCGGCGGCGACTCGCGTGAACGACCGATAGACGTTGCGCGGCTCGACCGGCCGGCCGTTCCGCGTGGCAAAGACGTAGCCGCTCTCCGACCATTCGACACCCGTGCGTGTGTAGGTCTCACGCTGCCGCAATCGGTGCCAGCGCAGCGGCGCGATGCACAGTGCGGGCATCGGAACCACGCGGCTGCGGCGACTCTTCGGGTCGTCGTCGTACAGCGTTGTCTGCTGACGCACGTGCAACACCCGGTTGTCCAGGTCCACATCCGACCAGCGCAGCCCCACAAGCTCACCGCGTCGCAGCCCCATGGCGATGGCCAGGACGAAGGCGGCGTACAGCGGGTCCTTCCGCGCCGCTTCCAGGAAGGCCAACGTCTCTTCCAGGGACCAAGGCCAAATCTCGCGCTGTTTGACGCGCGGTGGCTCCACCAGCGAGGCAACGTTCCGAGTGATCAGTTCCTCCCGTACGGCCGCCGTGAGCGCGGTACGGAGCACGCGGTGCGCCTCCTTGGCAGTGGCGGCCGTGTGCGTCGTCTGCATGCGCGTGATGAAGCGGCGCACATCGGCGACACTCAGCGACTCCAGCCGCTTGGTACCGAGCACGGGCACCAGGTAGAGCCGAACGTGCGTCTCCGGGACGGGGAGTTCGTCGGCGTTCCAGCCCTTGGCCTGAGCGTCCTCGCCGAGGACCACGCGGGCTTCGGCCGGCGTGCGGACCGCGAGGCAGATGGAGACGCCGATCTGCGGGGCGATCTGCTTGGGGATGCCGTCGTTGATGCTGGGCTTCTGCGTCATCCACCACAGGTCGATGCACGCAGCGCGGCCCATCCGTGCGATGGACTCCAGGCCCGGTAGGGCGGAACGGTTGACGGTGCGAGTCTTGCCGTCGCCGCTCTCGGTCTCGCACGGAACCTTGTCGGCGGCCGTCATGACCTCGGCGCCCTCGTCCACGACGACCGTGATGCGCGGCCGCTCGGCGGTGGGGGTCCAGGTGTCCTGTCCCTTGGGCAGGATGGCGAGCCGTTCCAGCATCTCCGTCTCCAGCTCGTCGACCAGGTCGACGACTTCGCGCGGGGTGGAGGCGACGCGGGCGCGGTGGTCCCACAGGCGGCCTTCCACGCGCTTGAGGTCGATGATGACGAGGGCGTTGGTGGCGCCTTCGGACGCGTCGAACAGCAGCGGCCAGGAGGCGACCGACTTACCGGCACCGGAGCGGCTGGCGATGAGTAGCCGTTCCCCGAGCGGCACGCTCACCTGCTCGCCGGTGACGGTGTCGATGCCGAGGGAGCGTCGCTCGGGCGTCCACGTCAGGTCGTCGCCGTCGGCCGCGCTGCGGGTGCGCAAGGTGAGTTCGGCCCAGCCGCCCTGCTTGCCCGCCTTGATCTGCATGCGCAGGCTCGTGCGGGCCCCGAGCAGGTTGCGAACGTGCTCCTCGGCACCACGGAACTTGGTCGCCGTCCACGTGCCGTCGAGCCGAACGGCGCACACGATCCCGGCATCGGTCAGCTTGGGCCGCCCGGTCAGCGTCCCGGCGAGGCCGCGCTGTTCGGCATGCTCCTTCCAGTGCTGCGGCTGAAGACGCTTGAGCAGCGCGGACTCCTCGGCGGTGGACTTCAGTCCGCTGGTGTCGCGCTCGCGCACCGCGATCCACACCGACAGGGCGGTGACCGCAGCGACGACGGCCACGGCCGACCACACCCATGCGCGGGCGGAGACCTGCGGCAGCCACACGTACCCGGCGGCCCCGAGCGCGGCGGCGGTCTTGGTGGCGAACAGCCACATCGGGTCCGGCACACGCCGCTTGGCCGTGCGCAACTCCCGCTCCGCGCGGTGGCGGATGGGGGTGACGCCCTCGGGGTCGATGGCGCGTGCGGTGGCCAGAGCGCGGCGGGCGTCTCGCACGAGTGGCTTGCGTTCGGCGCGCAGGGCGCGGCGGCGCTCGGCTTCCTTGCGCCAGTGGTCGGCGGTCCAGCGGGCGGCAGTGGCGGCGTACTGGCGGTGGGTGCGCCAGACTTGTCCGTGGCTCACGGGTGTCCTCATTTCCGGGCTCAGTGAGTTGGTGGTGACGGGCCATGCGACGGCCCGTCACCACACGTGCTTGTTACGCGGAGTGAGCGTGTTTCCGGTTTCCTGGTTTCCGAGGCGGGCCCTACGCGTGCGCGCGCGAGGACAGAAACTTCCGTCGCCCTGCGTTGCTACGGGGTCTCTGGCGGCCGAACGGCCGTCCGGGGGTCAAACCCCACCCGGAAGGGGGCTCGGACGCCCTGCGGGGCGCCTACGGCTTCGGGGTGGTTCAGCGGCCCTTGCGGCCGCGCCTGCCGGTGCTCTTGCTGCTGTCGCCGACGGCGCGGACGACCGTGACGACGGACCAGCCCAGCACGAGCGCGATGAAGGCGAGCATGGCCAGGTTTGCGGCGATGGCGGTCAACGCGCCGACGAGCAGCGGGCCGAAGTAGACGCCGGTCGCCACCGCACCGGCACCCACCCCGGAGCCGAGGGCGACGCGCTGCACCGTGCGGTCCGGCGGGGCCTGGTGGATGTGGACCACCTGCGGCCCGGCGGGCTGTTGTGCGGGCAGGGCGGTGGGGTCGGCGTAGACGTGGCTGCCGTCGGGGAGCTGAACGACGGTCAGGGGGCGCTGTGCGGGGAGCTGTTCCATGACGCAGCCTCCGGGGCGTTGTCGGGAAAGGCGCAGGCAGGACACATGCCGAGCGAGGGCGGGATGACGTATCCCGCATCACGTCGGCACTCGGGGCAGATGCGGCGGGCGGCGTTGGCCTTGGCCAGGGCCGCCCACCGGGCCGACGTCATCGGCCGGACCGGCTTCGCCCGGTCGATGCGGTACAGGTAGGCGACCAGCGGGCCCCGGCGCCGCCGGGGGCGTTCCACCTGCGCCGCCACCCCTTGACCGCCGGGTCGTAGTCCGAGGGCGCGGAGCTGGCGGTAGGTGGCGTAGCCGTCCGGGGCGAGCCGCCACCGGTAGACCGGCAGCGTGGCCATCAGGCGACCTGGAGGCCGCGTTCGGCGCGCAGGGTGTCGCGCAGCGTGCGGGCGTTCGCCGGGGAGGTGCGGACCTCACGGCGGATGCCCTCGGCGGTCAGCCTGGCGTCCGGCCAATCGGCCGTCGCCTTCCGCGCCTCGTCCAGCAGCTCATCCGGGCTGCGCTTCGGGCGCGGGGTGCGGGCGACCTCGGAGAGCTTGTGGCGGAGTTGGCGGCCTCTGGATTGACGGATGTGCAGGTCTTCGGGATCGAGGGGCCCGCGTGGTCGCTCGTGAAGGCTGCCGAGCAGCAGCCGGGTGAGGGGCCCACGGACGAGCTGATCGCCTCCGCCATGGAGGCGGCGCGCATGGCAGAGCCGTACCCGGAATTGCTTGCTGCCAGTTCACACCTCCTGGCCGTGGGCAGGGCTCGCGCTTAGGCGCTGATCGCTGACGTACCCCCCGTGAGGCAGGCGAGGGGAAGCAGTGGAGTGACGCCAGTCTTTGACGGCAATACCAGTGCACGTTGCCGTACTGGGAGGACCGACCGCACACCATTCACGAGAGACCAACACGGCTCACCGCTGACCAGTAGGGCGCCCGGATGATCTCGCGTTTCAGGGCGGTCCACGCAGCGGCATCGCCAGCGGACCACCTCCCAGCGCCTACCGGGCTATCTGTACAAAGACACTCGCGCTACCCAATGAAGCTCTTCACGATCTCTGCGAGAGACTCCGGCGGGGAGACCTTAGCGGCAAGGATTGGACCGTCACTCACTTTGTCATACGAAACCCCTAGATATTCACGATAGAGAGCATGAAGCAATTCGAATCCAGGTGTCAGGATCTTCCATTCACTATCCCAACAATCTAGAACCGCAACCTCATTGCAATCCCAGCGAGATCGGACATGTTCGGCGTAGGTATCCCTCTCCGGGATCCTTGACACGACTGCCTCGACGATTTGCTCTTTTCCTGCATTCCTCCGCGAAAGCCTGTCGCGTAGCTTATTATCCACAAACCGCAGCGGCTCCAAATCCCACGCGGTCCGCTTCATCACTACCGTCTGACGAAGCCCGTCGGCGACATTTCTTGCATATTCACCAATCTCAATTGGATCAAACGCTTTTCCCGCACGGTCAGCAAAATAGGCAGAAAGCGCATCGAAGTCGAGTAGTAGATTCTCGATCTCCCGACAGGGAAGAAGGAAGGCAGTTTCCTTCGCCTCAAGCTTCTCCAGCAACCTTTGAGGAAGCTCATCTCGATCACGCACGTACAGGATCTTCCTCAGCCCAATCTGATCGGCCTGCTCCAGCCACTTGGCTAGAATATCCACGTGGCGAGCACTGTCCCCTCCTTCCCCCCTAATGATTGCTACCGCCGGATTGCCGATCAGTTCGGGAAACCACTGTTGCATAATCAGCTCGTCAGACTTTCCCTCCAGAACAAGGAGCCTCTCCGCCGAGAGAGCGTCACTAAGGCGCACCCCGAGAGCGTGAAGGACTTCCGCACGGTTATTCGATACAGCATTAACCCGTGCGCCATCCACATCTCGACTAACCGACAAAATGTCCGATGAAGACCAGTCGAGAAATACGGTCGAGTGAGTCGAGATGAAGAAGTTACGTTTCGTTCGGGCCCAATCCTGAATGACGTTCAACAGCGCTCGCTGCGCAGCTGGATGCAGGCCCGTCTCAGGCTCTTCAAGCACCACGGTCTGTGCCGATGAGGTCAAGCCCGCGACGAGGGTGAGAAGAACCTGCTCTACTCCAGTGCCTACGTCCTTGAGGTTATGAAAGAAAGCCCGTCCGTCATGCATCTCTCGAAAGGCGACATGAAACATACCTTGCGAAGTAGGTGTCATCAGCTCACCAACGTTAGGAACTATCCTTTCCAAAAGGCTGCTGAGGCGTTTCCAGGATTCTGGGTCATTGTGCTGAAGATGGATCAGCACCTCAGCAAGGTTTTGACCATCGCGCTCAAGCCGCTCATGAGAGGCTAGCGGCACTTCCCGTGCACGCGAGCGGCGAAGAGGATCGAAATGAAAATATCCTCGCTGCCAGTCAGTGAAGAGCTTCAATATGCCTCCCAGGGAAGGGATTCCCCCAGGGCGACTGAGCACCATTTCAGCCGAATCAACATCGTAACCGACATGGATATTTGGCGTACCATTCCAATCCCTGATAGCCTGCCCCGGAGCATCAATTTTGTAATTTCCACCATCGCGGTAAACCTTCGCGAGCGGAACTGGCGCTTGCCGGAGCGGGGCAGAAATCTCAACCGGCCGCATTTTTCCCTCAAGCTCGGCGAATTTCCACTCTACCCATTTAAGGTCTCCTCTAGTAATGAGGCCTTCATCGGGATCACTGCCACGGCCGAGGATCTCTCTCCGCTCCTCAGCAGAGAGTGAAAAACACGCACGTACAACAGGTGATGCACCATACCTTCCGAACGGCGTCTCGGAAGGCAGCATGGCTACTACGTCAAGCGCATTTAGCAAAGAACTCTTGCCCGAGTTATTGGGTCCAGTCACGAGAGTGAGACCCGCACTGCTAGCATCCAGTGTGAATTCCTCGTACGCTCGGAAGTTCTTTGCGTTCAGAGTCAAGAATTCCATGCCCACCAGTCAGCTTTCTATCCGCTAAGTTGCTGCATCATCGCATGAGCCGGCTACAGAGGGTTGCCATTTTCTCTGTCTTCGTCATGCAGCGGTGAGGACTCCGAGAAACGTGGGCATCGGGAGCGCCCGGCATCGGGTAGTCAGACGCCGTTCATCGTTCGATGCCGAAGGTCGGGCATTGCCCGGCCTCCCCGCCGTACGGGCCGCGTCGTCAGCTCTGCCTAGTGCGTCCGCCACCACCACGAACGCTGGCGTCTGTAGGCCATGGCCGGGCAAGCGAGGCGGCAGACGCAGATGACTGACGGCAGTCTTTGACGGCAACGTCGGCGCACCTAGCCGTACTCGGAGGACCGACTGCACGCCACTGCATGTGGGCGGGCATGTCTCGCTGCTGACCAGCGGATCGCCCGAATGATCTCCTAAAGCGGGTGTCGCAGGTTCGAATCCTGCCGGGGGCACCACTTCAGAAGGGGGCCACCTACCGACTTCGGCAGGTGGCCCCCTTCTGACATCCAGATTTGACATCAGCCGCGACGGTCACCGGCGACCGGGCCCCATTCTGAGCAGCCGGTCCATGCGACTCCTGGCCTAGCGCCGGGTGTCCTGCACGACGTGCGTGTACACGTCCCTGGTGATGCCGATCTGCGAGAGCGTACGCAGCTCCAGGAACCCGGCCAGATCAGTTGCCGCACCTGCCTTGCATGCGGCGATACTCCGCCATGAGCAGATTCGCCGAGGTCGTCGTGCTGACCAAGGACACAGAGATCATGGAGTCGCTGACGCGACCTGACGACTCTCGCCCGTGGACCGGCTGCTTCACACCGATCGGCAACGGCATCGACGGCTGGGGGATCGAGTTTGTGCGTCGGAGCTGGTGGATCGGGTTGCTGACACACCTGGAATCACTGCCCTGGACGGCACCGCACACCCTGCAAGTGCTGATCCATGACGAGGAGGACGACTGCTTCGGTCTTTGGATGATGCATGGCGGACAACTGGCCGAGGTGCCACTGCCGCGTACCCGCCGGGCCTTCCGGCCAAGTCCGTACACGGGTGCGGTTGATCCGAATTCCCCGGGCATCCTCGTTCACGATGAAGGCGGGTGGCCCGCAGGCGGCTGACCCCTTGCAGTCGTGCCGCCGGGCAGTCGGAGGGCACTCGAAGACAGTCGACATCAGCCGCCGACACCTACTCGGGCAACCAGTGCCGTACGTGCGCCACCGTGACCGCGTGCCGGGCGACCAGGACCGGCTCGCCCCGCACTTCCGGCACCGGCCGGGCCTGGACGGCACCGCGTTCAGGACCGTCGGCCGGCTGCGTCCGGGCGCAGGTCCGCCGGCAGGTGGGCCACCACCAGGCTGATGGCGTCCTCGGGCGTCGCCGCCTCTCCGAGGCGGGTCGCGTGACCGGCCGCGTGGACGCTGTACGGCGGCTCTCCCAGCACGACGAACGGCAGATCATCGACCGGTGGCTCGTGCCAGGGGGGAGCAGCGCGGATGAACTTGAGCGTGCCGTGGGTGTGGAACGGGAAGAGGGTGCGGAGCACGGGCTCCGCGTAGGCGGCAGCCGCGACGGGCGGCAACGTGTCGTCGAAGCAGCCCCGGGTCATGGGCCGACGCTCCAACAGCCATGCCCACGCGGTCTCCACATCAGGGGCTTCTGCCATGGACGTACCTTCTTGCACACGGGAGGCGATCGGCAAGGCCCCTGTCCCTGCTGGTCATCCGGCGTCCGCGGCCGACCGGGACACCGGGCCGCCCCGGGTTCCGCCTCGATGTAGTCCGGTTCGCACCGAGGGTCGGGGGCCCGGCGCCGTACCGGGTCCCCCAGGTGCAATCCGCTACTTGCCGGCTTCGTAGAGCTTGATGTTGTTGTTGACGAAGAGGTGGACGTATCCGCATCGCCAGCAGATGAGGCCCGAGGCGCTCTCGTCGGCCCAGGCCAGCTTCATGAACTCCATGCCGGTGCTGTTGAGCAGAACGCTTCGCTCCCGGAACAGGTCTCCCTTGCAGACCTGACAAGTGATCCACATCTCGCCCAGTGCCGCACGTACCGGCTTCGCCATCTCGCTGACGCCCCCCGTTGTCGCCTCATGGACGATCGAGACTACCGGCCGGTACGAACGCCTGCGGCATGCTGGATCGTGCGTGCGACGGCCGGCACCCGCGCAGAGCTCGGCAAGCCCGACAGCCGTCCTCAGCGCAGCTGCTCGGCCAGGCCGACGATGATGCCCTCCGGGCCGCGGAGGTAGCAGAGGAGGTAGATGTCCTCGAACCGGGCGATCTCGCCGACGAGTTCGGCGCCGTGCGGGCGCACACGGGCGACGGTGTCCTCGATGTCGTCGACGGCGAACATCACGCGGTGCGTGCCCACGATGTTGTGCGGCCGGTTGCGCGGTCCGGCGCTGGTCGCCGCGGGGCTTCGGTACCTCGCCAGCTCCAGCCGGCTGTGGCCGTCCGGGGTCCGGAGCATCGCGATGTCGCAGTGGACGCCGTCGAGTCCGGTGCACTGGTCGGCGAAGGTGCCCTGGACCTCCCCCCTGCCCTCCAGCTCCATGCCGAGTTCCACGAAGAACGCCACGGCGGCATCCATGTCCTCGACGACGATGCCCACGTTGTCCATCCGCTGAATCGCCATGCCGGTTTCTCCTTCTGTGTCGTGCGGCCGGTGGTGGCCGCTGATGTCCCTGGGACGGAGCAGGTGGCACGTTCTCGACATCCCCGGGCCACCGACTTCCGAAAAAATCCGGAGGGTGCCCGAGGTGGGATTCATCCGGATGCACCAACCCCCACCGGCACGGTGGGAACGGCTCCCCACGTGGCGCGCGAGCTTGCCGTCGTCAGCTCACGCCTGTCCCTTCATACGGGGGGCACCAGCACCGCGGAGACCATCGCGCGGGACGAGGTCATGACGTCGGCCACGAACCGCGGGCGTCGGACGCCGAGTCGGCGCAGGGCCGGGCCGTGGTCGACGGCGACGACGGAGGAGACCGCGAGCAGGAGGAGGCGCCACAGGGCCATCACCGGACGGCGCATCCCGCGAGGCAGCTCGGCGAGGGAGTCGTGCAGTCGCTCGCAGTGGAACGGGACGTGGCGCTCCTCGTCGGACAGGATCCGCCCCGCCACGTCCGCGGTGAGCGGGTCGGCGGTGCCGTCGCGCAGGGCGCGGTAGTAACGGAGCGCCACCACTTCCGCGATCATCAGCACCAGCAGTTCCATGCGGAGACCCATCAGACGCCGAAGCCGTACGAAGACCGTGTCGCTCCAATGCCCGGTCAGCGTCGGCATGCCTCCCGCGGCCAGCAGACGGGCGAGCAGGCGGGCATGGTTCTGCTCCTCGGCGACGAAGAGGCGGACCGCTCGCCCGTAGTCGGCGTCGCCGGCTCGGTCCGCTTTGCCGACGAGGTTGGCGCCGTCACCGTCCTCGCCGACCTGGAAGCGCTGAATGCTCGCCCACACCGCCGGATGCAGCGTCGCGCCCCGCGCCCAGTCGGGGTCGCCTCGGGCACTCCTGCGCTCGCGCTGGTCCTCGAAGCGCTCGATCCACTCGGCGAAGCCGCCCTTGGGCACCCGGTCACCCCTCCCCGGGGCACGGCCGCCGTGCCCCGGTGGGGAACGACGCCGCCGGAGGCCGAAACGTTCCACTGCTGCCGGCGTCCAGGGCACCGCCGCACGCCGGCCGTGCGACGCGCACCCGTGACGCGGGCGCCCTGGCGGAAGGAACTTGAACGTGTTCAAATACGGGGAGTCCGGATGGCGGCGGAATGCCGTCATCGGCGTTGCCGCAGCTGCCGCGGGGAGGAACCATGGGGTCCGGAGCCGGAGCCGTCGCCTGGGCAGGCTTCTATGTCTACGCACTCCTCATGACGCCGTTCTGCATCCTCGTCGGCTCGAAGACGTCCTCGCGCATGGGCTGGTCGATGGCCGTCCCCTTGATCTTCTTCCCCCTCGCCCTGCTGATCGCCTCTTTCATCCCCTGACCAGCGCGGTGGGTTCCCGGCATGCGCATCCCCCGGCGGTCGAGTGGTGACGTGTTCGCGCAGATAGCGAGGCGGCACGGGGTCGATCCTCAGGCCGTTCACGACGTCGACTCCGCATGGAGCGCCTTCGGCGAGTTCCTCCAGACACCGGTCGAAGGGCTCCGGCGTCGTCACCCGCTCATGAGCGCGCAGGGGGCGCCCCCGGGAAGGGCGCCCGGCCGAGACACCCGGCTGGATGCAGGCCGTCGACCGCTTCACCCCGGTCAAGGCGTTCGGTCTCGCCGCCGCTCTCGCGTCGCCAACCCCGAGAACCCCGCCCTGCTGGTCGCGGGGACCCTCTCCATCGCCTCGGCCTCGGCCGGGACGGGCGGCCGCGGCTACTGCTGCGGGATGGACGGCGAGTACGGCCCGAACCTGGTGTGCACGTGCGGCGCGGTCGTCGCCACCGTCCACTCGGACTGCTACCAGGTGCAGGAACTGCGGCTGCAACCCGGCGCCGTCGAGCGCGGCGAAGGATCCCCGGGGCTCCCCGAAGCTGTTCCGCCGGCGCCGCGCCGGATGAGGACCGCGGTGACGGGCCGACGTGCCCGGGGGGCGCCCGGGAGCGATACTGGGGTGGGTTTCCGACGTGATGAACGGGGGCCGTCATGTGCCGCTGGGTCGCCTACTCCGGTACGCCCGTCCTGCTCAGCAAGGTGCTGTTCGAGCCGCAGCACTCCCTGATCGACCAGAGCCTGCACGCGCGGATGGGCGTCGAGACGACCAACGGCGACGGGTTCGGCATCGGCTGGTACTCCCCGGGCACGGCCACTCCGGCGGTGCTGCGGGACGTGGGGCCCGCGTGGAACGACCGTAATCTGCGCGAGGTCGCCCACCATGTCCACTCGCATCTGTTCTTCGGGCACATCCGGGCCTCGACCGGAACGGCCGTGCAGCAGAGCAACTGCCATCCCTTCCGGAGCGGTCGCTGGATGTGGATGCACAACGGCATGATCAGCGGGTTCCACCGGCTCCGGCGGGATCTCGCCCTGGCCGTCGATCCCGACCTGTATCCCGACATCGAGGGCTCCACCGACTCCGAGCTCATGTTCTTCCTGGCCCTCACGTTCGGTCTGACGGACGATCCGCCCGGTGCCGTGGCCCGTATGGCCGGTCTGGTCGAGGCGACCGGGCGCGCGCACGGCGTCCCCGACCCGTTGCAGATGACGGTCGCGGTGGCCGACGGCGAACGGCTGTGGGCGTTCCGCTACTCCAGCGAAGGCCACTCGCGGTCGCTGTTCTTCAGCACCGCGGTGGACGCCCTGCGGGCCCTGCACCCGGACGCCTCCTTCCTGCGCGAGGTCTCCGACGACACCCGGCTCGTCGTGTCGGAACCCCTCGGCGATCTCCCCGGTGCCTGGAACCAGGTCCCGGAGGGCAGCTACGGCGTCATCCAGCCGGACGGGGACATGCTCAGTCCCTTCCGGCCGGACTTCTCCGCCGTGGGCCGCCCGGCCTGAGCCCGCCGGCCCCGTCGTACCGTCGCCCGCGCCCTCCCCCGCGGGCTCCCCGGGCGGGCGGCCGGGCCGGGTCCGCGATGTCGGACATCCACGCAGGTGAGGAGCCGTGGCCGGAGCGTGGCGCGCGCCGGTCCCGGAAGACTGGGATGCTGAGGCAAGGAGCCCTGCCCATGCCGTGACCCTGGTGGACAAGGGTGGTGAACGCCGTGGCCGAGACACGCGAGGACGCCCTGGGACCGTCCGCCGATCCGCTGGGAGACCCGTTTCTGCGCACCCGGTTCACCCTGCCCGCGAGGCCGGCCTCCCACGTACGGCGGCAACGGCTCGTCGATCATCTCGACGAGGCGCTCGGCACGCCGATGACGCTGGTCAACGGGGCGGCCGGAGCGGGCAAGACGCTGCTGGCGGCAGAGTGGGCCGCCGGACTCGACCGGCCGGTCGCCTGGCTCACCGCCGAGGCGGGGGACTGCAGGCCCGGCGTGTTCTGGGCGTACGTCCTGCAGTCCCTGCGCGCCTGCGGTGTCCCGGTACCCGCCGCGGTGGGCGCCCCCGCGGACGCAGCCGGGGTGGACCGCAGGCTGCTCACCGCGCTCGCCGCCGGGCTGAACGACGGCGACCGGCCCGTCGTCCTCGTCCTCGACGACTACGACCGGGTGACGGCGCCCGAGATCGCGGAGCAACTGGAGTTCGTCCTGCACCACTCCGGGCCGGGCCTGCGCCTCGTCCTCGTCACCCGCACCGAGCCCCTGCTGCCCCTGCACCGCTACCGGGCGGCCGGCGAACTGACGGAGATCCGCGCCGCCGAGCTGGCCTTCACCCCCGAGGAGGCAGCCGTGCTGCTGGACCTGCACGGGCTGCGTCTTCCGGACCCCGCCACGCGCGCCCTGGTCGACCGCACCCGGGGCTGGGCCGCCGGGCTGCGCCTGTTCGCCCTGGCGGCGCGGGACAGCGCGGACCCGGAGCTCTATCTCAAGGAGTTCGAGGCGGGCCGCAGCACCGTCGCGGACTTCCTGCTGGCCGAGGTCCTCAAGGGGCGGTCGGCCGAGACGCAGGACCTCCTGATGCGGGTGAGCGTGCTGGACCGTTTCTGTCCCGACCTGGTGAACGCCCTGACCCGGCGCAACGACGCCGCGCCGCTGCTCGCCGCGCTGCACCGCGACAACGCGTTCGTCGAGCACCTGGGGCAGTCCTGGTACCAGCTCCATCCGCTGTTCGCGGAGATACTCCGCGCGCATCTGCGCGAGCGCCTGCCCGGCACGGAGCCGGAACTGCACCGGCGGGCCGCGCGGTGGCTGCGGCGCGCGGGTCTCCTGCCGGAGACGCTCGCCCACGGGGCCGCCGCCGGCGACTTCGATCTCGCGGCCGGCGCGCTCGTCGACGATCTGGCGATCGGCCAGCTCTTCACCGGCCTGCACGCGGACGGGCTCGGCCGGCTGTTCTCCCGGATGGGGCCCGAGGCGGGGAGTGCCGCCGCCGACCTCGTGCGCGCCGCCCGCGACCTGTCCGGGTTCGACCTGGAGCGGGGCCTGAGCCGCCTGCACCGCGCCGAGGAACGCCTGCGCGGCACCGAAGCCGGCGCGGCGGCCGGGCTGAGCTGCGCGCTGCTCCAGGCACTGGCCGCCCGGCTGACCGGCTGCCCCGATCGGGCGCGTGAGGCGGCGGAGTCGGCCGAGGAGCTGCGGCACCGGGTCCCCGCGCCACTCCTGGACCGGCACCCCGAGCTGACCGCCCTGCTGCTGACGCATCTGGGATCCGCCCACCTGTGGGCGGGGCACTTCGAGGAGGCGCAGTCCGTCCTGGCCGCCGTCGTCGGCACCCGGGGCGGCGCCGCGACCGTACTGCCCCGGGCGGAGGCGATGGGGCACCTGGCCCTGCTCGACCACCTGAACGGCCGGCCGGAGCGGGCGGAGCGCAGGGCGCTGACGGCCCTGTCCGAGGCGGCGCGGGGTGGCCTGCCGCAGCCCTCGGGCTCCGGCATCGAACGGCTGGTCCTGGCCGCCGTGGCCGTGGACCGCGACGAACTCGGCCGGGCGCAGAGCCTGTTGGACGAGACGGCCGGGCTGCACGGCGGGACGGCCGACCCGGTGACGGCGGCGGCCCGGGCGCTCGCCACCGCGCGGCTGCTGCTGGCCGGGGGCCGGACGCGGGCCGCGGTGGCGGCGGCGGACCCGGCCGTCTCCACCCTCACGGCGTCCCCGTGGGCCGCGGGGCACCACGCCCTCGTGGTCGCCGCCGCCCACCTCGCGGAGGGGCGGCGCGACGAAGCCGTCGACGTACTGCGGGACATGACGCCCGGTCAGCCGGTGTGCGCCGCGGAGGCCGCGGGGCTCCGGCTCGCCGCGGGGCGTCCCGAGGCCGCCCTCGATCTGCTCGACGGCATCCGCGCCGGCGGACGCGGCGGTCCCGCGGTGACCGTGCGGGCCGCGCTGGTGCGAGCGCGGATCGCCCAGCTCGCGGGCGACACCGCCACCGCCCGCCGCCTGGTGGCGCGGGCGCTGCTGGACGCCCGGCGCGAGCGGCTGCGGCGTCCTTTCCTCGACGCCGAAGCCTGGCTGGGGCCTCTGCTGGCCACGGGTCCCCTGCACGAGCTGGCGGCCGGCTGGCTCGTGCCGGGAGCGCAGGAGCCCGCGGGGCAGGGCCGGCCGGGGCCGCCGCCCGCACCGCTGGTCGCGGTGGAGCTGAGCGGACGGGAGCACGACGTGCTGGAGCGGCTGGCCCGGATGATGTCGACGGAGGAGATCGCCGGCGATCTCCATGTGTCGGTGAACACGGTGAAGACGCACCTCAAGAGCGTCCACCGGAAGCTGGCGGTGAGCCGGCGCGGTGACGCGGTGCGCCGCGCCCGCGACCTCGGGCTGCTGTGAGGGCGCGCCCGCGGGGTCCGGCGACGGCGTGTGCCGTCCCGGCCGCCCGTGTCGGCACGCAGGTCGCCGGCTCCGCGGCCGGCCGCGACCCGTCGCGCCCGGCCCCTCCCCCGTGGCGGGTGAGGCGCCGGCGGCCCGCTTCGGCTGCGATGGGAGAGGCGGCGGGCCGCCGCGCGCCGGCACCCGGGGCGCGAGGCGGACGGAAAGGTCACCGCAGTGCACGTCGGCACGGAGGTCGCCGGCGTCCGGGCCGACGCGGCCGGGGCGCCCGTGCAGTCAGGCCGTAAGGAGCCGCCCATGTCCAGGATTCGCACCGGCCCGGCCGGGACGCGCGGAGAGCACCGGGCCGAGCGCCGCGCCCACGCCGACTACACGGGCGGCGTCTACGGCTCCATGCTCGCGGCCTCCGTGGTGCTCGGCGCCGGCGCACTGGGCTCGTTCCCCCGTACCGAGCTGGTGCTGCTGCTGGTGCTCACCGGCGTGGTCTTCTGGGTGGCGCACGTGCATGCCCAGCTGTTCGGGGCGCGTCTTGCGCAGCAGGGCCTGGACCGCCGGGTGGTGCTGCACGTGTGCCGTGACGAGTGGCCGATCGTCAAGGCCGCGCTCCCGCCCGCCGCCGCGGTCGCCGTCAGCCCCCTCCTGGGCCTGGACGTGACGGGGGCGCTCTGGCTGGCGCTCGCCGTGGCCGTGGCCGGGCAGGTGGGCTGGTCCGTGGCCGCGGCCTACCGCGCCGGTGCGTCCCGACGGCTCATGGCCGTCACCGCGTCGGTGAACCTGCTGCTCGGGCTGCTGATCATCTCCCTCAAGCTGGTGCTGACGCACTGAGCGGGGAGGAGCGTGGACCGGGACCCGAGCGAGTGGAGGGACAGCTCGTGGACTACGAGATCCGAGTCGAGGGACACCTGTCGGAGACCCTGGCCAAGGCCTTTCCGGAACTGGGCCATGTGGTGATGTCCGGCCAGACCGTCCTGTTCGGCCCCGTCGTGGACGAAGCGCACCTGTACGGGCTGCTGGCGCGCTGTCAGTCGCTGGGACTGCGCGTCGTGGAGATGCGCCGGCTGCCGGAGTGACGGCGCCCGGCCCCCTCGGGACGCAGGCCGGCACCCTCCTGCGGCGCCCGCACTCACCCTCCCCGGGTGAGCCCGCCGGTCCCTGCGGCGCGCACGCTGGATACGACGGAGAACCCCTGCCGGGCCGACGCCCGGGACGGAGGACGGACATGACCGCACAGACCTACCTGGCGTACGACTACCCGTTGCTGAGCGCCTTCTGGACCATGCTCTGGTTCTTCCTGTGGATCATGTGGTTCATCCTGCTCTTCCGGATCATCACCGACATCTTCCGCGACGACCGGATGAGCGGCTGGGCGAAGACCGGCTGGCTGGTGTTCTGCATCGTCCTGCCGTTCCTGGGCGTGCTCGTCTACATCATCGCCCGCGGCAAGGACATGGGCAGCAGGGAAGTGGCCCAGGCCCGCGCGCAGCAGGAGGAGTTCAAGAAGTACGTGAGGGAGACCGCGACCGGCGGCCGCAGCAGCGCCGACGAACTCGCCCGGCTGGCCGAGATGCGGGACCGGGGCGCCATCACCGAGGACGAGTTCCGCCGGGCCAAGGAGCAGGTCCTGGGCGGAGGCGACGCGAGCACGCCCGCGGGTTCCGCGGGCCGGACCGCGGGCCGCTGAGTGGGACGACCCGGCGGCGGCGTGAACCGGTCGCGGGAGGCGGCGGTCCCGGCGGTGCGCGAGGGCGGTGCCGGGCGGGCCCGCGTCGCCCTTCTCGCCCTGCTGGGAACCGTAGCGGTGCCGCTCGTCGCCGCCGGTCTGCGCAGTGTGGTGTGGGTGCTGGTCGGTGTCGCGGGTCTGGCGCTCGCCGCCGTCGGCGGATGGTGGGTCCTGGCCCACACGGGTGTGCTCCGGTTCCTCGGGGCGGTGCTGTCGGTGGCCGCCCCGGTCGCCGTCCTCGTCCTGTACGCCGCCTTCGGCATGCTCGTCCCCGCCCTGCTGTCCCTGGCCCTGTGGATGCTGGCGGTCACGGCGGCGCGTGCCGCGACGGCATCGGGCCGCACCCCATCCGGACATGCCGTCGCCACGGTCCCGCGCGCCCCGTGGGTCCTCATGAACCCGCGTTCCGGCGGCGGCAAGGTGGGCCGCTTCCACCTCGCGGAGCAGGCTCGGGCCGCGGGCTGCCGGGTCGCCCTGCTCGAACCCGGCCAGGACGTCGCCGAACTGGCCCGGCGGGCCGTGGCCGAGGGAGCGGATCTCCTGGCGGTGGCGGGCGGCGACGGCACCCAGGCGCTGGTGGCCGAGGTCGCGGCGCACCACGATCTGCCGTTCCTGGTGATCCCCGCGGGCACCCGCAACCACTTCGCCCTGGACCTCGGCCTGGACCGCGACGACCCGGGGGCGGCGCTGGAAGCCCTCACCGCGGGCGTCGAGCTCCGCATCGACCTCGGATACGCGGCCGACCGGGTCTTCGTGAACAACGCCTCGTTCGGCACGTACGCGTCCGTCGTCACCGAACCCGACTACCGGGACGCCAAGACCCGTACGATCCTGCGCACCCTCCCCGGTCTGCTGACCGGCGAGGACGCCCCCCGGCTGCGGGCGCGGGCCGACCGTGCGGATGTCGACGGGCTGCAGGCGCTGCTCGTCAGCAACAACCCCTACGGCCGTGCCGTCGACGCGGCCCGGCCGGGGCGCCGGGAGCGGCTGGACTCGGGACTGCTCGGACTGGTGTGCGTGCGCGTGGGCAACGCCGTTCAGGCGGCGCGCATCGTGCGCGGGCCGCACTCCGGCGAGAGCGGTGGGCTGGTCCGGCTCACCGCGGCGGAGGTCGTCGTGGAGTCCGACGCGGACACGCTCCCCGTGGGCATCGACGGCGAACACGTCGTCCTGCCGTCGCCCGTCAGGTGCCGCAGCGCGCCGGGGGCACTGCGGGTACGGGTCCCGCGCCGTCGACCGAACGCGCCGCGGGGCGGCGCGGCGGTGGCCGACTGGCCGCGGGTGGCACGGCTGGCGCTGGGGCTTCCGCCCCGCAAACACAGGTGAGGCCGAACCCGTGTCCGGATATCCTGCCTGGTCCCGAACAGGCCAGAGAGGTCCGCCACCATGAGCAGCGTCGCGTCGTCCACGTCGTCCTTCCCGGAGCGGATCGAGCTCTCCGGGGAGGGGCTCGTCCTCCGCGACTGGACGGAGGCGGACCTCGCCGCGATGCCGGCGCTCTTCGACGATCCGGACATCGCCTACTGGACGCCGATCGTCTCGCCGTTCGACGAGGCCGCGGCCCGCGCACGGCTGGACCGGGACCGGCAGCTGCGGGCCGAGGGCACGACCATCCTGCTCGCGATCACCGTCGGCGGCGGCGCCCCGCTCGGCGAGGTGATGCTGCGGCGGGCCCCCGAGGGCACGGAGATCGGCTACGCGGTCGGCCCGGCGCACCGCGGTCAGGGGCTGGCCGCGCGGGCGGTGCGGGTGATGGCCGCGTACGCCTTCGAGCAGCTCGGGTCGAGCCGGGTGATCCTGGAGCTGGAGGCCGAGAACGCCGCCAGTGCCGCCGTGGCCGCCAAGGCGGGCTTCGAACTGCTCGACGTCCCCCTGATCACGGGCGAGGAGAAGGGGCGCCCCTTCGCCCTGCAGACCTGGGGCCTGAACCGCCGGTGACCCCGTGCCCCCCGTGAGCCCGGGGCCGGTTGTCGGAGGGGCGCAGTAGCGTCCCGGTATGGCAGCCCGCATCGATCTCACCTTGGACTGCGCCGACGCGCAGCTCCTCCGGCGCTTCTGGAAGGCGGCTCTCGGCTATGTCGACGAGCCGCCGCCGGCACCCTTCGCCACGCGTGAGGAGTGGCACGCGAGTTTCGGTCTTCCTGCGGACGACTCGGTGGACGACGGGGCGTGGCTCTGCGATCCCGACGGGGTCGGTCCGCGGCTGTGCATCCTGAAGGTGCCCGAGCCCAAGACGGCGAAGAACCGGCTGCACATCGACGTCCGGGTGCCGGGACACGGCGGCCCCGGGGAGCGGTGGGCGCGGATCCGGGCCGAGGCCGGGCGCCTGGTCGGCGTGGGCGGGACCGTCCTGGAGGAGTACGACGGGCACCACGTCGTGATGGCCGACCCGGAGGGCAACGAGTTCTGCGTGGGCGCCGCCCCGGCCTGAGCCGCCGCCCGGGCGACCCGGGCGTCAAGCACCCGCCTGAGCCCAACCGGCCGTGGATGTGCGCCTGTTGACGCTCACGCGGCCAGGGGCAGGCACCTGTCGTGGGCGTGCGGGTAGAGCCAGGGACTGTGGTCTCCGGCTTCCAGGCGGTCCAGGGCCCGCAAGGCGTCCGCCGCGGTCTTGCAGCGGGGGTGGCGGGCGGCGAACTCCGCCGTGCGGGCCCGCTGCGTCGGCAGCCAGGCGGCGATCCGGCCGGGGTCGCCGTCGTACCACCAGGAGAACGTGAACTCGTCCCGGAGGAGATCGGTCGCCCAGTCGAAGACCAGGCGGACGAGTCCGGCGTCGGCCCGCGGTCCGGGAAGGCCGGCGAGGTGCTCCAGCCACGGGTCCAGGCCACCCGTCGCGTGGGCGATCCCCTCCACGAGCCCGGTGACGTCGCAGGGGGACCGGCCGTCCGTCACGGCGAGGGACAGCAGCGCCCGGAAGGCCCGGTCCACCGCGGCCCGTTCGGGCGCCGGCCAGTCGGCCAGGCGGGCACCGCCCGCCCCGAGGCGGCCGAGTTCCGCGGCCGGGTCGACGGCCTCGTCCTCCGCTCCCCAGGACCGCAGCGCGCGGGGCATGAGGCGGCGCCACAGCACGGCGTACTGATCCGCGTCCCAGTGGCTGGCGACCTCGCGCATGAATCCGCCGAGCAGGTCGTCGGGTACGGCGGCGGGGTCACCGCCGAGGAGGTGCAGCTCCGACTCGGGGTAGCACTGGGTGCAGCCGCGCACGTGGCGGTCGAGAGGGGGCGGCGGTGTGAAGACGCGGTCCGCTTCGGCGAGCGCCCGGCGCCACATCGCGTGCGGATCGAGGCCGGAAGGACCGGACATGGGCGACCTGCCACGGGGACTCCGCTCAGGGGCAACCTGGCGAAGAGCGGGACTCTACCACCGGTGTCCCGTACGTCCGGGCGGGGCTGGGCGGTTCCGGCGGCCGTGCCCGGCCTGCGCGCGGCCCCGGCAACACCGAACCCCGGCCGCCGAGTTCGGCGACCGGGGTTCCGTGCCCGGGGGGGTCAGGCGGCCAGCGGCACGCCGGCACCGGGCTCGGCGCCCTGGTACGCGTCCGTGATCAGGTTCAACTGGCGCTGCATGTACCAGGTGTGGAGGCCGAAGACGAACGCCAGCCACATGCTCGCGGCGGGGCTGCACGTCGCCGGAAGGCCGGCCGCGCGCTGCGCCTTCGCTATGGCCCGTCCGGTGTTGCGGAAGGAGATCAGCGGAGCGATCAGCGTCCAGCTGAGGAAGATCAGGACCATCAGGCTGCCGCCCGGGCTGAGGGCCTGGCGGTTGTCGAACTCCTTCAGCTCCTTGTGGATCTTGTAGTACCAGACCAGCTGGTAGATCCCGAGGGTGACCAGCGGCAGACCGAGCCACACCGCGACGGGGCCCCGGCGCTTCATGGCCAGGCCGGTCAGGTGGCTCGTGACGGGCGCGGGGGCGACGGGGGCGACGGTGCCTCCGGCCGGGATCGCGGCGCTGTGGCCGGCGTCGGTGGTGGGCTGGATGTCACTCATGTGGCGGGCTCCATTGGCTGGTGCTGGGATCAGCTGGAGCAGCATGCCAGGGGCGTGAAGAAGTCGTGAAGTAGTTGTGGCTTCAAGTGACGGTTCGTCATTGGATCGTGATCAATTCCGCGCCTCGCGCGGGACGGTGAACTCGCACCACACGACCTTGCCGGGATTCCGGTGCGTCACCCCCCACTTGTCGGCCAGCGCCGCGACCAGGAGCAGCCCCCGGCCGGACTCGTCGGCCGGCGCCGTGACCCTCGGTTCGCCCCCACCGCTGTCGTGCACCTCGACGCGCAGCACGTCCCCGCACGGAACGAGGCGCAGCCGCAGGCCGCGGCCCGGCGGCACTCCGTGCAGCAGGGCGTTGGTGGTCAGCTCGCCGGCGCACAGCAGGATGTCGCCGTACGCGCCCGGCGGCACTCCCCAGTCCGACAGGGCGGCCCTGGTGAACTCCCGTGCGGCCGGTACCGATTGACGTTCGCGCCGGTAGAAGCGCTCGCGGGGGCTGTGGGCGGTTTCGTCGTTCACGGGACGAGAGTCACTCTCCGTGGTCATCATGGAGCAGTGAGTGGACCCGTACAGATTTCTTGTACGGGTCCCCCGCGGTGGACGTACGTGCCGTGAGGGGGAGTTGGACCGTATGAACTCCAGGAAGCGTTCGCGCAAGAACGCGTCAGCGATGAAGATGGTCGGCGCGCAGCTGGGCGTCCTGCGGCGGGCCGCCGGGTTCACCCAGCGGACCCTGGCCGAGCGGGCCCTCGTGGACGAGGAGACCATCGCGTCGATCGAACAGGGCCGACGCCCGCTGAAGGAGGACTTCGCGGGCCTCCTCGACCAGGTCCTCGACACCAAGGGCGTGCTGTCGGCGGCCCTGGAGCACATGCCCGAGGTGGATCTGTTTCCGCGGTGGGCCGAGGAGTACATGGATCTGGAGCGCGAGGCCATCGCGCTGTCCTGGTACGAGAACCAGGTGCTGCCGGGTCTGCTCCAGACGGAGGCGTACGCCCGTGCGGTCCTCCGCAATGACGTTCCGGCCCTGACCGAGGACGAGATCGAGCTGCGCGTCGGAGCACGCGTGGCGCGCCAGGAGATCCTGCACCGCCGGGTGCCACCCACGGCGAGCTTCATCTTTTCCGAGGTGACCCTGATGGATCGTCTCGGAGGCAGCGAGGTGTACTTCGAGCAACTGCGCCGCCTTCGGGAGTGGGTCGTCATGCCGGGAACCACTCTTCAAGTCGTGCCGGTCGGACGTGAGTTCCACGCGGGTCTCGCAGGGCCGTTCATCCTGCTGGAAACCCCCGATCACCAGCGGCTCGCTTACACGGAGGCCCCACACGGAAGCCGGATCACAGCCAGCCTCGACGAGGTGTCCTCTCTGGAGCACAGGTATGCCATGCTGCGGACACAGGCTCTCAACCCTCATGAGACCAAGGGCTTGTTGGACCGTTTGCTAGGAGAGCGATGAGCACGGCACTGCAGTGGTTCAAGTCCAGCTACAGCAGCGATCAAGGCGGCGCCTGCCTGGAGGTCGCCGCCCTCCCCTCAGCCGTCCACGTCCGCGACTCGAAGACCCCCGACGGCCCGGTCTTCCGGGTCGCCCCCGACGCCTGGACCGCGTTCCTCACGCTTGCCCGCCGCTGACAGCGCCAGCGTCACCGCGACCGAGGCGGCGGCCATCACCGTCATCCCCGTGGCCGCGGAGGTCAGTTGGGCCGCCGTGCCCGCCAGCGCCGCGCTCACCCCCTGCAGGGTGACCATGCCGGCGGAGTGCAGCCCCAGAGCGTGGCCGCTCAGTTCGTCCGGGGTGAGCTCCATGAGCCGTTCCTGCTGGATCAGGCTCGCTCCGAAGCCCACGGACGCCACGGCGACACAGGCCGCCGCCACGGCCGTACCGGGGCGCAGCGCGAAGAGCAGATACGGGGCGGCCAGGAGCAGCAGGAACGGGACGCCGAGCCGCGCCCGCACCCGGGGCGCCAGGATGCGGCCCACCGTCACGTCCCCCACGAACATGCCGAACGCCCCGCAGGCGAACAGCAGGCCCGCGTGGGCCGGGGCGTACGGGACGAAGAGGGATTCGCAGCCGACGACCAGACCGTTGGGAATCCACAGCAGCAGATAGACACGGCGGCGGGGACCGGAGGACCACAGGCGGGCGTTGGTGCGCCAGGTCTCCCCCACCGAGGGCCGGCCCGCCGCCCGGGGGGCGCGGTGGCTCAGTCCGGCCCGGCAGACGACCGCCGTCACCAGGTACAGCACGGCCGCGACGACCAGCGTGATCCGCGGCGACCACGCGGCCACCAGGACACCGCCGGTCGCGTACCCCAGGATCTGGGTGAGTCCGCTCATCATGTTGAAGACCGACCGGCCGAGCAGATAGCCGTCCCGGGTCAGGATCTCGTTCAGCAGGCCCCAGCTGACGCCGCCGCCCAGCGAGGCGACCAGACCGAGGCCGAAGACCAGCACGAGGGTGCCCCACACCGGAAGGCCGGGCAGCGCCAGGACCGCCGTACCGGCCGCGAAGACGAGAGCGATGCCGGCCAGTGCCGCGCGCGGCCGGAGCCGGTCCGCCGCCGACAGCAGCGTGGTCGCGCCCAGTACCTGGGCCAGCGACGGTCCGAACATGCTGAGGGCGGAGAGCAGCGGTGAGCCGGTGGCCTCGTAGACCAGCGTGCCGAGGGCCAGGCCGCTCACGGTCTGGGCCGCCGACCTGAGCGCGGAGGCCAGGAAGAGCGGGGTGAACTCCGGGGTGCGGAAGAGGTCGGCGTAGGTGCGCATGCGCGGAGTCTCCGACGGGCCGCGGGGCGGTCGTTATTGTTTCGCGTCAGGGCGAAACCACGGGAGGGGCGGACCGCATGGGCTGGTGGCAGGTCAACGCCGACACCCTCGCGGGCAGCCGGTTCGTGCTCTCGCCGCTCGCCGAGACGTTCGGCTCGCTGAAGGTCCTGCACGCCGGGGTCGGCGCACACCCCGGTGAGCGCGCCTGGCTGGACGCCCATGGGCCCGCGTACCGGCGACGGCTCGCCGACGACCCCGTCACCGCGCTCCTGATCCGCTCCGGGCTCGGCCCCGAGTGGATCGCCGACTTCCTGACACCGACGCCGCGGGGCCACGAGTCCTTCGAGGACGAGGTCGTACGGGTCCGGGAGGCCTCCCCCGAGGCCGCGCGCGCCCATCTCCGGGTCGCCCTGCGCGGTCCGCTCCCGGCCGCCCTGGAGCGGGACGACCTTCCCGGGCGCGCGGCCGATCTGCTCACCCACGTGTGGACCGAGGCGGTGCGCCCGTACTGGGCCCGGCGCCGGCGGGTCCTGGAGGCCGACGTCGTCTCCCGTACCGCCCGGCTCGGCAGGGGCGGCTGGGCCGCGGCGCTGGACACCCTGCGGCCCGGGACGCGCTGGCTCGGCGGGAACCGGCTCCAGGTCAACCGCCACGAGTACCCGCCGAGGGAGATCTCCGGGGCCGAGCTGCTCTTCGTGCCCATCACCGCCCAGCGGCACGGCTGGGTGTCGTGGGAGGAGCCGCACCGCTACGCGGTCGTGTACCCGTGCGCGGGGGCGCTCGCGCGGACCGGTGCGGAATCCGTGCCCGACAGTCTGGGCGCGCTGCTGGGCCCGTCCCGGGCCGGGGTCCTGGTCCTGCTCGGCTCCCCCATGAGCACGAGCCAGCTCGTCGCCGTGACCGGACAGGGACTCGGTTCGGTCGGCCGCCACCTGAAGGTGCTGCTGGAGGCCCGGCTGGTGGAGCGGCGGCGGGCGGGGCGGTCGGTGCTCTACTACAGGACGCCCGCGGGCGAAGTGCTCGTACGGGCCCAGCGGGGTGGCCGACCCGGCGCGGGTGGGGACGCGTCACCGGGCGGGGCTAGCATCCGGGCATGACTACTTCTGACTCTTTCGATTCCGTGTTCGATGTCGAGATCGGCGCACTCCAGGGCGGCTCCGCCGACCTCGGGCAGTACCGCGGCAAGGCCGTCCTCCTGGTGAACGTGGCCTCCAAGTGCGGCCTCACCCCGCAGTACGCGGGGCTGGAGCGGCTGCACGAGCAGTACGCGGACCGGGGCTTCACCGTGCTCGGCGTGCCCTGCAACCAGTTCCTCGGGCAGGAGCCCGGCAGCTCCGAGGAGATCGCCGAGTTCTGCTCCGCCACGTACGGCGTGACGTTCCCGATGACGGAGAAGGCCGAGGTGAACGGCGACGGCCGGCACCCGCTGTACAAGCTCCTGGTGGACACGGCGGACGCCGAGGGCCACACCGGCGACATCCGCTGGAACTTCGAGAAGTTCCTGATCGGACCCGGCGGGGACGTGGTCGGGCGCTTCTCACCGCAGACCGAGCCGGAGGCGCCCGAGCTGGTGGCCGCGGTGGAGAAGGCCCTTCCGTAGCGTCCGCGCGTTGACCTTGCCCCTGGGGCAGGGCGCACCGTGCCGTCACCGGGCGGACGGCGCCCGGTGACGGAGGTGGGACTCGTGCCCGAGGAACTGCTCACGATCGGCGCCTTCGCCGCCCGCGTGCGGCTCTCGCCGAAGGCGCTCCGGCTGTACGACCGGCTCGGACTGCTCGCTCCGGCGCACGTCGACGCGGCCAGCGGCTACCGCTACTACCGCGCCGACCAGGCCGAGCGCGCCCGTACGGTCGCGCTGCTGCGCCAGCTCGACATGCCGCTCGCGCGCATCGCGGAGGTGGTCGAGGCGGACGGCACCGAGGCCGCGGACCGGCTCGCCGCCCACTGGGCGGCGGCCGAGGAGCGGTTCGCCTCGCAGCGGACGCTCGCCGCCTACCTCCGTGGACGGCTGTCGGGAAGGGGTTCCGAGATGTACGGGAAGTTCACGGTGGAGACGGTGGAGGTGCCGGAGCGGGTGGTGCTGACACAGACGCGGCACACGCTCGCCGACGAGCTGCCGGCCTGGATCGGGGCGTCGCTGGGGCGCCTGGAGGAGGGGGCCCGGGTGTGCGGCGGGGTGGTCGCGGCGCCGTTCGTCGTCTACCACTCCGAGGTCTCGCAGGAGAGCGACGGGCCCGTGGAGTCCTGTGTGCCCGTCGGGGACGAGGAGGCCGCGCGGGACTGGGCGGAGCGGCACGGGCGGGCCTGGGAGACGCGGGTGCGGGTCGAGCCCGCGCGGCGGCTGGCGTACGCCCGGATCACCAAGGCGCAGGTGGCCCATCCGCAGATTCTCGCCGCGTTCGAGGCGGTTGAGGCGTGGATGGCGGAGCGGGGGCTGGAGCACGGGGGGCCCTGTCGGGAGGTCTATTTCGCCGACTGGGACTCGGCCGGGCCCGGGGACTTCGTCTGCGACGTGGCTTTTCCGGTGCGGTGACGGTTCTGGCGGGGCGCCTTGCGGGTGGGGGTTCCCTGGGCGGGGGGCGAGGTTGGACCCGGGGGCGGGGCAGTCCCTGGCGGGTGGGGTCACCCGGGGCGGTGGGGTCACCCGGGGGCGGGTGGGGCCGGAATTTTTTCGCCCCCTCCGCCCCTGCCCGTCCCGACACGGGGCTCCGCCCCGGACCCCGCTCCTCAAACGCCGGAGGGGCTGGATTCACGGTCCCGACGCGGGCTCAATCGCCTGAGGGGCTGGAATTGCCGTCCCGGCGCGGGCTCAGACGCCTGACGGGCTGGAATCACCGTCCCGACGCGGGCTCAGACGCCCGAGGGGCTGGAATTGCCGTCCCGGCGTGGGCTCAGAGGTCGGAGGGGTTGGCTGCTGCTCCGGTGTTCAGCGGAGTTCCTCCGGGCAGGGGGTGCCTCGGGGGAGTTGGTAGGGGGCGGCCAGGCGGTAGGTGCCGGGGGCGGGGGCGAGGAGCTCGGTCCACTTGTCGCCGGCGGCGTCCTCCTCGGCCTCCATCAGACAGCCGTTGACGTTGTCGAACGACTTCGGCTCGCCCTCCTCCCGGTGCTTGGACTCCTCCGTCTCGCTGGGCGCCCTGACGCTCCGGCCCTCGGCGTCGACGAGCCCCAGCCACGGGGAGTACGGGATCCGGATGAGGACCCGGCCCGCCTTCTTCACCTCGATCGTCAGCTCACCCTGCTCGGCGCGGTCCACGACGGCGGGCGGATCGGCCAGCGGCGTCGGGTCGGTCACCTCGAACAGCTGCCAGTTCGCGTCGCCCCATATCTGCTTGAGATACGGCATGCCCCGCTGGACCAGCTCCCGCTCCCGCTCCCCGCCGTCGCCGTCCGGCTCGTCCTTGGGCAGCACCACGTAGTGCACGGCCCAGCGCTGCAGCCACTCGTGGTAGTTCGCCGAGTTGAGGGTGTCGTCGTAGAAGAGCGGGTTGCGCTCCATGTCCGCCTGCCGGTTCCAGCCGCGGGCGAGATTGACGTAGGGGGCGAGCGCCGAGGCCTCGCGGTGCGAGCGCGCCGGGACCACCTCGACGCGGCCCCGCTCGGCGCCGACCACCTGGAGCTCGTTCACCAGGGGCGCCAGCTCCCGGGCCCACGACGCGGTGGGCGTGGTGTGCACGACGTCGTCGACCGACTTGAAGCCGATCCAGCCCGTGAACACCGCGGAGGCGAGGACGATCGCGTACCACTTGCGGCTGCGCGGCGCGGCGAAGGGCAGTGCCGCCATCAGCGCGACCCCCGTGAACAGCATCGCGAGGCGGGTGATGTTGGAGCCGATCTGGGAGTTGATCAGCCAGACGAGGAGCACGGACAGCCCGTACACCGCCGACGTGATCCGTACCGTCTTCCACTCCACGGGCACCAGCGCGAACCCGGCGACGGCGGAGAGGAAGGGCAGCACGACCGACCCGAAGCCCATCGGCTGGGTCCCCGAGAAGGGGAACAGCCAGGCGGAGACCGCCACGACGACGGCCGGGGCGATGCCCAGCGCCCACGCCCCGGGGCGCCGCTTCTGCAGGAAGAGCGCGACGGCGACCAGTCCGACGAAGAGTCCCGCGACGGGCGACGCGGCGGTGGCGAGGGCGGCCAGCGGGGCCGCGCAGAGGGCCTTCGCCCAGCGTTTGTAGCGCCAGCGGTACGGCCAGCAGAAGACCACCGCGGTGGCACCGAGGCCGAACACCATCCCGAGGCCGAAGGTCACCCGGCCCGACGCCGCGTTGCACAGGAGCGCGAACACACCGGCCAGGGCGGGCCACAGCGGGTTCCGTACGGCCCGGCTGCGGATCAGTATCAGCGTCAGCAGTCCGGCCGAGACCGTGCCGGCGATCATCATCGTCGTCCGCACACCGAGCACGGACATCAGGTACGGCGACACCACGCTGTAGGACACCGGGTGCATCCCGCCGTACCAGGCCAGGTTGTACGCCGAGTCGGGGTGCCGGCCGACGAACTCGGCCCAGGCGTCCTGTGCCGCGAGGTCACCGCCACTGTTCGCGAAAGTGAAGAACCAGACGAGGTGGAGCACTCCGGAGAGGACCGTGGCGAGAGCGACGGGGTGGCGGAGCAGCGGGGCGAGGCGCCCGCCGGCGGGGGCGGCCGGCGGAGAGCCGGGAGGGGCTTCGGAGGCGTCCGGGCCGGCGTCCGGGAGAGGTTCGGGCTCCGCCGTGGCGGCGGCCGGACGGTCGGCGGACGGCGGTATTCGCGGCCCGGAGTCCGGATCCGGCTGGGCGTCGTCGGCGTGTGTCGGCTCCGCTGTGGCCACCTGAAGGCACTCCCCGTGTCCCGTTTTCCGTTCTCGGCCGGGACCCTCGGCCCACGACCCGCCCCGGTTCGCGACGCTAGCACGCACCCCGCCGGGGAGCCCCCGGGTGGGGCGGCATCGGCGGGGGCGCGAACGGCTGCCCGCGGGGGTCCGGGCGGCCGCCGGGGCGTACGTCCGCCCCCGCCCCGGCGCGTGCGCCGGGCAGGCCCGGACGGGTGACCGCCCGGGCCTGCCGCGCCCACTGAGCTGACGCGCGTCAGCTCACGCGCGTCAGCTTCGCGCCGAAGCCGGGCTCGGCCAGGTCCGACCGGAGCGCGACCGGAATGTCGACGGCGTGGTCGGAACCGTCGCCCACCGTGAGTTCGCCGACGACCGTGCCGGCCTTCGCGGAGTGCGGGACGGTCTCCTCGCCGGGGCCGATCGAGAGCCTGGTGCGCAGCCCCGGCCAGCCGACCGCCTTGAGGTTCTTGGTCGCGACGACGGCCGTCCGGCCGCCGAGCCGGTCGTCCACGTACCCGACGACGTCGCCCTTCTTCACCACCGTCGCGCTGGTCAGGCCCTGCTGGACCTTGTCGATCAGCTTCTGGCTGTTGGTCAGGGCCAGTTGCAGGCTGTCCCAGACCCGGCCCGTGCCCGCGTTCTGGCCCAGCACCGCGCCGTACACGGTCTGCGTCCGGCCGTCGACCGTCTTGGTGGCGGCCCACACGAGGTTGCCGCCCGCCGGGGTCGACGAACCGGTCTTGAGGCCGATCACGCCGACCTGCTTCACGAGCAGGTCGTTGTTGTTGTAGATGGGCTTGTCCAGGCCGGGGATGTCGGCCTTGGCCATGCCGACGATGGACCGGAAGACGTCCTTCTGCATGACCGCCTTGGCCAGCTTGAGCTGATCGGTCGCGGTGCTCACCGTCGTCTTCTCGAGACCGCTCGGGTCCGTGTACGTCGTGTTCGACATACCGAGCTTCTTGGCTGCGGCGTTCATCTTGCCGACGAAGGTCTCGCTGTCGGAGTCCCAACGGGCGAGCAGCCGTGCCGCGTTGTTCCCGGAGGGGATCATCAGCATCTGGAGCATCTGGCGCTCGGTGAACTTCTGGCCCTTGGAGACCGCGGCCGTCGACTCGTCCTCGTTCTTCGACTCGTCCTCCGCCTTCTGGTCGACGGTGATCTGCTCGCCGCCCTCGTTCCCCTTGAGCGGGTGCTCCTCGAGGATCACGTACGCCGTCATGATCTTGGCGACGCTCGCGATGGGGGCGGGCTTCTGCTTGCCGTCGGTGCCGACGCCGCCGACGCCCTCGACCTCGATCGCCGACTGGCCCTGACCGGGCCACGGGAGGTCGAGATCGCCGCCCTTGAAGGTGTACGTCTCGTCGGCGGTGAGCGCGAGGGCGGGGGCCGGGAGCGGCCGTACGGCCTGTGCCACCGCAAAGACGACCGCGAGGAGCAGGACCAGCGGGGTCCAGATCTTCAGGCGCCGCACGAACGTGCGGACCGGGGTCTCCGGGGGCGGCGGCGTGTTCGTCAGCTCGGCGAGCAGGTCCAGCGGGGGCTTGGGGGGCAGCGGCTGCTGCGTGGTCCGCTCGGGGCCGACCTGCGGGATGGCCGCGGTGGCCTCGGCGGGGGCGACCGGGGGCTTCGCCGTGGGCGGCGCGGTCGTGCGCGGCTTGACCGGCGCGGGCTCGTCGAGCGGCTTGAGCGCGACGAACTTGCTGGTCCGCTCGGCCGGGGCGTCGGCCTTGCCGGCCGGGGCGGACGCGGCCTCGGCCATACCCGCGGGGGCGGACTCGGCGTCGGCCTTGCCCGCGGGAGCCGGCTTGGGGTCCGCCTTGCCGGTGGGGGCGGACTTGGTCTCGGCCGCGGCGGCGGAAGCGGGCTCGGCCTCGGACGCCTTGTCTGCGGGGGCCGGCTTGGCGTCCCCGAGCTTCAGCATGGTCGTGGGCTGGTCCACGGCCGGGGCGGAGGGCCGTACGGCCTTGAACACGGCGGTGGGCCGATCGACGCGAGGTCCGGCGCCCGCGGCCTTCCCGGACGCCTCGGCGCCCTTCGCGGCGCCCGCGGCACCCTCCGCGGAGTCGGGGACGTCCGTGCCGGAGGCGGGGGCGTCCTTGCCACGGGCCGGGGCGGCCTTGTCGGCGGCGGGAGCGGCCTTGCCGGCGCCCGGGGCGGCCTTGTCGGCGGCGGTGGCGGCCGGGGAGTCCGTGGCCGGGACGGCCGTGTCGGCGGTCGGAGCACCCGAGGCGTCGTCGCCGGGAGCGGCCACGGCGTCCTCGCCGGGGACGTCGTTGCCGGACGTCCCCGCGGCGGTCCCGCCGGAGGCGGAGCCGTCGGCGTCCGTGCCCGAGGCGTCCTTGCCCGAGGCGGTGCCAGCCGCTGCGCCCTTGGCGGCGGCGCCCAGGACGACCGTGCCGCTGTCCCCCCGGCCGGAGGCGGACCTGGAGGCGCCCTTGCCGGGAGCGGCCGTACCCGCGGCGCCCTCGGCGGAGGCAGGCGCAGCCGCGGCGTCCTCGGCGGAGGGGGAGGCAGCCGTCGCGTCCTTGCGGGACTCCTCGCCGGTGTCCGCGCCCGAGTCGGCGTCCGCGTCGGCGGACCCGGTCCCGCCGGGGGACTCCGTACCGGCGTCACTCCCGTCGGAGGCGGTACCGGCGGATCCCGACGGGATGTTCTTGGCGGGGGACGGGACGCGGGGGCCGCCCGCGGCGTCGGGAGCCGCGTCCGCGGGCTCGTCCGCGGACGCCACCCACGCGGCCACCGCGGCCCGCAACCGGGCGTCGCCGGAGGGACCCGCAGAGCCGCTCTCCGCCGGAGCCCCGGACTCCGGGGAGGCGTCCGCCTCCGGGGCGGTCTCCGCAGCGTCGGGAGCCTCCCCGGCCCCCTCCGCCGACCCGGACTCCTTCAGCGCCCGCGTCGAGAAGACCGCCGTCGCCTGGTCGACCCGCACCGTGGCGGCCCGTTCCCGGGCGACCGCCAGCCGGGGGTCGGCCGGGGTCGGCGCCGACCCCCGCGTCGGCCCCGGAACCGCGGCCGGGCTCCCCGACGTCGCTTCTGCCGACGACGCCGACGACTCGTGCTGCTTCGACCTGTCGGGGGACTCGCCCGCCACCGATGCCTCCTCCGTGCGCCGCCCAGCGACGCCCAACCGAACCGTGAACCCTTGAACCGCCGCCCGGACATCGCTGTCCGAACCATGTACCAGTGTCCTGTGTGCGGGCTTGACCCCTCCGGTAGACGAGAACGACATATCTACCGGTTCCACTACGAAGCGGTCACGCACCCTCGACAGACCAATGTGAGAGGGGTCACCCTGTCATTCATCCACGCGGGGAGGCATGGATGGGCAGGAGCCGCAGAACACTTCCGGAGGAGCTTCTGTTGCTGGCGCTGGACCCGACCACGGGTACCACCGCACAGCCGCAGTCGCTCGACCTCGGTCTGGCCGGAGCACAGCTAGTGGAGCTGGCGCTGGCCGGACGGATAGCCCCAGACGGGGATCGTATCGCCGTGGTGGCACCACGGCCGACTGGAGATCCAACCCTGGACTGTGCGTTGGAACTGCTTCGCCGACGCGGAGCACCCGTACGCGCGGTCAACTGGATCGGCGGGCCCCGCCTGGGGCTGCGCCAGACCTATCTCTCGCATCTGGAGAGGTGCGGCATGGTCCATGCCGTGGCCGGCCAGATGTGCGGGGTGCTTCCGACGACTCGCTACCAGGCGACGGACACGGAGATCAGCCGGGAGATCAGGGCCCGGCTGGACAGTGCGATCCGCACCGGCGTACCGCCGGACCCGCGGACCGCGGCGCTCGCCGCACTGGCCCACGCGGTCGGTCTCGGCAAGCACCTCTACCCGGGGAACGAGGGACGATCGTCCCGCTCCAGGCTCCGGGACCTGATCAGGCACGACCCCATGGGCGGCCTCGTGGCGCACGCGGTCATGGACGTCCAGAACGGTGTGGCCGCACAGCCACGCCGCAGCCCGGCACCGGCAGGCCGCCCGGCCACCGCCGGCGTCAGGTCCGCACCGGAGCCCGCCAGGGGCGTCCCGATGCAACCGCGCCACGGATCCATGGCGCGCGCCGTGGTCCACTGAGCCGCCGTACCCCGGCACCCGGCGCGACCACCGCACCACCAGCACGTCAACGCCGCACCGCAGTCCCCAAGATCCGGTTCGGGAGCCGCCGGCCCGGGGGGGGGGGGGGGGGGGGGGGGGGGGGGGGGGGGGGGGGGGGGGGGGGGGGGGGGGGGGGGGGGGGGGGGGGGGGGGGGGGGGGGG
>NZ_JBVHPY010000018.1:0-216538 GCF_055567695.1 Streptomyces sp. NPDC026417
ATGCCCGTCGAGACGGGGCCACACCCCACCGAGGAACGCTGGTGACGGACAGAGGTGCCCGACCAGCGACGGGCGGATGTACCGGCACGGCCCCGACCCCCCACCCCACCGACAGCACTTGAGTACGCCCCCGCAGACGCCAGTGCGCGGGCCCCCCACCACCCGCAGCGCAATCCCTACGAGCCCGCAGCCGCCCTCCGACGCAAGGGGCCGTGCCGGTACATCAGATGCCCGTCGAGACGGGATCACACCCCACCGAGGAACGCTGGTGACGGACAGAGGTGTCAACCGGCGACGGGATGTACCGGCACGGCCCCGACCCACCCACCACCCCCAGGCGACGCCGCCGACGCCACCGCCCCGGCGACCTCAGTCCGTCACATCGATCGCGCATCGGTTCGTCTCCACGCCCGCCGCGGTGACCACCTGCACCTCCACCCGCCCCGGCTCCACATCCACCGGCACCGGCACCGTCAGCACCGAGTCGGTCGGATTGCTGAAACCTCCGGGCACCGGCACCAACGGCACATGCACATGCACCGCACCGATCCGGACGACCATCCGCGACAGCCGGTCCGCGCTCTGCGCCCCCGGCGGCACGAACCCGGCCCCGCGGATCTCGATGTCGTCCCCCGTGCGGATCGGCGCGTCCAGATCGCCCGCCTCCCGCGCACGGACGACGGACAGAATCACCGGACGCCCACCCTCCGCGTACTTCCCGGCGACATAGGTCGCCGCGGACACCAGCACCAGCACCGCCAGTCCCCACGGCAGGTCCGGCAACTGCTCCGGCCGCCTGGCCAGCCGCACCACCGCGAAGACCAGCGCCACCGCCCCGACGACGACGTACTGGATGTCGGCGAAGTTTCCGCGGCCGGAGTCGTCGGTCAGCAGGTCGGCGGCCCGAGGCCGATCGGCCGGCACCTTCTGCAGACGCTGCCCCAGCACCCGCAGGCCCACCACCCGCCGCACGAGCACCGCGATCCCGCACACCACGGCGACGACGGTGACGACCCCGGCGCCCCGGGCGAGTTCGAGCCCCGCGATGAGCCGGTCGCGCTCCCCGTGGTCGGAGGCGACGGCCAGCCGCCCCACGAGGACCAGTACGGCGTACACCACGAGGACGACCCAACTCACCGCCACCGCACGGGAGGTGGAGAGCCGGTTGTCCTCGCCGACGACAGGGGCGAGGACACCACCCCGCGCCCGGTGGAGGTATCCCGCCCCGGTCAGCAGCCCGCCCAGGACGACCGCGGCGACCAGCCCGGCGGTCCGTGCCGCCGTCCACCCCGCGCCGATCGCGGTGAGCGCCTGCACCAGAAGCAGCACTGCCACGACGGCCCACACCGCGCACGCGGTCCGGCGCCACAGCCGCCCCAGCCAGGCCTCGCCCTCGACGCGTCCGCGCTCGGCGACGAGGTCGGCGGACTGGGTCAGCTCGTCCGAGACCCACTGCCGGGAGGCGGACACGGAGTGGGCGACCGCCGCGGGCAGCCCCTGTCCGGACGCGAACTCGTCGCGTTTGGCGAGGAATTCGGCGACCGCCCGCCGGTGCCCCTCGCGCGCCCCGTGCGGACAGTCCCCGCACGTGCAGCCACCCTCGTGCGTCCCGCGCCCGGAACCCGCCCCGGACCCACGCCCGGAACCGGCCCCGGAACCACGCCCCGCCCCCGGCCCCGCTCCATACCCGGCCCCCGGGTAGTACCCGGGCCCGTATCCGGCACCACCGCCGTATCCGGCACCACCACCGGACCCTGGGCCGCCCCCGGACCCCGCACCACCGCCGGACCCTGGGCCGCCCCCGGACCCCGCACCACCGCCGGACCTTGGACCGCCCCCGGACCCCGCACCACCGCCGGACCTTGGACCGCCCCCGGACCCCGCACCACCGCCGGACCCCGCACCGCCCCCGGACCCGGCCTCACGCCCCGCACCGCGCTCCCCGCCGTGTCTCGCGTCCTGCACCGCCACGCCCGCTGCCGCCTTCCGCACCACAAAGAGTTCCCGCAGGTTCCTGCGAGCCGCACGGGATCCCGGGGACCCCGCGTCACATGCTCCCGCGTCGCCGGGTCTCCCGTACGCCTGACCGGAGTACAACTGCGTGACAACTGCCCCGCGACGACAGCGCATTGTGCCGTACGGAACACGTTCCGCGTTCGCCGGGTGTGGTCAGCGGAGGTGAATCGCGGGACCCCGTGTTGACCCGGCTGCGAGCGCGTCCGTACGGCCGGGGCCGTCCGGCGCGTGGGCACCTCGGCGTCCGACGGCGGCACGGCCCGCGTCACGCATCCCGCCGCAACGACCGCCCGGGTTCTAACTCAGCAGGTCCGGCTCGCTGCGGCTGATGTCCTGCCACAGGGGCTGGTAGTTGATCCAGGCCACCAGATCGCCGCCGAGCTGTTCGCGGGTGGCGACCGCCTGCCGGTGGTCGATCACGATCGGCCGCCCCGCCGCCCGCGCGGTGAGCTGCACCTGGCACGAGCGCTCCATCGACAGGAACCACCAGGCCGCGGCGTCCACCGAGTCGCCGACGGTCAGCAGCCCGTGGTTGCGCAGGACGAGGGCCTTGCGGCTGGCGAGCGCGGCGGCGATCCGGCGGCCCTCCTCGGCGTCCACGGCGACGCCGGTGTAGCTGTCGTACAGCGCGTGGTCCTCGTAGAAGGCGCAGGACTCCTGGGTGATCGGGTCGAGCAGGTCGCCGAGGGCGGCCAGGGCGCGCCCGTGCACGGAGTGGCAGTGGGCGACGGCGACCACGTCCGGGCGGGCGGCGTGCACCTGGGCGTGCACGGTGAACGCCGCCTGGTTCACGTGGTAGCGGCCCTCGATCACCTGCCCGTCCTGGTTGGCGAGGACCAGGTCGCTCACCGTGACGTGCTTGAACGGCATGCCGAAGGGGTTGACCCAGAAGCAGTCGCTGTACTCCGGGTCGCGCGCGGTGATGTGGCCGGAGACCCCGTCCTCGAAGCCGAACCGCCCGAAGATCCGCAGCGCGCCCGCCAGGCGCTCCTTGCGGTGGCGCCGCTCGTCGTCCAGCGACTCGTGCATCGGCGGCATGGCGAACCGCAGCCGGTCGGTGGGTACGGGCAGGGGCGGCTTGGGCCCGTGCATATCTCCTCCAGCACTGGCGGGTTCGTTACGGAGCGGAAGTTACCCGCGGTCAGCGCAGGAGAACAGGGCCGTTCCGTGAAGAGAGTGCACAACCGTTACGCGCGCGATCACGCCCGTCGGGTACCCGCGCAACGACACGTGAATACCCGACAGAAGGTGTCCGGTATCCGGGCGAGACTCGTCGTATGACCGGTACAACGACGAACTGGGCGGCCTTCGCCGCAGCCGAACCCGACTTGGCCCGCACGGCCGAGGAACGCTTCGGAGCCTTCACCCACCACGTCCTGGCGACCCTCCGCAGGGACGGTTCGCCCCGCACCACCGGGATCGAGGTGCGCTTCCTCGACGGCGAACTGTGGCTCGGCATGATGCCGGACTCGCTCAAGGCGCTCGACCTGCGCCGCGATCCCCGCTTCGCGCTCCAGGCGAACCCCGGACCGGGGACGGATCTGGGCGGCGGTGACGTGCGTGTCGCGGGGCGGGCCGTCGAGGTGCGCGATCCCGACGTCGTGCGACGGTACGCCGACGCCGTGAACCCGCCGGACCCGGCCGCCTTCCACCTCTTCCGCACGGAACCGACCGAGGTGGTGCGGACGTATGTGGAGGACGAGAAGTACCTGGTGGTGCAGATCTGGAAGCCGGGGGCGCCGCTGCGGACCGTCAAGCGCACGTGAGCACGGGAAGGGGCGCCGCCCGGTCCGGACGGCGCCCCTTCACCCGGTCCCCCGCCGCCCGGCGCACTCGCACGCGTCGGCCGCCGCGGGGGACGTGAGGACTACTCCCACTCGATGGTGCCCGGGGGCTTGGAGGTCACGTCGAGGACGACGCGGTTGACGTCGGCGACCTCGTTCGTGATCCGGGTCGAGATCTTCGCCAGGACGTCGTAAGGCAGGCGCGACCAGTCCGCCGTCATGGCGTCCTCGGAGGAGACGGGGCGCAGCACGATCGGGTGGCCGTAGGTCCGGCCGTCGCCCTGGACGCCGACGGAGCGCACGTCCGCGAGGAGGACCACCGGGCACTGCCAGATGTCCCGGTCGAGGCCGGCCTTCGTGAGCTCCTCGCGGGCGATGGCGTCGGCGTCGCGGAGCAGGTCGAGCCGCTCCTTGGTGACCTCGCCGACGATGCGGATGCCGAGGCCGGGGCCCGGGAAGGGCTGGCGCTGGACGATCTCGTCGGGCAGGCCGAGCTCCTGGCCGACCATCCGGACCTCGTCCTTGAACAGCTTGCGCAGCGGCTCGACGAGCTGGAACTCCAGGTCCTCGGGGAGGCCGCCCACGTTGTGGTGGGACTTGATGTTGGCGGTGCCGGTGCCGCCGCCGGACTCGACCACGTCCGGGTAGAGCGTGCCCTGCACCAGGAAGGCGACGTCCTCGCCCTCGGCGGCCTCGGCGACGATCTCCGCCTGGGCCTGCTCGAAGACGCGGATGAACTCGCGCCCGATGATCTTCCGCTTCTCCTCGGGGTCCGAGACGCCCTTGAGTGCGGTGAGGAAGCGCTCCTCCGCGTCGACGACCTTCAGCTGGACGCCGGTCGCGGCGACGAAGTCCTTCTCGACCTGCTCGGTCTCGCCCTGGCGCATCAGACCGTGGTCGACGTACACACAGGTGAGCTGGGAGCCGATGGCCTTCTGCACGAGGGCCGCGGCGACCGCGGAGTCCACGCCGCCGGACAGACCGCAGATGGCGCGCTTGGTGCCGACCTGCTCGCGGATGAGCGCGACCTGCTCGTCGATGACGTTGCCCGTGGTCCAGGACGGGGTGAGGCCGGCGCCGCGGTACAGGAAGTGCTCCAGCACCTGCTGGCCGTGCGTGGAGTGCATGACCTCGGGGTGGTACTGGACGCCGTACAGCTTCTTCTCGTCGTTCTCGAAGGCGGCGACCGGGACGACGTCCGTGGAGGCCGTGACCGTGAAGCCCTCGGGGGCGCCGGAGCAGGCGTCGCCGTGCGACATCCAGACGGACTGCTCGTCCGGGGTGCCCTCGAAGAGGGTGGAGCCGGACTTCGAGACGTGCAGCGGCGTGCGGCCGTACTCGCGGGCGCCGGTGTTGTCGACCGTGCCGCCGAGGGTCGTCGCCATCAGCTGGAAGCCGTAGCACATGCCGAAGACGGGGACTCCGGCCTCGAAGATCGCGCGGTCGAGGCGGGGTGCGCCCTCCGCGTACACCGACGAGGGGCCGCCGGAGAGGATGATCGCCGCCGGGTTCTTGGCGAGGATCTCCTCGACCGGCATGGTGCTCGGCACGATCTCGCTGTAGACCCGGGCCTCGCGGACGCGGCGGGCGATGAGCTGGGCGTACTGCGCGCCGAAGTCGACGACCAGGACGGTGTCGGGGGTGGCGGCAGCGGAGGGTGCTGATGGCACGGTTTGCCTTCCGGCGGGCTGCAGGGTCTGTACCTCCGATTCTAACGGGGCCCGCGGAGATCCCCTCCCGTCCCCGGGCGCCCGCCTCCGGACCCCCCGCCTCGCGCCGAAGCGCCCGCCCTCGCACCCCCGCCTCGCACCGACGCGCCCGCACCCGACACCGGACGGGCCGGCCCCGCCCCGCGCCGGAGGCCGGGGTTGGACCGCGGGGTCACGGCGTGCATACTGCTTGCATGCTCTCGCACCAGACGTTCGTCTTTACCTATGGCAACCGGCCCACCGGCTGCCATGGTCGTGCTGCTTGAGCAACTGACAAGCGACTTCCCAGGCGCCCCGGGCCGACAAGGCCCGGGGCGTCTGGCGTTTCCGGGTCCTGCCGCTCCGGGGCACCCTTCCCGCACAAGGAGCCCCACCATGGCCGACGTACTCGACAGGACCGGCGCCCGCACCGACGAGGCCGCCGACGTGATCACCGGCGCCCGTGAACGCATCGACGCCCTCGACGACCGGATCATCGGGCTCGTCCAGGAACGGATGGCCGTCTCCGCGGTGATCCAGGAGGCGCGGATCACCTCGGGCGGACGCCGGGTGAACCTCTCGCGCGAGATGGAGGTCCTCGCCCACTACCGGGACGCGCTGGGCAAGCCCGGCACCTCCCTGGCGATGACGCTGCTGGAGCTGTGCCGGGGCCGGGTCTGAGACCGTCGGGCCTGCTGCCACGGGCGTCCGGTGCACCTACGTTCGTATGCCCTCTCACCCGTACGGCGCGTGACCGGGGCGGCGCGGGCTTCGTTGTCCCGGTGTCCGTGCCAGCCAGGGGCGGGCCCGAAAGAACCACGCGTGGCTCCGCTGGGGCGATGAGACGTTCGGATCGTGCCGTGCGTCGTGGGACCTCGCTCCAGGATTGTGACCGGACGGCAGGGGACAGCAGCCCGGTCACTCAAGAGAACGGCCGGCTCCGGGGACGCCCGGGGCCGACCGGCGGAAACATCTCCAGGGTGGACGAAGCGGTGGCGGAGGCCGCGGACCATCCAGCACGATGCGGAATCGGCTCCACGTCCCACAGCAGACAACGGCGTTCTTCTCACCCGGCTCGCCCGGCCCGGTCCGTGTCCCCCGGCACCCGGCGCGTGCGACCCGACCGTCCATGGTCGACACCACGGCGCACCTCGTGTGCGCCGGGGTGTGCCCCGTGGTCGTCACAGCCAGCGGCGCAACCCCCCGGCGCCGCTCCCCAGGCACCGGCGCTGCCCTGACGTCGGTGCTGACGAAGGAGGGCCCCGCGGATCCGTCCCGCGGGGCCCTTCGTCCGTCGCTCAGCCGACGGCCTTCTCCACCTTGGCGAGCTGCTTCTCGATGATCTCGGCCGGCACCTTCACCTTCTCGGGGTCCAGCATGTTCATCGAGGAGAAGGACACGACGACGGTCCCGATCCGGACGACGGTGAAGGTCGTCGGCACGTCCGCGCCCTCGATCGAGCCCTTGAGCCGGTACGCGACGGATTCGTCGCCGAGGCCGGGGTCCTTCAGCGCCTTCACGCCGCTGTACCGATAGCCGGTGTGCTTGTACTCGGTGCACTCGTCCGCCGCCGAGCGCAGACCCGCCAGCACCCGGTCGGCCTCGCCGGACCGGTAGGAGAGCAGGGCGAGGGAGGAGACCGACGCGTCGAGGTCGTCCTTCGCGGTGAAGCTGCGGCCGACGCCGGCCTGTGCGGCGGGGTCGGTGGTGAACAGGAACATGTCGGCGACCGGCTGGCAGGTGTCCGGGGTGGCCGGCACGGAGTCGAGCGAGACGTCCGCGGCGTCCGTCTTCTCGACCTTGTACCCCTTGACCTCGCCGTCCGCGAGGGCCGCCTTCTCCAGCCGGGCCCCGGTCAGCGGGGCGGGCGCCTCGGCGGTCGCGCTCTTCTCGGGCCTGCCGGCGTTCTTCGCCCCCTCGGAGGCGCGGGCGGTCGCCGCGGAGGCGGTCTTCCTCGCCGACTGCTTCCCGCCCTTGTCGTCGCCTCCGCCGCACGCCGCCGTGCAGGCCAGCGCGGCCGCGACCGCGACCGCCGCCGTGACTCGCGACACCTTTGACTCCACGTTCCCCACCTTCGTGTTCCCGCGGGCATGACCCGCGTCGGTCCCGACGGGCCCGGCGCGTCACGATGGCACAGACGGCGGGGCGGGTGCCGCGGGGGGCGCCGTAGCAGACCGCGACCGCCGTGTGACTCAGCCCACATAAGGTTTCTGTGAGCGAGCGTGCAACCATTTCCGGTCGGTGCCGGTCACACCTGCTGAAACAACGGCCACACCCGCGCCCCACCGCGGAGGCCTCTCCAATCTTTCGCGTGCTGCGTCGTCGTGGTGCGCCGGACTTCCCGAGGTCTTCATGAAGCTTCGCCGTGCCATGGCCGTCGCGGCCGCGACGGCCGCAATAGCCCCGCTGGCACTGCTGTCGGCGCCGACCGCCTTCGCGGACGAGCCGCCGGCCGAGCCGAGCGTCTCCGCGACGGAGTCGACTCCGGCCGCGAGCACCCCCGAGGCCACGCCGCCGAGCACGCCGGCCGCCACGCCCAGTGGCGCGACCACTCCTGCCGCGACCCCGTCGGCCTCCACCACTCCGTCCGGTACGCCGTCGGCGGACCCGAGCGACGAGCCGACCGACCCCGAGGTCCCCTACTGCGAGGACGTCGACGAGGAGTACGGCGACGCCAAGGTGTCCGCGGACATCAAGGGCCTGCCGGGCAAGATCGTCGCGGGCAGCGGCTACCACGGGTTCAAGCTGACGGTCACGAATGACTCGAAGATCGACATCGAGGGTGTCGCCTTCTACGCCGAGATCGAGAACTACGAGCTCGACGAGTCGAAGTACCTGAGCCCCTACGTCGACCTGGAGTTCAAGAACCCCGAGTCCGGCAAGTGGACCCGCATCGGCGACGACTCCTGGGCCGGTGACTACTTCTTCTACGTCGAGAAGCTGAAGGCCAAGCAGACCGAGTCGGTCGACCTGCGCGTCAGCATCGACAAGAACGCTCCCGCGGGCGACGCCTACTCCTTCGGCTCCGGTGCCTACCTCGACAACGTCGACGGTCAGGACTGCGTCGCCGAGGGCTGGGCCCAGTACGACTTCGTGGTCCTCAAGGCCGGTTCCCCGAACCCGGAGCCGGGCGAGGCCGAGCCGGGCGACGAGGACGACAAGGACCCGGTCAAGAAGCCGCAGGGCGACGTCTCCGAGCTGCCGACCGGCAACCTCGCCGAGACCGGCTCCAGCTCCGCGCTGCCCACGATCGGCCTCGTCGGCGGTGCCGCCGTCGTCGCCGGTGCGGGTGCGGTGTTCGTGGTGCGTCGTCGCAAGTCCGGTGACTCCGCCGCGTAGGACGAACCACCCGAGGCTCACGCCTCACCACTGAAGAAGGACCTGGGCTCGGAGGGGGGCTCAGGTCCTTCTTCATGTGCGGGGACGAACGGGCGGCGGCGGTCAGGCCTTGGGCGGGACCGCCGGCATCCCGAGGAACGGCAGCTTCAGGGCGCCGAACGCCTCCGCGGGGACGGCGGGCGACAGCGGCTCGACCGGCTTGAGCCGCTCGTACGCCGCCCCCTGCGCCGGACGCGGGTCGGCCTCCCCCTTGTTCGGCCAGTACGACATCGCGCGCTCGGCCTGCGCGGTGATGGTCAGGGACGGGTTGACGCCGAGGTTCGCGGAGACGGCGGCGCCGTCGACGACGGAGATGCCGGGGTGGCCGTACAGCCGGTGGTACGGGTCGATGACGCCGGTCTCGCGGGAGTCGCCGATCGGGCAGCCGCCCAGGAAGTGCGCCGTGAGCGGCGTCCCCATCAGCTCACCGACGTTGCTGCCGGCGAAGCCGTTGATCTCCGCGGCGATCGCGGTGGCCGCCTCCGAAGCCGCCCTGATCTGCTTCGGGTTGGGCGCGCCATGTCCCTGACGCGCCGTCAACAGCCCCTTGCCTGCGCCCGTGGGCTTCAGATAGGTGGTGAGCGAGTTGTCCAGGGACTGCATCACCAGCCCGATGATGGTGCGCTCGGACCAGCGGCGGTTGGAGAGCGAACGCAGCATCTGCACCGGGTGCTTGGCCGCGTTGACCAGCCAGCCCAGCGCGCGGGAGGAGCCCTCCGCGTACGGCACCTGGAGGATGGACAGGCCGCCCATCGCGTTCGAACCACGGCCGTAGCGGACCGGTTCGATGTGGGTGTTCTCGTCCGGGTGGATCGACGACGTGATCGCGACTCCGCGCGTGAAGTCCGCCCTCGGCGCGCTGTGCGCCCTGCGGTAGCGACGGTTGTCCGTCTGCGCGCCCACCAGCGCCTCGGAGTTGGTGCGGGTCAGCTCGCCCAGCCGGTCGGACAGGTACGGCAGTTGACCGCCCGCCTTCATCCGGTGAAGCAGCGTCTGCGTGCCGTAGGTCCCGGCCGCGACGACGACGCGGCGCGCCGTGAACGTACGGCCCTCGCCCTTGCGGCGGTCGTCGGTGGGCAGGGTCCGCACCGCGTATCCGCCCCGTGAGTCGTCGGTGACCGACACGACGGTCGTCATGGGGTGGACGACGGCGCCCGCCTTCTCGGCGAGGTGGAGGTAGTTCTCGTTGAGGGTGTTCTTCGCGCCGTGGCGGCAGCCCGTCATGCACTCGCCGCACTCCAGGCACGCCTTGCGGTCCGGTCCCGCACCGCCGAAGTAGGGGTCGGCCACCTGCTCGCCCGGCTGCGCCTTCGCGCGGCCGTCGGCGTCCTCGCCGTCCCCGAAGAAGACGCCGACCGGGGCCATGTGGAAGGTGTCGCCCACGCCCATCCGTTCGGCGGCGGCCTTGAGGTGGACGTCGGAGGGCGTCATCGTCGGGTTGAGCCGCACGCCGAGCATGCGCCGGGCCTGGTCGTAGTACGGCTTCAGCTCCTCCTCCCAGTCCGTGATGTCCTTCCACTGCGGGTCCTCGAAGAAGGGCTTCGGCGGCACGTAGAGGGTGTTGGCGTAGTTGAGGGAGCCGCCGCCGACACCCGCGCCCGCCAGCACCATGACGTTGCCCAGCAGATGGATGCGCTGGATGCCGTACATGCCGAGCTTCGGCGCCCACAGGTAGTTCTTGACGTCCCAGGAGTTCTTGGGCAGCGAGTCGCGGGTGAACCTGCGGCCCGCCTCCAGCACGCCGACCCGGTACCCCTTCTCGGTCAGGCGCAGGGCGGTGACGGACCCGCCGAAGCCGGAGCCGACGACGAGGACGTCGTAGTCGTACGCCTCGTCGGGGCTCTCCTCGCGGGCGTCCGCGAGGGTCTCGGCGGTGTCCTCCGGGGCGGCCTCGGGGGCGTCCGCATCCTGCTTCCGGACGGAGTTCTCCTGTGACACGTGCTCTCCTCGTTGAGAAGCGGGTGCGGTCTAGCGAAGGCGCAAGGCCTTCATGGCCCTCAGGCTGCGGCTCATGAACGCGGCGTACTTCTCGTCGTCCATGCCCAGCGACGGCGCCATCGGCAGCAGCCGCTGGTGGGCGACGGTCTGCGCCTCGGTGTACTTGAGGATGCCCTCGGAGCCGTGGCGGCGGCCGAGGCCGGAGTCCTTCATGCCGCCCATCGGCGACTGGACACTGCCGTAAGCGGGCGCGTAGCCCTCGTTGACGTTGACGGTGCCGCTGCGCAGCCGGGCCGCGACGGCCCTTCCGCGCCGTCCGTCCTTCGTCCAGACCGAGGCGTTCAGGCCGTACGGCGTGGCGTTGGCGAGGTCGACCGCCTCGTCCTCGCTGCCGAAGCGGTAGACGGAGACGACGGGGCCGAAGGTCTCCTCGGTGCAGACCGCCATGGGCGCCTCGACGCCGTCGAGGATGGTCGGCTCGAAGAAGTAGGGGCCGATGTCGGGACGGGCGACACCGCCGGCCACCAGCCTGGCGCCCTTGGCGACGGCCTCCTCCACGTGCCGGGTGACGGTCTCCAGCTGCCGCTCGCCGACGAGCGAACCCATGTCGGCGCCGTACGCGAGGGACGTGCCGAGGCGCATCGCCCTGGTCCGGGCGGCGAACCGCTCCAGGAAGGCGTCCGCAACGGATTCGTGGACGTACAGCCGCTCGATGGAGATGCAGAGCTGGCCGGCGGAGGAGAAGCAGGCGCGGACGGCGCCCGCGGCGGCCTTGTCGACGTCGGCGTCCTCCAGCACCAGCATGGCGTTCTTGCCGCCGAGTTCGAGGGAGACGCCGACCAGGCGGGCGGCGGCGCTCTGCGCGACCTCGCGGCCGGTGCGCGTCGAGCCGGTGAAGGAGACGTAGTCGGCGTACCGCACGACCTCGGGACCGACGACCGGTCCGTCGCCGATCACCACCTGGAACACCTCGGCGGGCAGTCCGGCCTCGATGAGCAGGTCGCGCGCCCACAGCGCCGTCAGACAGGTCTCCGTGTCGGGCTTCATCACGACGGCGTTGCCCGCGACGAAGGCGGGGAGCGCGTCACCGACGGACAGCTCCAGGGGGTAGTTCCAGGGCGCTATCTGACCGACGACACCGCGGGGGTGCCGAAGTTCGGTGACCTTGGTGAGCGTCGGGACGGCGCCGGCGTGCCGCCTCGGCCTCAGGTACGAGGGGGCCTTGCGGCCGTAGTGCCGGGCGGAGACGGCGACGGCCTGCACCTCCTCGTGGGCGTGCAGCCGCGCCTTGCCGGTCTCCAACTGGATCAGGTCGAGGACCTCGGCCTGCCGGGCGAGCACCAGGTCGTGGAACCGCAGCAGTACGGCGGCTCGCTCGCGGACCGGGATCGCGGCCCAGACGGGCTGCGCGGCGCGGGCCCGCTCGAAGGCCGTGCGTACGTCGTCGGGCGTGGACTCGGGCAGATCCGCCAGCTTCGCGCCGGTGAGCGGGGTGTGGTTGGCGGTCCGGCCGGAGCCGACGACGCCCTTGGTGAGCTGGGCGACCAGCTCGGGCGTGACCACGTCCGCCGCGGTGCGGGCGCCCTGCGGGGCGGGCGCGAGGGGATTGGTGCCGAGGGCACCGGTGCCGGGGGTGCCCGTCCCGGCCGTGTCGTCGGTGCCGGTCTTCTCCGGGGCCTGCGAGTCCGTCATGAGCCGCAGGGTATGCCTGCCCGGACACTTTGGGTACCCGTCGGTAACGGGGTTTCACCGAGTACACACACAGTGCCAGTGATCGCTGGCAACGAATGCGCTGATCAGGGCGTTGTGGGTCCGGCGATCACGGATTGGTCACTCCTGCCGGCCGCGGCGGACCCACGGGCGCCCGTCAGAGTTTGTGGATGTCCAGGTTCGCGATGGCGGTCTCCGCGACCTCCCGGCCGCGCTTCGTGAAATCGCCGTCCCCCGGGTAGCTGACGGTGAGTTTGAACATGTTCCCGGTCTTCTTCGACTTGTAGTAGAAGATCTTCAGCTCGCGGGGACGCGGGTGCTCGCTGTCGGTGGTCTTGTACGTCAGCGTGTTCACGGCGGACTTCTCACCCTGGTGGGTGGTCTCCTTCGGGTCTGTCCTCGGAGCCGCGGGCATGTCCAGGCTGTACTCGCCGTTCTGCTTGAACTCCGCGTCGTCGGCCCACATCTGGTCCCGCGCGGAATCCTTGATCGCGTTGCTGGAGTCCTCGCTCTTGCGCGTCACGTTCAGGCCGATCCAGACGCTGCCGCTCCAGTCGCTGTACGTGACCCAATTGCGGTCGGAGTCGTCGTCGTCCGGCCTGCCCACCTGGTAGCCCGACGGCACGGCCAGCGTCGCACCGAGCGTCTCCTCCTGCTTCTTCGCCCAGCCGTCCGGCAGCGGGCCCGCGAACGGGTCCGCGATCACGAGATACGCCGCCAGGGCCACCGCGACGAGAGCCGCGCCCAGACCGAGCCACGCCTTGCGGCCGAGTCTGATGCCCCTGCCGCCCGGGACGGAGATCTGCACGATCTGCGTCTCCTGCGGGGGCTTGGCGCCCTCCTCCAGGAGCCGGCGCACCCGGGCCGCGCCGGGGCGCCGCGCCGGATCCTTGTCCAGCAGCCCGTTGATCACCTCGGCGAGCGGCCCCTTCGACGCGGACGGCGGCGCGGGCGTCGCGTTGAGGACGGACTGCAGGGTGGCGGGGGTGTTGCTGCGGCGGAACGGGGAGACGCCCTCCGTCGCCGCGTACAGCACGACGCCCAGGGACCAGAGGTCGGAGGCCGGGCCGGGGCGCTGGCCCAGCACCCGCTCCGGGGCGATGTATTCGGGCGAGCCGACGAAGCCGCCGGTGTCCGTCAGGTTCGTCTCGCCCTCGATCTGGGCGATGCCGAAATCGGTGAGGACGACGCGGTCGTGGCGGCCGAGCAGGACGTTGTCGGGCTTGACGTCGCGGTGCAGGATGCCCGCGGCGTGCGCGGCCTCCAGGGCGCCGAGGACTTCCAGGCCGACCGTGGCCGCCTCGCGGACTCCGAGAGTGCCCTCCTGGAGCGCGGCGCCGAGGGAACGGCCCTGCACCAGCTCCATCACGATCCACGGCTGCCCGTCGACCACGGCCACGTCGTGGACGTTCACGACCGCCGGGTGGTCGAGCCGGGCCGCGGCCCGCGCCTCCCGGCGCATCCGCTCGAAGGCGTTGGCGCGTTCACGCTCGGAAAGGTGGTCCGGTACGCGGGGCTCCTTGACGGCGACCTCGCGATCCACCGTCTCGTCCTTGGCGCGCCACACCGTGCCCATGCCGCCGTGCCCGAGCTTCGACAGGAGCCGGTAGCGGCCCGCGATCAGCCGGCCCGTGCCCGGCTCCGGCGCGGCGGGCTGCGGCTGCGGCTGCGGCTGCGGCTGCGGGACCATCTGCGTCGGCGCCGCGTACGGATTGCCCGGGTAGGGCACCGCGGACTGCTGACCGGGGGCGGGTGCCTGCTGACCGGGCACGGCCGGCCGCGGCGGTTGCAGCCCGAAACTGGTTGGCTCGTCGGACCCGTGCGGGACTCCCCCGTTGCTGCTCATGAACCCATGCATATCGCGGCCGGAGCCGCGGGAGCCACCCCGGCCGCCCTGCGGTCACAGACCCGTGACGCGCCCCATCCCATATCTCCCCTTTGCGGTGGTAGGAGTGCTCATGACGCCGCGAAGGAGTCCACGGCGACATCGAAGTACTCCTTGGCCTCGGCGACCCGGCCGACCGGTGCCGACACCCACACGTCGTACATCCGCCCGTCCTGCTCCCAGCACAGGTCGTACGTGTGCCGCGCGCCCTCCGCCGTGGAGAAGCCGTCCCAGGTGAACTCCCACAGCGCGGCCGGTGCCGTGCCGCGGGTGGTCGCGGTGACCCGGCCGTCGCGGTAACCGGGGTTCGTGGACGGCCCCTTGGCCGCCGCCCGGCGCATCACGCCGACGGGCCCGCCGGACCCGGTGTCGGCGATCTTGATTCCGAGCCGGAAGGCACCGCCGGGCGACAGGTAGAAGACCCGCTCCCCCTGCGGCTCGCGCGTGAAGCCCTCCGGCACCGCGAGCGCGAACCCCCCGGGGTCCCGGGCGAGGCGGTACCCCGCGGGCACCTTGCGCGAGGCGGGCGACGCAGCCCGCGAGCGCGTCACCGTCACCGTGGGCGCCGGGGCCGCCGGACCGGAGGTCGTCGGCGCGGGACTGCTCCGCGCCGTACGGGCCGGGCCGTGCGGCGCCGAACGTGTGGGGACGCCGTCGCCGTCGCCGCCCCCGCGCATCAGCAGCGCCGCCGCGGACAGCCCGGCGCCGGCCATCGCGGCGACCAGCGCGGCGGCGACCAGCACGCTCCGCCCGGAGTGCCTCGACGAGGTCCCGGCAGCGGTGTCCGAGGAGCCGGACGGCCCGGAAGGGCCCGGCGCGGCGGCGTGCGAGAACAGCGACGGGGCCCGGCCGCCCCGCGGCACGTCCCGCACGGTCGGCGTGTACCCGGGCGCCACCCGCGGCGTACGTCCCGTCTCCCGGAACGCCCGCAGCATCGCCTCCGCCTGCACCGCGTCGAGCCGCCGGTCGGGATCGCGCTCCAGCAGTCCCCGTACGACGGGGAGCAGCGGCTCGGCCTGGGCGGGCGGACGCACCTCGTCGACGACGACGGCGTGCAGGATGCCGCCCAACGAGTCCCGGCGGAAGGGCGACGCACCGCTGAGGGCGGTGCACAGCAGCGCGCCGAGCGACCACAGGTCGGACTCGGGTCCCGTCCTCGCCCCGGACATCCGCTCGGGCGCGGTGTACTCGGGCGAGCCGACGAACGCCCCGTTCTCGGTGAGCGTCGTCGCGCCCGCCACCCGGGCGATCCCGAAGTCGGTGAGGACGACTCGGTCGGTGCCGGCCTCCATCAGGACGTTGGCCGGCTTGAGGTCCCGGTGCAGGACGCCCGCGTCGTGCGCCCGCCGCAGCGCGCCGAGGAGGTCGATGCCGATCCGGGCGGCCTCTGCCGCGTCGACGGGTCCGGACCGGGAGATCCGGTCGGCGAGCGAACCCCCGACGATCAACTCCATGACGATGTAAGGCCGTTCGTCGTCCTCGACCACGTCGTGCACGACGATGATGTGCGGGTGCCTGAGCTGGGCGACGGCGCGGGCCTCGCGCAGGGAGCGCTCGCGCTGCGTCCTCGCCTCGTCGGCGGAGAGCGAGTCGTCCAGGCACAGCTCCTTGACCGCGACCTGCCGGCCGAGCACCTGGTCGGTGGCGCGCCAGACGACGCCCATCCCACCCCGGCCGATTCTGGCCTCCAGCCGGTAACGGCCCGCGATGACGCGGGCGTTGTCCCCCTCGGTCCCCATGCGCCCCATCATGCCGCACCGGACGGCCGCCCTCCGGGGAGGCGGTACGAGGTGGCCGACTTGCGACGCGGGCCGGCCTCGGAACCTGTGGCGGAAGCCGTCCGGAGCGGGACCCGGTGCCTAGCCGTTCGGCCGCCAGCCCCGCAGTATCGCGTCGAACTGCTCCCGCGCGGTGTCCCAGTCCGCCGCGGGCGACGACAGGTAGATCGTGTACTCGACGCCGTCCCGGTCGAGATACGTCTGCTCGATGGCCCGGCGCGGGCCGGGGAACGACGTGTCCTTGCCGAGCGCCGTCCACGTGAAGTCCCACAGGGCGCCGTGGCAGTCGCGGTAGGTGTTGGTCTGCAGACTCACGCGTCGGTAGTCCTGCAGCTTCTTCACCTGCTGCTCCAGGTCCAGTTGGTGCGCGTAGGGCGTGTCGAAGTCCGGCGACTCGTCGACGGCGATGCGCACGAAGTGCCGGCCGCCGTCGGGCGTGTAGTCGATCTGGTTGCCGTTGACCTGGCGCTTCCAGCCCTTGGGCAGAGCGAGGCTGAAGCCTTCGACGTCGTAGGTGCGCTCCCAGTCGTCGGGCACCGCGCCGTTCTTCTGCTGCCCCGTCCCTCCGGAGTCGGCGGAACTGCCATTGCCCTGGCCGCCCGTGCCGTCGGCGTAGTGCAGCGCCAGGGCGCCCCCGCCCCCGACGAGCGCGGCCAGGAGGGCCACGACGACGAGCGTGCGGGCCGGCCTGCGTTTCCGGGTGGCCCGCTGGTGCCCGTCGGCCCCCGGGTACGGGGAGGGCGGCCCGTGCAGGGTGGCGCCGGGCGCCCCAGGTCCCTGATGGCCCGGCACATGGGTGGTGGCGTCATGGCTCGTCGCGCCATGGGCGCCGGGCACATGGGTCTGGGACCCGTATCCGGCCCGCCCCTGCCCCGTGGCTTCCTGTGCCGCCGCCCCATGCGCGGTCACTCCATGTGCCGAGGAGCCATGTGCCGTCATGCCATGGCCGTTGCCGTTCGCCCCGTACGCGTGGCCCCCGACCGCGCCCGAACCCTCGTGCCGTCCGGGCGCGTTCCGGCCCGTGGCCATGCGGCCCGTCTCCACGTGCTGCGTCGGCACATGAGCCTGGGCCGCACGCGGCCGGCGGCCCTCCGCGGCCTCGGCGAGCATCTGCTCAGCCGCCTCCGACCCGGGCCGCGCGGCCGGATCCTTGTGCAGCAGCGCCTGGATCACCGGCCCCAGCGCCCCCGCGCCGCGCGGCGCGGGGGGCTCCTCGTCGACGACGGCCTGCATCGTGGTGAGCGGGGAGGTGCGCCGGAACGGCGACTTGCCCTCCACCGCCGTGTACAGCGTGGCCCCGAGGGCCCACAGGTCGGAGGAGGGCCCGGGGTCGTGCCCGCGCACCCGCTCGGGGGCCAGGTAATCCACGGACCCGACGATCTCGCCGGTGCGCGTGATGGTGGTGTCGCCCTCGACCTGGGCGATGCCGAAGTCCGTGAGCAGCACCCGCCCGTCGGCGGCGAGCAGGACGTTGCCCGGCTTCACGTCGCGGTGCAGCACCCCGGCGGTGTGGGCGGCCCGCAGCCCGCGGAGCACCCACAGGCCGATGCGGGCGGCCTCCGCGGGCTCGACGCGGCCCTGCTCCTTGACCTCGTCGGCCAGGGAGTTGCCCTCGACGAGCTCCATCACGATCCACGGCCGGTTGTCGTGCTCGAGGACGTCGTGCACCGTGACGACGGCCGAGTGGTTGATCCGGGCGGCGGCCCGCGCCTCGGCATGGGTCCGGGCGAGCAGCACCGCACGGTCGCTCTCCGTGACGTAGAGGGCGGCCGTCAACTCCTTGACCGCGACGGCGCGGTGCAGCACCTCGTCGTGCGCACGCCACACACGGCCCATGCCGCCGCTGCCGATGGATTCGACGAGGCGGTAGCGGCCCGCGAGGAGCAGGCCCTGCATCTGATTCACGTTTCCCCGCAATGGTCTTGACAGGGTCACACTAGGGACCCCGCCGCCTCCCGGGGAACCGGCGCGGTCGTACCGGGACCGCACTGTGACGGTTCTCGCTTCCGTGCACACGGTGCAACCACGGGACCAACTGCACATCACGGAAAGCCCGTCGGCACCGTACGGGCCGGACGGGCAACCGGGGCGGCCACTCGCTCAGGCGTCCGCCGGGACTCGGACGCCCGGACGGGACGGGTGCCGGTGGTCGGTGGCCGCCGGTGGGTGGTTGGTGGCATGCCGGTGTCCGCGAGCCGGAGGGCGCGGCCCTCTCAGCCGGTGACCTGGTACGTCGACGACGCCTGCTCGTACAGCCGGGTCACCTCGTCGCGTTCGGCTTCCGGGCCGCGCACCTGCACCACGTGGTACTTGCCGCCGACCACCATCGCCAGATTGCGCACGTACAGCTCGCGGCCCTCGCCGTCGGTCCACGTGAACTGCCCCTCGGCCATGGCCCGGCCGCCCACCTCGATCGTCCGCATCCCGCTGGACGTGGCCCAGGTCGAGTCGCGGAACGGCTGCAGCTCGCGCTCCTTCTCCCGCTGATACGCCATGGGATCGCTGCCGTAGGCGTCCGTGCCGTCCCGCCCGGGCACGACGATGAGCTGGAAGTCCCCGTGCGCGTAGACGACTTGACCCCGCCCGTTCTTGGCGGACCGGTCCCATCCTCGGGCCACGGCGATCCGGAACCCCTCGGCGTCCTTGCGCACGGTGAAGCCCTGGGCCACATCCGGGTCGGAGGACGTCTGGTCCTGCGACGAACCGGGGGACTTGGAGGGGCTCTTGCCGCTGCCGGGCGAGGTCTGGTCGGGACGTGGTTCGCTGCTCGCCTTGCCGTCGCTCCCGCCGCCCGGCGTGGGCCCGGCGTCCTCGGCGGCACCGGTCCGCTCGCCGTCCGTGCGCCCGGCGGTGTCCGCCTTCGGCATGAAGTACAGGGCGTACACGACCGCCGCGGCCAGCATGAGGAGCACCAGCAGGACCAGGTTCCGGCCCAATGACCGGGGCTGGGCCGTCCGCTCCTGCCTGGCGCGCTTGTGGCGGGCGTGCGGGCTGGTCGCGGGCAGCCCGGCGCGACGTCGGCGCACGAGCTCACCCCGGCGCCGTACGATCGGCAGCCGTCGCGGGTCGACGGGCGGAGCGGCGATGACGTGCGCGCCCGCCTCGGGTTCCGGCGCCGAACGGACCAGGGAGCGCAGCCAGCCGCGCAGCTCCTCGAAGTCGAGCCGCTCGGTCGGGTCCTGACGCAGCAGCGACTCCACGACCGGGCGCAGCGGCCCGCACTCCTCGGCGAACGCCGGCGGCTCCGCGCAGACCAGCTGGACCAGTTCGGCCGTGTTCTCCTCCGGGTAGGGTGCGTGGCCCTGCACGGCGCGGAAGAGCAGCGCGCCGAGCGCCCACAGATCGGTGGCCGGGCCGATCGGCGCGGCGAGCTGCCAGTTCTCGTGCACGGGCCCGGCCTGCTCCGGCGCCCAGCGTTCGGTCACCGGTCCGACCACGGCCATCCGCGCCTGGCGGGCCCGCTCGGCGGCGAGCGCGGTGGCGGGGCCGCGGCGGGGGGCGGCGGCGACCAGCTGGTCCCAGCGGGTCGCGTCCTGGGAAGAGCCCGGCCCCGAGGGCTGCGCTGCGTGCGGCTGCGCCGCCTGGTGACGGGCGTGGTGCGGGGGCAGTCCGGTGGCCGGAGCGGGGGTCGCCGCGCCGGCACCGAGTCGGTGGACGGACTCCTGCACCGGTCCGAGCTCCGGCGCACCGCCGGGTCCCGTGCCGGGGCCGGTGCCCGGGAACGCCGCGTGCGGCTGCTCCCCGCTCCCTCCGGGGAGGGCGGTACGGCTCTGTCCGGCGGCCCCGTTCCGCGGAACGGCACCGTGCCACGGGTTGCCCCGTCCGACTCCGTAGGGGTCGGCTATCTGCCCGGGGGGCGGGGAAGCGGGGGCCCGCTCCACGCCTCGGCCCGGCGCCGGGGCTTCCTCACCCCGGCCGTACGCCCGTCCCGGCTCGGCACCGTGGCCGGAAGGCCGGGCGGGGTCACCGCGGTAACCGGTGCCCCGATCGGGGTCACCGCCGTAACCGGGCGCCTGACCTGCGTCACCGCCGCGACGGGGAGCCTGACCGGGGCTCACGCCGTAACCGGGGTCGGCGTCACCGCCGTAGCCGGACGACCGGGCGGCGTCCTCGCCGTGGCCGGACGGCTGACGGGGCTCGGAGCCGTAGCCGTAGGCCTGGCCCGGACCTCCCCGGTGACCGGGGTCCTGGCGGCCGCCACCCGCGTAGCCGGAAGCCCGACCCGCCTCGGTGCCGTACTCGGGCCCCTGGCCGCCCTCGGGACCGTAACCGGGCACACCACGGGACTCGGTGCCGTACCCGGGCCCCTGCCCGGCCTGCGAAGCACGACCGGAACCCTGCCCGGCCCACGCTCCGTGACCGGGCACACCACGGGACTCGGTGCCGTACCCGGGACCGGGACCGGACGGGCCCTGGGGTCCGCTGCCGTACCCGGGGGCCCGCGTGGCGTCCGGGTACCGGTCGCCCTGCCGGGGCGCGTCACCGCGGTCGGTCGCGGCGCCCGGAGCCGTGCCGGGACCCGGCGCGGACCGGGGGCCGGGCAGCGCCGTCCGGCTGTCGCGCTCCTCGTCCTGGACGCGGGCCGCGGCCCGCGCACCCGCCCGGTACGCGGCGATCGCCCCGGCACGTGCCGCCCGGGCGTCGTCCCCCTCCGCCGTCCGGCCGCCGAGGGCCGGGACACCGCCGCGCGGCCCGCCCGCGGCGGGGGCGCGGCCCGCGGCCCGCGCCTCCTGCCCGGCCGCCCGCGCCTCCATGCCCTTCTCGCGCGCCTCGATGGCCGCCCGGCGAGCCGCCTCGGGATCCCGGCTGAGCGGTCCGCCGACTCCGGCGCCCGCACCGAGGGAGTGCCCCGCGACCAGACCGGCGCCCGCACCGAGGGAGGGGTCCGAGACCAGGCCGGCGCCCGCGCCGAGGGAGTGGCCCGTCACTCCTCCGGCCATCGGACCGCCACGGGCGCCGCCCGGCCCGACGGCTCCTCCGGCCGGCTCCCCGTCCCCGGGGGGCAGCGGGTCGTACCCGCACAGCGCCTCCTCGGCGGCGCCGACCGCGAGACCGCTGAGCATCACGCGGCCGTCGTCGCAGACGAGCACCGTGCGTGCGGTGACGTTCCGGTGCACCCAGCCGTGCGCGTGCAGCACCCGCAGGGCCATGAGGACGTCCGAGGCGACCTCCGCCGCCCGGTACGGCGTCAGCGGCTTCTCGGCGAGCAGCGCCGACAGCGGCCGGGCGGCCACCAACTCGCTGACGACCCAGAGCGAACCACCCTCGGCGAACACGTCGAAGACTTGGTCGAGCCGGGGGTGGTCGGGTATCCGGGCCGCGGCCTGGGCGGCCTCGATGGCCCGCCGCACGGCCGGCTCCGCGGGGCGCCGCGTCGTCCGCGCGCCCGCACCGCTCCGGCCCCGCGCACCCTGGGCGCCCGCGCCGTCCCGGGCCACGAACCCTTCCGGCAGCCCGTCCGCGTCGAGGACCTCCGCCTCGACGACCTCGGGCAACGGCACCTGCCTGACCAGGACTTCCTGGCCGCTGTAGGTGTCGAAGGCGCGGGTCTCGGCGAGTTCGTACTCGTCGGACGGCGGCAGGGGCAGGCGGTAGCGGTCGGCGAGTACCCGTCCCGCGTAGTCGTCCACGACGCCTCCCCCGGCCGCCCGGTGGTCAATTCCGTTCGGGTTGCGCTCCGTTGTGATTCCGTACGGTCCGCAACCACTCACGATACGTGCCGGAGGCAACCCGCACCGAGTTGATGCGAGATCTCAGGCCCGCGAAGTCGTCCCGGCGCGCGGCCGGGTGAACAATCGGCTCCGGACTGTCCACCCGCGCCGCCGCCGCGTCACGACTTCGGCTTGAACGTCTTCGTCAGCGTCCGCCAGGTGCTCTTGCGCAGGGCGCCGTCCCACTCGGCGTCCTTCGCCGTGTACATGAGCCCGTACCCCTGATGCGAGTTGACGACGAACCCGCGGTCTATCGACCGGTACTTCGTGCCGCCCTCCACATAGGTGAACTCCCAGTCGGCCGTGTTCCAGCCGCGGTAGTCCACCTTCTCTATGCGGATCCGCTTGTACTGCGGGCGCGTCATGTACCGCTCCTGGTTCTTCCAGTCCGCGACCGGGTCGTCCTTGGGCGTGGACGTCCAGCCGACCAGGAGCTTCTGTCCGTCGGGACCGCTGAAGCGGGCGCCTGCCGCACCGGTGGACTGGTACTTCCACCCCTTCGGCAGCCCGATGGAGAAGCCCTGACTGCCCTTGTACGTCTGTACGGCGGTGTCGTCGTCCGACTTCGTGTCGTCGTCGCCCGTCTCGCCCGACGCGCTCGCGCTCGGCGAGCTGCCGGAACCGCTGTCCGAACCCGAGCCCTGCGAGCCGGAGGGCGAAGGGGACTTCTCGTCGCCGTCCGCGCCGGTCCCGGAGCCCTTCTCCTTGTCGCCGCTGCCCGCGTTCGCGCCGCCGGACGCGGACTTGGTGTCGCCGTTCCCGCTGTCCTCGGGGCTGCCGTCGCCGCCCCCGAGGGTCAGGGCCAGCACGGTGCCGAGGATGGCGAGGGCCACGACGACGGCCGTGATCACCAGCGTCCGCCGGGGCACCACGTCGGTGAGCGACGCCTTGGGGGCGGGCCGCGGCGGCGCCGGGGGCACCTCGGGCCAGCCCGAGGCCCCCTTGTCCGTGCTCGCGGTCGCGCCGTCCCGCGTCCCGGACCGGTCGTCGGACACGCCGACCGAGGCGGTCGCGGCGGTCGTGCTCCGCCCCGCACCGGAAGCGGCACCGGCGCCGACGGCCCGTTCGGCTCCGGAACCCGCCGCACCCGGTCCGGACGAGGCGCCCGGAGCGGAACCGGCGGCGCCGGAGCCGGTGGAGCCCGCACCGGCGGACGCCGCGGCGCCGTCCCCCGCGGACCCCTCGGTCCCGGGAGCCGCGGTGGCACCGGAGGTGCCCGGGGAACCGGACTTGGTCCGGGCGGTGGCCGCGGCCGTCGCCGCGCCCGCCGCCGTGGCGGCCTTCCGCACGGAACGCAGGGCGCCGCGCAGCCGCTCGGCCGCGTCCTCGCCACGCCTGCCACCGGAGCCTCGCCGGCCGGAGTCCTCGTCCGGGACCGGCGGCAGCGCCACGACCTTCGTCGCGTCCGCCGGCTCGGGCGCGGCTTCCGCGGCCTGGGGCTTGCGGAGCACCTCGGTGAGCATCGCCCGCGCGCCCGCGTCGTCGAGCCGCTGCTCGGGATCCTTGGCCAGCAGCCCGTAGATCACCTTCTCCAGCGGGCCCGCGTGCTTCGGCTGCTCCACCGGTTCCGTCATCACCGCGGTGAGCGTCGCGATCGCGGAACCCTTGTCGTACGGCGGCACACCCTCCACCGACGCGTACAACAGCCCACCGAGCGACCAGAGGTCGGCGGCCGGCCCGGGCTTGTGCCCGCGCGCCCGCTCCGGCGAGATGTACGAGGGCGCGCCGACGAGCATGCCGGTCGAGGTGATGGACGGGTCGCCCTCCACCTGCGCGATGCCGAAGTCGGTCAGGACGACCCGGCCGTCCTCGGAGATCAGCACGTTGGACGGCTTCACGTCCCGGTGCAGGATGCCCTCGCGGTGCGCCGCGCGCAGCACGTCGAGGATCGCGAGGCCCACCTCGGCGGCCCGCCTCGGCGTGAGCAGCCCGTCCTCGCGGATGACCTCGGCGAGGGACTTGCCCTCGACGAGCTCCATCACGATCCAGGGCCGGTCGTCCTCGTCGACCACGTCGAAGACGGTCACCGCGCCGTTGTTCCTGATCCGGGCGATCGCCTTGGCCTCGCGCAGCGTCCGCGTGATCAGCCGCCGCTTCTCGTCCTCGTCGATGCTCGACGGGAACCGCAGCTCCTTGACGGCCACCGTGCGGCCCAGGGTTTCGTCCTTGGCGCGCCACACCGTGCCCATGCCGCCGCGGCCGAGTACGTCTCCCAGCCGGTACCGCCCGGCGAGGAGACGTCCGCTCTTGTCCTGACGGGATGCTCCCGCCCGCTCCGCCTCCGACATGCGTCCCCTCATGCAACCCGCCCTGACAGAGCCTTCATTGTCCCTCACGCATGGACCACCCGACGCCCAGGGTGCCTCTGGGAGCGGGGCGGCACCGGGTGCCGGTGCGACCGACCCCGGGGACCGCCTGCCACGCGGCTCCGTTCGTCCCGCATGATGGGCCCCCGACAAGGGAGGATCGCGATGCCGCTGCCCCGGACACGCCGGACACTCGTGACCATTCCGGTGACCGCCGTTCTGTTCGGCCTCATGCCGGCCGGCTCCCCCGCCGACGCGAGCGTCGCCGCGGACTCCGCCCTGACCCTGCTCGTCTCCCGGGGAAAGGCCCCGGCCGCGGCTCTCCTGGCCCGCGAGGAAACGGGTACCCGTTACGCCCACGCCGAAGCCGCCCCGGACGCCACCCCTTCCGGCACACCGGCCACACCCGGACCGCCGCCCCCGTCGGCGCCGGTCTCCGCCCCGGCCGGGAACACCGAGGCCACCTCTGACACCGCGTCCGAATCGGCCCTGCTGCCCACTTCTGACACCGCGTCCGCAACCACCGCCGCGCCCACACCCGGCTCCGGCTCCGGGGCGCCGACGGCGTCCGGGCGGTCCGCCGGTTCCGCCACCGGCGGTGCCATCCGTCGCGAGGACCACTTCCGTGCCGGCAGCATCACCAAGACGTTCCTCGCGACCGTCGTACTGCAACTCGCCGACGAGCACCGGCTGTCCCTGTCGGACTCCGTGGACGAGCACCTGCCCGGTCTGGTGCACGGAGCGGGCAACGACGGCCGCGCGCTGACCCTGCGCGCCCTGCTCACCCACACCAGCGGCCTGTACGACTTCACGGCGGAGACCAGGGGGACCGTCCCCGTCACCCCGCTTCAGGCACTGCGCACGGCCCTCACCCACCCCCCGGCCGACCGCGGCCGCTTCGCCTACTCGAACACCAATTACGTCCTGCTCGGCCTGGTCGTCCGGCAGGTCACCGGTCACTCGTACGCCACCGAGGTCCGGCGGCGCATCATCACCCCCCTTCACCTGACGGGCACCTCCCTCCCGGGAGCCCGCGTCTCACTGCCCTCACCGCACGGCCGCGCCTACGCCGCCGACGGCTCCGACGTCACCGACCTGGATCCGCGCGTGGCCGGGGCGTCGGGCGAGCTCGTCAGCACGCTCGACGACCTGGACCGCTTCTACGCGGCGCTGCTGGGCGGCGAGCTGCTCCCGCCGGACCGGCTGCGGCAGATGCTCGACACCCGGACAGCACAGGGCGAGTACGGCATGGGCCTGTATCCGGTGACATTGCCGTGCGGCACCACGGTGTGGGGCCACAACGGGCGCATATCCGGCAGCTACGTGCGCACCGCAGCCACCGTCGACGGCCGTCGCGTCCTCACCTTCCGGGTGAACACGGACGGGATGGCGGACCCCGACCTCGAACCGGCCCTGCTCGCCGCCGAGTTCTGCGCCCGCACCCCGTAGAACGCCTGGCCTTCGAGCAGAGATCCCAGCCCACGACACCCGTTCGAGTGACATCCCGACCAGCCCAACCGGCCCCGACCGGCCCAATCGGCCTCGCCCGGGAACCACTGGCCGGTGCGAACCTCGACCGCCCCCGCCCGGACCCACTGGCCCGCCCCGCCCCGCCCCGACCGGCCCGGCCCCGCCCGACCGCATCCCAGGCCCCGCCGCAGGGCGCCCGCCCGGCCCCTCCCTCACCACGCCCCAGCCCGCGCGCCTGCCTCCCCGCCCGAGACATACGAAGCGGGCCGGTCCGGGTCCGGACCGGCCCGCTCGGGCACCCGCTAGCGCACCACGATCTCCGGCGCTCCCAGCCGTGCCGCGTCCGCCGTCAGGTCGTCGGGCTGGCGCTGCGACTCGCGCTCCGCCTCGACCCGCTTCTCGTAGTGCTCGACCTCGCGCTCGATCTGGTCCTTGTCCCAGCCGAGGACCGGCGCCATCAGCTCCGCGGCCTCGCGGGCGCAGCGCGTACCCCGGTCGAAGGTCTCGATGGAGATGCGGGTCCGCCGGGTGAGGACGTCGTCCAGGTGGCGGGCCCCCTCGTGCGAGGCGGCGTAGACGATCTCGGCGCGCAGATAGTCGTCGGCGCCCTGCAGCGGCGCGCCGAGGGAGGAGTCGGCGGCGATGAGGTCGAGCAGCTCGTCGGCGAGCGAGCCGTACCGGTTCAGCAGGTGCTCCACGCGCACGACGTGGATGCCGGTCTCGGCGGCGATGCGCGCGCGTGCGTTCCACCTGGCCCGGTAGCCCTCCGCGCCGATCAGCGGGATGTCCTCGGTGACGCAGTCGGCGACCCGCTGGTCCAGGCCGTGCACCGCCTCGTCCACGGCGTCCTTGGCCATCACGCGGTACGTCGTGTACTTGCCGCCCGCCACGACGACCAGTCCCGGCACCGGGTGGGCCACGGTGTGTTCGCGGGAGAGCTTGCTGGTGGCGTCCGACTCGCCGGCGAGCAGCGGTCGCAGTCCGGCGTAGACGCCCTCGACGTCGTCACGCGTCAGGGGCACCGCGAGCACCGAGTTCACGTGCTCCAGCACGTAGTCGATGTCGGCGCTGGAGGCCGCCGGGTGCGCCTTGTCGAGGTCCCAGTCGGTGTCGGTGGTCCCGACGATCCAGTGCCGCCCCCACGGGATGACGAACAGGACCGACTTCTCGGTCCGCAGGATCAGACCGGTCGTCGAATTGATGCGGTCCTTCGGTACGACCAGATGGATGCCCTTGGACGCCCGTACGTGGAACTGGCCGCGCTCCCCCACCAACGCCTGGGTGTCGTCGGTCCACACGCCTGTCGCGTTCACCACCTGCTTGGCGTGGATCTCGTACTCCCCGCCGCTCTCGACGTCGAGCACGCGGGCGCCGACGACGCGCTCGCCCTCGCGCAGGAAGCCCGTGACCCGCGCCCGGTTGGCGGCCTTCGCCCCGTAGGCGACGGCCGTGCGCACCAGCGTGGCCACGTAACGCGCGTCGTCCATCTGCGCGTCGTAGTACTGCAGCGCGCCGACCAGCGCGTCCTTCTTCAGGGCGGGTGCGACACGCAGCGCGTGGCGGCGCGTCAGATGGCGGTGACCGGGGAGACCGCGGCCGTGTCCGCGAGCCATGGACATGGCGTCGTAGAGGGCGACGCCCGAGCCCGCGTACAGCCGCTCCCAGCCCTTGTGCTGCAGCGGGTAGAGGAACGGCACGGGCTTCACGAGGTGCGGCGCGAGCCGCTCCAGGAGCAGTCCGCGCTCCTTGAGGGCCTCGCGCACCAGCGCGAAGTCGAGCATCTCCAGATAGCGCAGGCCGCCGTGGATCAGCTTGCTGGACCTGCTGGACGTGCCGGACGCCCAGTCGCGCGCCTCCACCAGCCCGGTCGACAGGCCGCGCGTCACGGCGTCCAGCGCGGTGCCCGCACCGACCACGCCCGCGCCCACCACCAGGACGTCCAGCTCACGCTCGGCCATTCCCGCAAGTGACTCGGCTCGCTCCGCCGGCCCCAGTGTCGCTGTCCTCACCGCTGCCTCCCGCTATCCGTTGCGCTGGCCGCACCCGTCCGGCGAAGCCCGGCTCTCATCCCCCATGCCCAAATTCTCACCGCGTTGCCCACCATCGGCCACTGTCCGCGGCTCGACCTGTGGACATCAATCGGGGGCTCTCAAGGAAACACAGCCAAGTAATCCCGCAAATCGGTCATATTTACTCCTAGTCTGACATTGCGCTCGCCCGTTCTGTCCACCGGGCTTGCGCACCTGTCCCACTACGGCTACTGGGAAGGACGGCCCACGCCATGCCCGCAGATCTCGCCGTCATCGGACTCGGTCATCTCGGCCTGCCCCTGGCCCAGGCCGCCGTCGCGGCCGGCATCCCCACGCTCGGCTACAAGACCGGCCCCGAGGGCGGCTCCCTCACCGCGGCCGAGCTGCGCCGGATGCACTCGGGGGGCTTCCGGCCGACCACCAACCCGGCCGAGCTCGGCCGGGTGCGTACGGCGGTCATCTGCGCACCCACCCCGCGGGGCGCGGACGGAGGGCCCGATCTGGGCCAGGTGGCCGCCGCCGCCCGCACCCTGGCCGCCCGGATGCGCCCGCACACCACGGTGATCCTGGAGTCCCCCGTCCACCCCGGGACCACGGAGGACTTCCTGCGCCCCCTGCTGGAGGAGGGCTCCGGGCTGCGCGCGGGACGCGACTTCCACCTGGCGTACTCGCCCAGCCGGGTCGACCCCGGCAACCGCGACTTCAACCCGTCCAACACACCGAAGGTCATCGGCGGCCTCACACCCGCCTGCACCGAGTCGGCCGCCGCCTTCTACGGACGGCTCACCGACAAGGTCGTCCGGGCCCGCGGCCCCCGCGAGGCCGAGACGGTGCAGCTGCTGGAGACCAATTTCCGGCACGTCAACATCGCCCTGGTCAACGAGATGGCCGTGCTCTGCCACGATCTGGGCGTCGACCTGTGGGACGTCATCCGGTGCGCCGAGACCAAGCCGTTCGGCTTCCAGGCCTTCCGGCCGGGCCCCGGTGTCGGGGGCCACGCCGTCGCCCAGGACCTCACCGGCCGCTCCGGCCGCACCCTGCGCATGGTCGAACTGGCCCGGCAGGTCAACGACCACATGCCGCAGTACGTCATCCAGCGCGCCGCGACCCTCCTCAACGAGCACGGGAAATCCGCCCGCGGCGCCCGCGTGCTGCTGCTCGGCATCACCTACAAGCAGGACCTCGCCGACCAGCAGGGCTCCCCCGCCCACGAGATCGCCCTGCGCCTGATGGAACTCGGCGCGTCCGTCAGCTACCACGACCCGCTCATCCCCGCGTGGAGCGTCCTGGACCGCCCCATCCCCCGGGCCGACTCCCTCTACGAGGCCGCGGCCGACGCCGATCTGACGATCCTGCTCCAGCAGCACCGCACGTACGACCTCCAGGGCCTGTCCGTGAAGGCGCAGCTCCTCCTGGACACCCGGGGAGCCACCCCGACCGGTGCCGCGCACCGGCTCTGACCTCCCCGAAACCCCTGGGCGGGACGTCAGCGCGTCCTGCTAATGTGCGGCAGCTCTCGCACATGCGTGCGCTCGCGTTCCCGGCGCACCCGTCGTGCGCTGCTGTCCCTGGGGGGATCCACATGAGTCAGTCGTCCACGCCGCCGCCCGTGCCGCCTTCCGAGCCGTCCGGGAACCCGTACGCGAACGGGCCCGCCGCGCAGGGCACCCCGCCCGCGCCGGACTTTCCGCAGCAGCAGGGCGCGCCGGCCTTCCCGATGGCGCCGGTCGCCCCCACCGCGCCGGCCCGCGCCCACCTCGGCCTCGGCCTCGCGGCCGCCGTCGGTGCCGCCCTGGTCGCCGCGGGCGTCTACGGCGTGGTCATCGGCCTCACGAAGCACGAGATCGGCTGGGCCGCCGTGGGCGTCGGCTTCGTGATCGGCCTCGCGGCGGGCCGGGTGGGCGGGCGCAACCCGGTCCTGCCGGTCGTCAGCGTCGTGCTGTCCGCGGCCTCGGTCTACTTCGGCCAGCTGATCGGCGAGGCCATGCTCATCGCCAAGGAGTTCGGCGTCGGCTTCAGCGAGGTCTTCTTCGACAACCTCGGCCTGGTCCAGGAGGCGTGGAAGACCGACGCCGACCCGCTGACCTTCGTCTTCTTCGCGATCGCCGCCTACGTGGCGTTCTCCAGCGCCAGGAGGGCCGGCCACCAGTAGGCCCCCCGCACACGAAGGGGCCCGGTCACCGCACGGCGACCGGGCCCGACACGTCGTACGGCCTAGCGCTTGTGCTGCGCGTCCGCCACCGTGACCTCGACGCGCTGGAACTCCTTGAGCTCGCTGTAGCCGGTGGTGGCCATGGCGCGGCGGAGGGCACCGAAGATGTTCATGGAGCCGTCCGGGATGTGCGAGGGACCGGTGAGGATCTCCTCGATCGTGCCGACGGTGCCGAGGTCGACCTTCTTGCCGCGCGGCAGCTCCTCGTTCACCGCCTCCATGCCCCAGTGGTGGCCCCGGCCGGGCGCGTCCGTGGCACGGGCCAGCGGGGAGCCCATCATCACGGAGTCGGCACCGCAGGCGATGGCCTTGGGCAGGTCGCCGGACCAGCCGACACCGCCGTCGGCGATGACGTGCACGTACCGGCCGCCGGACTCGTCCATGTAGTCCCGGCGGGCCGCGGCGACGTCCGCCACCGCGGTCGCCATCGGGACCTGGATGCCCAGGACGTTGCGGGTGGTGTGCGCGGCGCCGCCGCCGAAGCCGACCAGCACACCGGCCGCGCCCGTGCGCATCAGGTGCAGGGCGGCGGTGTACGTGGCGCAGCCGCCGACGATCACCGGGACGTCCAGCTCGTAGATGAACTGCTTCAGGTTCAGCGGCTCGGCGGCACCGGAGACGTGCTCGGCCGACACCGTCGTACCGCGGATGACGAAGATGTCGACGCCCGCGTCCACGACGGCCTTGGAGAACTGCGCGGTGCGCTGCGGGGACAGCGCCGCCGCGGTGACCACGCCCGAGTCGCGCACCTCCTTGATGCGCTGCCCGATCAGCTCCTCCCTGATGGGAGCCGCGTAGATCTCCTGCAGGCGGCGGGTCGCGGTCTCCGAGTCCAGCTCGGCGATCTCGTCGAGCAGCGGCTGCGGGTCCTCGTACCGCGTCCACAGGCCCTCGAGGTTGAGCACGCCCAGGCCGCCCAGCTCACCGATGCGGATCGCGGTGGCCGGGGAGACGACCGAGTCCATGGGGGCGGCCAGGAAGGGCAGCTCGAAGCGGTAGGCGTCGATCTGCCAGGCGATCGAGACCTCCTTCGGGTCCCGGGTTCGGCGGCTCGGGACGACGGCGATGTCGTCGAAGGCGTACGCCCGGCGGCCGCGCTTGCCGCGCCCGATCTCGATCTCAGTCACGTGTGTGGCCTTTCCCTCTGCGGTTCAGCGCCTTCCAGTATCCCCGACGCCAACGGCGAGGGCGGTCCCGGAGGCTCCGGAACCGCCCTTGAACATGCTTCACGCCGGGTGAAGCCGGTGGCCGACTACACGCCGCGGCTGTAGTTCGGCGCCTCGACCGTCATCTGGATGTCGTGCGGGTGGCTCTCCTTGAGGCCCGCGGACGTGATGCGCACGAAGCGGCCCTTGGACTCCATCTCGTCGATGGAGGCGGCGCCCACGTAGCCCATGGTCTGGCGCAGGCCGCCGACGAGCTGGTGCAGCACGTTGGCCAGCGGGCCCCGGTAGGGCACCTGGCCCTCGATGCCCTCGGGCACCAGCTTGTCGTCGGACGCCACCTCGGCCTGGAAGTAGCGGTCCTTGGAGTAGGACCGGCCCTGGCCGCGGGACTGCATCGCGCCGAGGGAACCCATGCCGCGGTACGACTTGAACTGCTTGCCGTTGATGAACTGCAGCTCGCCGGGCGACTCCTCGCAGCCGGCGAGCAGGCTGCCCAGCATCACCGTGTCGGCACCGGCGGCGAGCGCCTTGCCGATGTCGCCGGAGTACTGCAGACCGCCGTCGCCGATCACCGGGACGCCCGCGGCGCGCGCCGCGAGGGCCGCCTCGTAGATGGCGGTGACCTGCGGGACGCCGATGCCGGCGACCACGCGGGTGGTACAGATCGAGCCGGGGCCCACGCCCACCTTGACGCCGTCCACACCGGCGTCGATCAGCGCCTGGGCGCCGTCCCGGGTGGCGACGTTGCCGCCGATCACGTCGACGCCGACGCTCGACTTGATCTTCGCCATCCAGTTGAGGGCGTTGCTGTTGTGTCCGTGCGAGGTGTCGACGATCAGGAAGTCCACGCCGGCCTCGGCGAGCGCCTGGGCCCGCTCCAGCGCCTCGGGGCTGGCACCGACCGCCGCGCCGACGAGGAGGCGGCCCTCGGCGTCCTTCGCGGCGTTCGGGTACTTCTCGGCCTTCACGAAGTCCTTGACCGTGATGAGGCCCTTGAGGAGGCCCGCGTCGTCGACCAGCGGGAGCTTCTCGATCTTGTGGCGGCGCAGCAGCTCCATGGCGTCGTTGCCCGAGATGCCGACCTTGCCGGTGACCAGCGGCATGGGGGTCATGACCTCGCGGACCTGGCGGGAGCGGTCGCTCTCGAAGGCCATGTCGCGGTTGGTGACGATGCCGAGCAGCTTGCCGGTCCCGTCGGTGACGGGGACACCGCTGATGCGGAACTTGGCGCACAGCGCGTCGGCCTCGGCGAGCGTGGCGTCCGGGTGCACGGTGATCGGGTCGGTGACCATGCCGGACTCGGAGCGCTTCACGAGGTCGACCTGGTTGACCTGGTCCTCGATGGACAGGTTCCGGTGCAGCACACCGACGCCGCCCTGACGCGCCATGGCGATCGCCATGCGGGACTCGGTCACCTTGTCCATGGCCGCCGACAGCAGCGGGATGTTCACGCGTACGTTGCGGGAGATGCGGGACGAGGTGTCGACCGCGTTGGGGAGCACCTCGGATGCGCCCGGCAGCAGCAGCACGTCGTCGTAGGTGAGCCCGAGCGTCGCAAATTTGGCGGGCACTCCGTCGACGTTGGCAGTCATGACACCTTCCCCAAATGGCCTTGATCGGTGCGGATGTCCATGCTAACGGGAAGCATGGCTCTCTCATTCCACGGTTCCGGGCACCCGTCGGCTTCGTAGATTCATACGAGCCGGGGGTCGGCGCCGTTCAAGCGGGACCCCCCGGTGATGAGCCGCGGAGGACCGCTCCCGGGCGGGCCCGTCCGGCACCGCCGCCGCGGTGGCCGCCGGCCCGGCGGCGCGGAACACCCCCGCAGGGCGCGTGACTCCGGCGGCTCCGGCCGTCACCGCGACACCCGCCGCCCGCGGACCGGAGCCGTACGGGACGCCGGGGGCGAGGGCCGCCGAGGACGGCGGACCGCCGCCGCCCGCTACTGCTCCGCCAGCGCCCTCAGGCGGCTCAGCGCACGGTGCTGGGCCACGCGGACCGCGCCGGGTGACATTCCCAACATCTGCCCCGTCTCCTCGGCCGTGAGCCCCACCGCGATCCTCAGCAGGAGCAGTTCCCGCTGGTTCTCGGGGAGGTTGGCCAAGAGCTTCTTGGCCCACTCGGCATCGCTGCTGAGCAGGGCGCGCTCCTCGGGACCGAGCGAGTCGTCCGGGCGCTCGGGCATCTCGTCCGAGGGCACGGCCGTCGAGCCGGGGTGCCGCATCGCGGCGCGCTGGAGGTCGGCGACCTTGTGCGCGGCGATGGCGAAGACGAAGGCTTCGAACGGGCGACCGGTGTCCTTGTAGCGCGGCAGCGCCAGCAGCACCGCTACGCAGACCTCTTGCGCCAGGTCCTCCACGAAGTGCCGCGCGTCGCCCGGCAGCCGGGAGAGACGGGTGCGGCAGTAGCGCAGCGCGAGAGGGTGTACGTGAGCGAGCAGGTCGTGTGTCGCCTGCTCGTCGCCGTCGACCGCGCGATGGACGAGCGCACCGATCCCCGTCGTCTCGTCATCGCGCATCGGTCCATGGTGCCTCGGCGTCGTCCGATCCGTGGCACCGCGTCCATAGTTGTGCACCGAAGCGTTATGAGCAGGTGCGCCGGAACTCATCTCCTGCGCCCTCCCCTTCCGCTCGACCGAATCGTCCCCGAGGAACTCCACACCTCAAGGATGCGGCATCCGCCGGGAAACGGGGATCGGGCATCGGAAGGAGGGTGTGCGGCGCCCCGGCCCCGCCCGCCGGGCGGCGGGCGGGAGGCGCCGTACGGCGGGTGGGGATCGCCGTCCCGCAGCGGTTCACCTAGCGGACCAGACCCCACCGGAAGCCGAGCGCCACGGCGTGCGCGCGGTCCGAGGCACCGAGCTTCTTGAAGAGCCGCCGGGCGTGCGTCTTGACGGTGTCCTCGGAGAGGAACAGCTCGCGTCCGATCTCCGCGTTGGAGCGGCCGTGGCTCATGCCCTCCAGGACCTGGATCTCACGCGCCGTGAGTGTCGGCGCGGCGCCCATCTCGGCCGACCGCAGTCTGCGCGGGGCGAGCCGCCAGGTCGGGTCGGCGAGTGCCTGCGTCACCGTGGCCCGCAGTTCGGCGCGCGAGGCGTCCTTGTGCAGATAGCCGCGGGCACCGGCGGCGACGGCGAGCGCCACACCGTCCAGGTCCTCGGCGACGGTGAGCATGATGATGCGGGCACCCGGGTCGGCGGAGAGCAGCCGCCGGACCGTCTCGACGCCGCCCAGACCGGGCATGCGTACGTCCATCAGAATCAGGTCCGAGCGGTCGGCACCCCAGCGGCGGAGCACTTCCTCGCCGTTGGCCGCCGTGGTCACACGCTCGACGCCGGGCACGGTGGCAACCGCGCGGCGGAGCGCTTCTCGGGCAAGCGGGGAGTCGTCGCAGACGAGGACGGATGTCATGGCCGCCCTCCGCAGCTGATGCGCGTCACCTTGAGCCTCCAGGCTGGTACGAATCGTCACCTGTGCGGTCGACACTCGCGGACGGATACTGCCGTCTGCCCGAGCGCTTGTTCCTTCAACCGCCTCGCACTATCAACGATGGTCACTCGAAAGAGTTACGGGGCCGTCCGCCATCTTCGGCACTCTACGTGAGGGGGCGGACACGGTGCAGACATGCGCAACGGACCCTCAACCTTTCATCACAACCCATGCCCCATTTAGCCGGTTTTCTTCCCTTTTGCTGGTGTCTATGGCTAGATTCGCAATGAGTCATATTTTCATCTCCTTAGATCGTAGATGTACGGTCGGTGGGCACAGAGCAGCCCAGAACGGCAACAAGGGGACACGCAATGGCAGATTTCTCCCGCCTTCCCGGTCCGAACGCGGACCTCTGGGACTGGCAGCTCCTCGCGGCCTGCCGCGGGGTCGACAGCTCGCTCTTCTTCCACCCGGAGGGCGAGCGCGGTGCGGCACGGAGCGCTCGTGAGAACTCGGCCAAAGAGGTCTGCATGAGATGCCCCGTACGCGCCCAGTGCGCGGCTCACGCCCTGGCGGTGCGCGAGCCGTACGGCGTGTGGGGCGGGCTGACCGAGGACGAGCGTGAAGAGCTGATGGGACGGGCGCGCAACCGGCTGGTGTCGGCGGCCAGCAGCGGGGGCCCCGAGGATCGGCCGCACAACTGAAGGAACGTTTCTCCAAAGACGGGCACGCGCGGGCGTGCCCCTGCTTTTGGTGCGCTGCCGCCTGCGTCAGCGGGCCGCGGCCCGGGCCAGCCGGTCGAGGGTCGCCGCCACCGCGGGCACCTGGGCGAGGTCCGGCAGCGTGAGTGCGACGATCTCCCGCCGCACCGGAGGTTCCACCGCGACCGTGCGCACTCCCTTGGGGCGCACGGACTCCACGGCCAGTTCGGGAAGGACCGCGACGCCGAGTCCCGCACCGACGAGGCCGACCACCGCCGGGTAGTCGTCGGTGGCGAAGTCGATACGGGGCACGAAGCCGGCACCCTCGCAGACCTCGACCAGCTGGCCCCGGCAGCGCGGGCAGCCCGCGATCCACGGCTCCCCGGCGAGTTCAGCTATGGCGACCGACTCCGCCGTCCCCAGTCGGTGCCCTTCGGGAACGAGCCCGACCAGCCGGTCCACCAGCAGCGGCCGCACCACCAGGTCGTGCCACTCCTCGGCGCCCGCCGCCCCCTCGTAGCGGAAGGCGAGCGCGATGTCGCAGTCGCCCTCGCGCAGCATCTCCACCGAGCGCGGGGGTTCGGCCTCCTCCAGGGAGACTCGGGTGCCGGGATGGTCGGCGCGCAGTGCGGCGAGCGCCGTGGGCACCAGGGTGGAGCTGCCGCTGGGAAAGGAGACGAGCCGGACGCGGCCCGCGCGCAGCCCGGCGATGGCCGCGACCTCCTCCTCGGCCGCCGTCAGCCCCGCGAGGATGCCCGTCGCGTGGCGCACCAGGGCCTCGCCGGCCTGGGTCAGGCGCATCTCGCGGCCGGTGCGGATCAGCAGCGGCGTACCGACCGAGGACTCCAGGGCCTTCATCTGCTGGCTCACGGCGGGCTGGGTGCAGCCCAGCTCGCGCCCCGCCGCCGAGAACGAGCCGGTGGTGGCGACGGCGCGCAGGACACGGAGATGACGGGCCTCGATCACCCTTCGAGCATAAGCGAATCTTGGATGCGCGGAGGAATACTGCGTCGACGCTTTGCCTCCTCGTCGCCTACCGTGCGCGTCATGAAGCTTCTGTCGCTGAACATCGGCCGCGCGCAGGCGGTCGCCTACACGGACCAGCCGGAGGGCCTGACCGGCATCGACAAGCGGCCGGTGGACGGGCCCGTCCACGTCGCCGCCCCGGGGCCCAAGGGAGTCGGCGGGGGCGGGCTCGCCGGCGACGCCGTCTGCGAGAAGCGCCATCACGGCGGGGACGACCAGGCGGTGTACGCGTTCGCGCGCGAGGACCTGGACGAGTGGGAGCGGGAGCTCGGCCGCCCGCTGGCCAACGGCGCGTTCGGCGAGAACCTGACCACCTCGGGACTCGACGTGTCCGGCGCCCGCATAGGCGAACGGTGGGCCGTGGGGCCGGAGCTCGTCCTGGAGGTCACCAGCGGGCGCATCCCCTGCCGCACCTTCCAGGGCCATCTCGGCGAGAAGGGCTGGGTGAAGCGGTTCACCCGGCGCGGCGCGCCGGGCGCGTACCTGCGGGTGATCCGGCCGGGCGGGATCAGCGCGGGCGACCCGATCCGGATCCTGCACCGCCCGGACCACGACGTGACCGTGGCCCTGCAGTTCCGGGCCGCCACCACCGAACGGACCCTGTTGCCGCGGCTGCTCGCCGCGGGGGACGCGCTGCATCCGGAGGTGCGGGACGCGGCACGCGTGTACGTGGACAAATACGGCGGCTAGTGGAGGCCGTTCGGATCCCCTCGGACCGGGCCGCGGCGCCTGGTGCGGAGCATGACCCGCGTACCGGGTGTACGCGGGTGATGCGGCAACGCGGCGAGGTGCCGTGCCAGGCGTCGCGGACCCGAGGGGATCCGAACGACACCCCCGGGCGGGGCTGCGCCACCCGGCGGTGGGGGCGGGGGCGTCCGGGGCCCGGTCACTAACCTTGGCCCATGACAACGGCTTTGATTACGGGATCGACCGCGGGCATCGGCGCCGCCTTCGCGCGGCGGCTGGCCGCCGACGGCCACAACCTCGTCCTGGTGGCGCGTGACACCAAGCGGCTGCGCGAGCAGGCGACCGAGCTGCACGACCGGCACGGCATCGAGGCGGAGGTGCTGACGGCGGACCTGGCCTCGGACGACGGCATCGAGGCGGTGGCCGCGCGCCTGTCCGACCGCAGGAACCCGGTGGACCTGCTGGTCAACAACGCCGGCTTCGGCAACAGGGGCCGCTACCTCGACGTCTCGATGGCGGACGAGCTGAAGATGCTCAAGGTGCACTGCGAGGCGGTGCTGCGGCTCACCTCGGCGGCGGCCGAGGCCATGCGGGAGCGGGGCCGGGGCGGTGTCGTCAACGTCGCCTCGGTCGCCGCCTTCGTGCCGCGCGGCACCTACGGGGCCTCCAAGGCGTGGGTCGTGCAGTTCACGCAGGGCGCGGCGAAGGACCTGGCCGGCAGCGGCGTACGGCTGATGGCCCTGTGCCCCGGCTTCGTGCGCACCGAGTTCCACGAGCGGGCCGGGATGGGTACGGACAACATCCCGAAGTGGATGTGGCTGGACGCGGACAAGCTGGTCGCGTCGGCGCTGGCGGACCTGGCGCGGGGAAAGACGCTGTCGATCCCGGATCCGCGTTACAAGGCGCTGATGGGCGTGGTGAAGGTGACGCCGCGGGCGCTGCTGGGCGGCGTCACGTCCCGGACCGGGCGCAAGTACGGTCCCCAGTAGGGGCGTCGGGCGGGCCGCGGCAGGAGTGGGTGGTGCCGTCCCTCCGGTGGGACGATGAAGAGGTACACCGGACCCAGGGGGCCGGAGGCGGCGCCATGACATTCGTACAGCTCATCGACTGCAGGACCAGCCGGTTCGACGAGATGAACCGGCTGATGGACTCGTGGGTGGAGAAGACCCGGGGCAGACGGACCGCGACGCACAACGTCCTCGGCAAGGACCGGTCCGACGGGGACCACTACGTGGAGATCGTGGAGTTCCCCTCGTACGAGGAGGCGATGCGGAACTCGAAGCTGCCGGAGACCGACGCGATCTTCGCCGAGATGGTGGCGCTCTGCGAGGGGACGCCGACGTTCACCGATCTGGACGTGGTCCGGGAGGACCAGCTCCACGCGGCGAACATCCGCAGGTTCTTCGAGACGGTGGCCGCCGAGGGCGAGTTGTCGCCGCTGAACGACCTGGTCGCGGAGCACTACCACGACCACGACCCCGGCAACCCGCAGGACACCCTCGGGCTCGACGGGATGCGGCGGGACATCAGGATGTGGCGCGGGGGGTTCGACTTCGCGTTCACGATCGACGACCAGATCACCGAGGGCGACCGTGTCTGCACGCGGTGGACGTGGAACGGCACGCACACGGGCGACTTCATGGGGATCCCGGCCACCGGCAGGCAGATGTCGATGACCGGGACGACCGTCTTCCGCTGCCAGGAGGACGGCAAGATCGCCGAGGGCTGGTGGCAGTACGACCGGCTGGGACTCATGACCCAGCTCGGCGCCCTCGACGCGTTGGAGAACTGATCCCCGGAGCAGTCTTCGGGGACCGGCCGGAACGGACGAAGCCTCCCTCGCCCCGGACGGGGCGAGGGAGGCTTCGTCGAGGCGCGGGCCGCCTCCCCCGAGGGGGAGACGGCCCGCGTCAGGTGCTGCCGACCTCAGTGGGAGTGGCCGTGGCCGTGGCCGTGACCCGCCTCGGCCTCGTCCTCGGCCGGCTTCTCGACGACCAGGGTCTCGGTCGTGAGGAGCAGGGAGGCGATGGACGCGGCGTTCTCCAGGGCGGAGCGGGTGACCTTGACCGGGTCGATGACACCGGCCTTGACCAGGTCGCCGTACTCGCCGGTCGCGGCGTTGAAGCCCTGGCCCTTGTCGAGCTCGGCGACCTTGGAGGTGATGACGTAACCCTCCAGGCCGGCGTTCTCGGCGATCCAGCGCAGCGGCTCGACGGCGGCGCGGCGGACGACCGCGACACCCGTGGCCTCGTCGCCGGTCTTGCCGAGGTTGCCCTCCAGGACCTTCACGGCGTGGACGAGCGCGGAGCCACCACCGGAGACGATGCCCTCCTCGACCGCGGCGCGGGTCGCGGAGATGGCGTCCTCCAGACGGTGCTTCTTCTCCTTCAGCTCCACCTCGGTGGCGGCGCCGACCTTGATCACGCACACGCCGCCGGCCAGCTTCGCAAGGCGCTCCTGGAGCTTCTCGCGGTCCCAGTCGGAGTCCGTGGCCTCGATCTCGGCCTTGATCTGGTTGACGCGGCCGACGACGTCCTCGGAGTTGCCGCCACCGTCGACGATCGTCGTGTCGTCCTTGGTGACCGTCACGCGGCGGGCGGTGCCCAGCACGTCCAGGCCGACCTGGTCGAGCTTGAGGCCGACCTCCTCGGCGATGACGGTGGCACCGGTGAGGGTGGCCATGTCGCCGAGCATCGCCTTGCGGCGGTCGCCGAAGCCGGGGGCCTTGACCGCGACGGCGTTGAACGTGCCGCGGATCTTGTTCACGACCAGGGTCGACAGGGCCTCGCCCTCGACGTCCTCGGCGATGATCAGCAGCGGCTTGGAGGAGTTGGTCTGGATGACCTTCTCCAGCAGCGGCAGCAGGTCCTGGATCGAGGAGATCTTGCCCTGGTGGATGAGGATGTAGGGGTCCTCGAGGACGGCCTCCATGCGCTCCTGGTCCGTCACGAAGTACGGCGACAGGTAGCCCTTGTCGAAGGCCATGCCCTCGGTGAAGTCCAGCTCCAGACCGAAGGTGTTGGACTCCTCGACGGTGATGACACCGTCCTTGCCGACCTTGTCCATCGCCTCGGCGATGAGCTCGCCGACCTGGCTGTCCTGGGCGGACAGACCGGCGACGGCCGCGATGTCGGACTTCTCGTCGATCGGGCGGGCGGTCGCGAGGAGCTCCTCGGACACGGCCTTGACGGCGGCGTCGATGCCCTTCTTGAGCAGGGCGGGGGACGCGCCGGCGGCGACGTTCTTCAGGCCCTCGCGCACCAGCGCCTGGGCCAGCACGGTGGCGGTGGTCGTACCGTCACCCGCGATGTCGTTGGTCTTGGTCGCCACCTCCTTCACCAGCTGGGCACCGAGGTTCTCGTACGGGTCCTCGACCTCGACCTCACGGGCGATGGTCACGCCGTCGTTGGTGATGGTGGGGGCGCCGAACTTCTTGTCGATGACGACGTTGCGGCCCTTGGGGCCGATCGTCACCTTCACCGTGTCGGCAAGCTTGTTGACGCCGCGCTCAAGGGCGCGACGGGCGTCCTCGTCGAACTTCAGGATCTTCGCCATGGAGCGATTCAGCCCTCTCGGAAAACTTGGGAGAAACGAACGGCGCCCCCAGCGCCCGGCTTATTAAGGTCGCGGGGGCCAGGGGCGCAGCTCACTGCAAAACCGGGATGAACTACTTCTCGATGATCGCGAGCACGTCGCGAGCCGAGAGGACGAGGTACTCCTCGCCGCTGTACTTCACCTCGGTGCCGCCGTACTTGCTGTACAGCACGATGTCGCCGGTCTTCACGTCGAGCGGCAGGCGCTCGCCGTTCTCGAAGCGACCCGGGCCCACGGCCAGGACGACGCCCTCCTGGGGCTTCTCCTTGGCGGTGTCCGGGATGACCAGGCCAGAGGCGGTGGTCTGCTCGGCGTCGAGCGGCTGGACCACAATGCGGTCCTCGAGCGGCTTGATGGCAACCTTGGAGCTGGTGGTCGTCACGATCCGACCTCCCCCTTCGGAGATCTCACGGGGTTAACTGTCTGAGGTGGCGACCAGGTGGATCCGTCGTCGCGGGTGCCGGACCTGCCCGTCGCTATTGGCACTCTCCAGGGGGGAGTGCCAGACCAGAGACTATGACCGCGATTAGCACTCGGTCAAGCGGAGTGCCAATAGAGGACGGGCGCGCCGCGGAATCGCCGGCCCCCGCGGGCACCCCGGGCTCCCCTACAGGTAGTCCTCCAGGCGGGCCGGGGTGAGCCCCTCGGCCTGGATGCGCCGCAGCAGCCGCGTGGTCGCCGCGGTGAGATCGGGCCCGTCGGTGCCGGTCAGGATGTCTCCGGGACGCAGGGGGCCCGGGCCGGGCTCCCGGCCCAGGACGAGGGCGGAGACCCCGCAGTCCGCGGCGGCGCGCAGCGTGGTGGCGTCGTAGGTGCCGTACGGCGGGCGCAGCAGCCGGGGCCGGACGCCGAAGCGTTCGCGGAGCTTGTCGCGCTGGCCGCAGATCTCGGCGCGCTGGCCGGCGTACGGCAGCCCGCGCAGGGAGGCGTGGTCGAGCGTGTGGTTCTGCACGCTCACACCGACCGCCCGGAGCCGCGCGAAGTCCCCGTACCCCGGCCCGACGACGTGGTCGGTGAGGAACATGCTGACCGGCAGCCGCAGTTCCCGGACCAGGTCGGCGAACCGCGGGTCCCGTTCGGCGCTGTCGTCGTAGGTCAGGAAGACCACCCGGTCGCGGGTGGCGACGCGGTCGAGGACCGGGGGCGGACCCGGGCGGGCGGCGCGCGCGGGGAGCCGCCGGCCGGGGGGCCCGGGGGCGGGGGCGAGCGGCGCGGCCAGTCCCCAGCGGCGGTACGCCTCCGCGGGCGGGCCCGGCTGCCCGTGCGGGCGCACCCGCTGAGCCGCCTTCTTGCCCAGCCGCTCGATGGGGTCGACGGACTGGGCGCAGCCGGTGGTCCCGGCGAGCAGCGCGGCGGCGAACAGCCCCGCGAGCAGGGTGCGTACGCGCCCGGTCACCGGCGGCGCTCCGGTCGCAGGGGCCCGCGCACGGCTGCCCGGTTCGCACCCCTCACAGGTAGTCCTCCAGCCGGGCCACGGCGTATCCCTCGCGCGTGACCTTTCCGAGGAAGCGGCGGACCATGTCGGTCATGGTGCCCTTCCAGTCCTCGCGGCCCCGGAAGTGCGTGAGCACGATGTCGCCGCGGTGCAGCGACCGGTCCCACTCGCGGTAGTCCCAGTGGTCGGCGAAGACCTCCTCGTTCCACAGCGGGGCGGCCTTGATGCCGCAGGACGCGGCGGCCCGCAGGGTGTCCTCGTTGTAGTTGCCGTAGGGCGGCCTGAAGAGCGTCGGGCGCTGGCCGAACTGCTTCCTCATCTCGTCCTGCATGCCGCAGATCTCCCGCTTCTGCTGCGCGTACGAGAGGTTCGGCAGATAGCGGTGGTGGAGCGTGTGGTTGTGCACGCCGACGCCCGCGGCCTGCATCCTCCGGAAGTAGCCGTAGTCCTCCTTCGCCAGATAGTGGCTGAGGAAGGCGGTGTACGGGATCTTCAGGTCGCTCATCATCCGCAGGAACGCCGGGTCCTTCTCGGCGCCGTCGTCGATGGTGAGGAAGACGACCTTGTCCTTGGTGGGGACGGTCGTGAAGACCGGCGGCAGTCCGTCCTGGCCGTCGACCTCGAAGCCCTTGCGGGTCCTGATCACCGGTTTTCTCGCCGGGGCCGGCGGCGCGGTCAGCGGGGTCTCGGCCAGGCCCCACCGCCTGGCCGCGGCGGCCCGCGCGGCGTGCGCGGCGCGCAGCTTGGAGGCGTACGCGTCCAGCGCCCGGGCGGGCGGCGCGTTCAGCGGCTGCTGCCCGAGGGCCGGCCGCACCCCGGAGCCGGTGTCCGCGCAGCCCGCGGCGAGTGCGGCGGCGGCGAGCGCGACGAGGCCGCCCCGGACCCCGCGCAGCGCCGCTCTCCCGGGCGCCGTCCCGCGGGGCACCGCACCACAAAACAGCGTCCGCTTCGAGCGCTTTCCGTCATTTTGTCGTACTGGTCGCATGCTGCCGGATCCTCGCAGGCCGGCACCCCCCGGGCCGGGCCGACACCGCCGCCGGACGCACGCCGTCCACCGACTGGCCCACAATGGGCCGGTGACCGATCTGGACCCGCTGGCCTCCCTCGCCTCCCTCCGCACGCCCGAGGGCCGCGCCCTCCTCGACGAGGTGCGGGACACCGACCCGGCCCAGGAGCTGGCCGTCGCGACCCGGCTGCGCCGCACGCACCCGGCGCCCCTGGTCACGGCGGCGCTGGCCCAGGCGCGGCTGCGGCAACGGGCGGCGGCGAAGTTCGGCGCGGCGGACGCGCAGCGGATGTTCTTCACGCCCAACGGGGTGGAGCAGTCCACCCGGACGAGCGTCGCGGCGTACCGCGCGGAGCGGTTCCGCGCGCTGGGGGTGCGCTCGGTGGCCGATCTGTGCTGCGGGATCGGCGGCGACGCGATCGCGCTGGCCCGCGCCGGGATCCGGGTGCTGGCGGTCGACCGGGACCCGCTGACGGCGGCGGCGGCCCGCGCGAACGCCGAGGCGCTGGGCCTGGCGGAGCTGATCGAGGTGCGCGAGGCCGACGTCACCGAGGTGGCCACCGACGGGTACGACGCCGTCTTCGTGGACCCCGCCCGGCGCGGGGGCCGTGGCCGGATCTTCGACCCCGAGGCGTACTCGCCGCCGCTCTCCTGGGCGACGGCGACGGCCCTGAAGGCACCGCGGGCCGCGCTGAAGATCGCGCCCGGCGTCCCGCACGAGGCGATCCCGGCGGAGGCCGAGGCGGAGTGGATCTCCGACGGCGGGGACGTCAAGGAGGCCGTGCTGTGGTTCGGCACGGAGCCGGGGCTGGTGCGGGCCACCCTGCTGCCGGGCCCGCGCGAGCTGCGGGGCCGGGGGCTGCCCGATCCGCCGGCGCGTCCGCTCGGCCGCTATCTGTACGAGCCCGACGGCGCCGCCATCCGCGCCCATCTCGTGGCGGAGGTGGCCGAGGAACTCGACGGCGGCCTGCTCGACGAGACGATCGCGTACATCACCTCCGACGACCTGCGGCCGACCCCGTACGCCACCGCCTACGAGATCACCGACCGGTTGCCGTTCAACGTCAAGAAGCTGAAGGCGCTGCTGCGGGAGCGGGAGGTCGGCATCCTCACCGTCAAGAAGCGCGGCTCGGCCGTCGAGCCGGAGGAGCTGCGCCGGAAGGTGAAGCCCCAGGGACGGAACGCGGCGACGGTGTTCCTCACCCGGGTCGCCGGCGCGCCGACGATGCTGGTCGGGCGTCCGGCGTAGACCCGGACCGGCCGCACGGGCCGGGGCGTCAGCCGCACTCCGCGGCGCGGGCCAGGAGCAGTGCGCGTTCGCGTTCGTTGCGGGCCAGGGACGCGGCCCGCTCGAACTCCGCGCGGGCCTCCGCGGCACGGCCGAGCCGGGCGAGCAGGTCCCCGCGGACACTGGGCAGCAAGTGGTAGTCGCGCAGGGCCGGTTCGGCGGCGAGGGCGTCCACCAGGGCGAGGGCGGGCGCGGGTCCGTCGGCCATGGAGACGGCCACCGCGCGGTTCAACTCCACCACGGGGGACGGGGACCGGACGGCCAGGAGGCCGTACAGGGCCGCGATCCGCCCCCAGTCCGTGTCCTCGTACGCGTACGCCTGGGCGTGGCAGGCGGCGATGGCGGCCTGGAGGGCGTACGGCCCGGGTCCGCCGGAGGAGACGGCGTCGGCGCGGGCGAGGGCGGCGAATCCGCGCCGGACGAGCATCCGGTTCCAGCGGCGGCGGTTCTGGTCCCGGAGCAGCACCGGTTCGCCGGAGGGGCCGGTGCGGGCGGCCGACCTGGACTCCTGCAGCTCCAGCAGCGCGGCCAGCGCGTGCACTTCGGGCTCCTTGGGCATCAGCCCGGCCAGGACGCGGGCCAGACGCAGGGCGTCCTCGCACAGGGCGGGGCGCAGCCAGTCGTCGCCCGCCGTGGCGGCGTATCCCTCGTTGAAGATCAGGTAGATGACTTCGAGGACCGAGCCGAGCCGGGCCTCGCGCTCCGGACCGGCGGGCACCTCGAAGGCCACGTTCTTCGCGGCCAGGGTCCGTTTGGCGCGCACGATGCGCTGGGCGACGGTCGCCTCGGGGACGAGGAAGGCGCGGGCGATCTCGGGGGTGGTCAGGCCGCCGACCAGCCGGAGCGTGAGCGCGATGCGGGCCTCCGCGGACAGGACCGGGTGGCAGGCGGTGAAGACGAGCCGGAGCAGGTCGTCGTCGATGTCGTCGGGGTCGGCGGGTGCGTCGAGGTGGTGCGGGGCGGTCTCCAGGTCCCGCCCGACCTCCGCCAGCTTGCGCGCGTAGCGCTCCCGGCGGCGTACGAGGTCGATGGCGCGGTGCCGGGCCGTGGTCGTGAGCCAGGCACCCGGGTTGTCCGGGACGCCGTCGCGGGGCCACTGCTCCAGGGCTGCGACCAGGGCGTCCTGCGCGAGCTCCTCGGCGATCCCGAGGTCCCGCACGATCCGGGCGACCGCGGCGATGATGCGGGCGGACTCCATCCGGAAGATCGTCTCGACCGCCTCGACGGCGGCCTCGGCGGCGCCCGCGACGGGCGGCGGCTCGGCGGCACCGGCTGCCGCGGGGGCGGACGGTGTGGCGGTGGGCTGCTCGGTCACAGCCCACCTTGACACATCCGCCCCGCAGCGGTCCGGCCGTCGGCTCAGCCCTCCGCGATCTCCCGCACCTCGGAGGTGACCGTCCAGTGCTCCTCGTGGATCTTCAGGAAGCGCTTGGTCCACTCGATCGCCTCGGCCTTGTCCTTGGCCTGGATCAGCGCGTAACCGCCGACGACCTCCTTGGTCTCGGTGAACGGGCCGTCCGTGACGGAGATCTGCCCGTTCTCCCAGCGGACGCGGGTGCCCTGCGCGGTCGGGGTGAGCCCGGCCGTGTCCAGCAGGACCCCGGCCTTGGTCATCTCCTCGATCAGCTCGCCCATCCGCTGCATCAGCTCGGCGCTCGGGCCCTCGGCGGGGGCGTTGTTCTCGTCGATGCGGACCATCGTCAGGTAGCGGGGCATGGTGGCTCCTTCGGTGCGGCGGCCGGCCGCGGCAGGCCGTCCGGGGCGGGGTCTCTCCCCGCTCTCACCATGGCGTCGAACGGCCGGCGCCGGAATCGACACGCGCTCCGGAAACCTCCGGGATTTTTTTCCGGCGCGGTCCCCGGGCCCGCGGCGGGTCACTTCAGCGAGGCCCACAGCTCGGTCGCCTCCGGCTCGTCGGCCACCACCCGGTTGGGGTCCGACGGCGCCGGCAGCACGGGCATCGTCACCGTCCGGACCGCGTCGGACGACAGACCGGCCAGGCTCCGCCCGAGCTCGGTCAGCTCGCCGAGCGAGTCGAGCCCGGTGTCCGTGGTCAGGCTTCCGGTCACGGCGTCCGCGGCCTCGTAGAGCCGGGCCGGGTCGGTGAGCAGGTCGGTCGAGGCGACCTGCGCCAGGAGCGCCCTCACCAGCGTCTGCTGGAGGCCTATGCGGCCGAGGTCGCTGCCGTCGCCCATGCCGTGGCGGGTGCGGGCCAGCGCCAGCGCCCGCGTGCCGTCCAGGTGGTGGGTCCCGGCGGCCAGATGCAGCCGGCTCAGGTCGTCGTCGATGTCCTCGTCGGTCGTGACGGTGACGCCGCCGAGCGCGTCCACCAGGTCGGCGAAGCCCGAGAAGTCGATCTCGACGTAGTGGTCCATGCGCACGTCCGTCAGGGACTCCGCGGTCTTCACCGCGCAGACGGGGCCGCCCACCGCGTACGCGCTGTTGAACATCGCACCGTACGCAGCCGGCGTCGAGCCGCCCGACTCCCGCGGGCACGGGGGCCGCGTCACCAGGGTGTCGCGCGGGATGCTCACCACCGTCGCCTGGGTCCGGCCCTCGTCGAGGTGCACGATCATGGCCGTGTCGGAGCGCGCCCCGCCGCTGTCACCGCCGCCGAGCGCGGCGTTCCTGCTGCCGCTGCGCGAGTCGGAGCCGAGCACCAGGATGTTCAGCGATCCGCTCGGCGGCGGGGTCGCCGAGGGCGACGAGGACGCCGCCCCCGAGGGGGTGGGCCCCGCCTTGGCCGGGCGGTCGTCACCGAGCGCGCTGTCGATGTCGACGCTCTCGATGTTCCGGTTCAGATGCCGGTAGGCCCAGCCCGCCCCGGCGGCGGAGAGCACCACAACACCCGCGAGCGCGAAACCGCCGGCCTTGAGCAGAACCCGGCCGCGCCCGGTGTGTCTCGCGGCCCCCGCCCGGTCCTTCCCGGACCCGTCTTCTCCCGTCACGCGGAGGAACGTAAGTCCGAATTATTACGAGCAGGAACCCCATCACGGCTTTCCTTCGGAAATTCTCAGACTCCTCAGGCCCGGCTCAGGCCCGGCCCACGCCTTCGGCAGACCCGGCTCAGGCCGGGGCAGGCCGAATCAGCGGTCCCCGCCGCCGCTCGGCGGTGCTCCCGTGCTGCTGCGCACCACCAGGCTCGTGGCCAGCTCCACCCGCGTCGCCGCCGACGACTCCTCCTCCCGGCCCAGCTCCAGCACCAGCTTCGCCGCCGCCTCCGCCATCTCCATCAGCGGCTGGCGCACCGTGGTCAGCGGCGGACCGACCCAGCGCGCCACCGGCAGGTCGTCGAAGCCGACGACGCTCAGATCCTCCGGGACCCGCAGTCCCAGCTCGCGGGCCGCCTCGTACAGGCCGAGGGCCTGGAGGTCGTTGCCCGCGAAGACGGCCGTCGGGCGGTCCGGCGAACGCAGCAGTTCGAGCCCGGCCCGGTACCCGGTCTCGTGGTGGAAGTCCCCGGCCCGGATCAGCGCCGGGTCGACGGGCAGCCCCGCCGTCTCCAGCGCGGCGCGGTAGCCGTCGACCCTCGCCCGGCTGCACATCATCCGCGAGGGCCCGCTGATCGCGCCGATCCGCGTGTGCCCGAGCTCGACGAGATGGCGGGTGGCCGCCAGCCCGCCCTGCCAGTTGGTGGCGCCGATGGACGGCACGTCGGCACCCGGGTCGCCCGCCGGGTCCATCACCACGAACGGGATGGAGCGGCTCGTCAGCAGCGCCCGCTGGGACTCGTCGAGGCCGGACAGGACCAGGATCACGCCGTGCGGCCGACGGGCGGCCACCTGGTCGGCCCAGGTGCGGCCGGGAGTCAGCCGGCCCGCGCTCTCCGAGAGGACCACGCTGAGGCCCGCGTCCCGCGCGACGTTCTCGACGCCCCGGATGACCTCCATGGCCCAGGCACTCTCCAGCTCGTGGAAGACCAGGTCGATCAGGGGCGAGCGGCCCGCCTCCGCCCGGCGGCGCCGGTAGCCGTAGGCGCGCAGGAGTTCCTCGACGCGGGTCCGGGTCGCCGGGGCGACGTCGGCCCGGCCGTTGAGCACCTTCGAAACAGTCGGAGCCGACACACCGGCCTCGCGGGCGATCTCGGCGAGCGTCGCGGTCTGCGCTTCAGGGCTCTTCGCGGGCTTCATGGCCGCGATCGTATCCCCGGGCCACCCGTCGGCGGAGCCCCTTCACGACCTCACGTTCCCGTAACATTCGGCCGCCTCTCCGAAACATTCGACGGACTCGGTCACGGGAGGCTGCTACCGAGGCTCCCCGGAGACCGACTCGAACCGCCACCGGTGCACGGGTCGCGCCACCAACTCCGCGTCCGGTTCGGGGAGTTCGGGAAGCTCGGCATCGTACGCCGCGTCCCACCACGTGATCACCAGCACCCGGTCCTGCGGTGCCCGCAGGACCTCCTGCCGCAGCGGAGGGTCCGCCGGCTCCTGCGCCCGCACCCAGGCGAGCAGGTCGTCCCCGCGCCCGGCGACGGCGCGGGCCTCCCACATCAGCGCCACGGTCACGAGTACAGGTTGTCCTTACCGGTCTCGTGCATGTGGTCGTGGTCGTGCGCGTGGGAGCGGCCCGGCACGTGCGGGTCGGTCACCGGCAGCGAGGAGTCCGCCGACAGGTCCCAGTCGGAGGCCGCCCGGTTGCGGGCGACCATCTCCGCGCCCAGCGCGGCCACCATCGCGCCGTTGTCCGTGCACAGCTTGGGGCGCGGCACCCGCAGCCGGATCCCGGCGGCCTCGCAGCGCTCCTGCGCCAGCACCCGCAGCCGCGAGTTGGCGGCCACCCCGCCGCCGATCATCAGATGGTCGACACCCTCGTCCTTGCAGGCGCGTACCGCCTTGCGCGTGAGCACGTCCACCACCGCCTCCTGGAAGGACGCGGCCACGTCGCGCACCGGCACCTCCTCCCCCGCCGCCCGCTTGGCCTCGATCCAGCGGGCCACGGCCGTCTTGAGGCCGGAGAAGGAGAAGTCGTACGCCGGGTCGCGCGGGCCGGTGAGACCGCGCGGGAACGCGATCGCCCCCGGGTCGCCCTCCTTGGCGTACCGGTCGATGACCGGGCCGCCCGGGAAGCCCAGGTTCAGCACCCGCGCGATCTTGTCGAAGGCCTCGCCCGCCGCGTCGTCGATCGTCGCGCCCATCGGCCGCACGTCGGAGGTGATGTCCGTGGACAGCAGCAGCGAGGAGTGGCCGCCGGAGACCAGCAGCGCCATCGTCGGCTCGGGCAGCGCGCCGTGCTCCAGCTGGTCCACGCAGATGTGGGACGCCAGGTGGTTGACGCCGTACAGCGGCTTGCCCAGCGCGTACGCGAACGCCTTCGCCGCCGAGACCCCGACGAGCAGCGCACCGGCGAGGCCGGGCCCCGCGGTCACGGCGATCCCGTCGAGGTCCTTCGCCGTCACGCCCGCATCCTTCAGCGCCCGCCGGATGGTCGGCACCATGGCTTCCAGGTGGGCGCGGGAGGCGACCTCCGGCACCACCCCGCCGAAGCGGGCGTGTTCGTCGACGCTGGAGGCGATGGCGTCGGCGAGCAGGGTGGTGCCGCGGACGATGCCGACGCCGGTCTCGTCGCAGGAGGTCTCGATGCCGAGGACGAGGGGTTCGTCGCGCGAGTCAGCCATTGATCTCGGTTCCTTGTGTTCCTTGGACGGGGGTCGGGTCCGCGGCCGGGCCGCCGTCGGACGCCATGTTCAGCCGCATCACCAGGGCGTCGACGTTCCCCGGCTGGTAGTAGCCGCGCCGGAACCCGATCGCCTCGAAGCCGAAGCGCTCGTAGAGCTTCTGCGCCCGGACGTTGTCGACCCGGCACTCGAGCATCACCTCGGCGCACTCGAAGGCGGTCGCGGCCCGCAGCAGGTCGGTCAGCAGCCGTGCGCCGAGGCCGGTGCTCCACTGGTCCCGGGCGACGGCGATGGTCTGCACGTCGCCCAGGTCGCCGGCGGCGGCCAGTCCCGCGTAGCCGACCAGCCGCTCCCCCTCGACCGCGACGACGTAGCGCCGGGTGGCCTCGGGGCCGCGGGCGTGGGCCAGCTCGGACCAGAACATCCCCCGCGACCACGCGTCCTCGGGGAAGAGGTCCTTCTCCAGCTCCAGTACGGGATCGATGTCCCACCAGCGCATCTCGCGCAGTTCCGCGGTCACCTCGGGGTGACCACCTTGTAGTTCTTCGGCACCTGGGCGTCCGGCCGGCGCAGGTACAGCGGCCGGGGCACGGGCAGTTCCTCTCCCGCGGCGAGCCTCTCCGCGGCCAGCGCGGCCAGCGCCGCCGCCGAGACGTGCTCGGGCTCGCGGGCCACCGGGAAGGTGTCGGGGTAGAGCAGCGCGCCGGCGCCGACGGCGGGCAGCCCCGCCACCGTCTCCGCGATCTCGGCGGGCCGGTCGACGGCGGGTTCGGTCACGCGGGTACGGGCATCGTCGTAGCGCGCCCAGTAGACCTCTTTGCGGCGCGCGTCCGTGGCCACGACGAAGGGCTCGTCGAGGCCGGAGGCGTACGCGAGCCCGTCGAGGGTGCACAGGCCGTGCACGGGGACGCCGAGCGCGAGTCCGAAGGTGTCGGCGGTCGTCAGGCCCACCCGCAGCCCCGTGTAGGGCCCCGGGCCGACGCCGACGACGACGCCGGTGACGGAGTCGAGCCCCGTACCCGCCTCGGCGAGGATCCGGTCGACGGCGGGCAGCAGCAGTTCCCCGTGCCGCCGTGCGTCCACCTGGCTCGACGAGGCGACGACGGACGTGCCGTCGTGCAGGGCGACGGTGACGGCGGGGGTGGCGGTATCCAGAGCGAGCAAGAGCACGCAAACAGCCTACGGCGCCCGGGGCCGGGGCACGGCCGCCCCGGTCTGCCGCGCCCCGGCTGCTACCGTCACCACAAAGGACGTACAGGGCAGGTACGTGGTACGAGAGGTGGGCACACAAGGTGGCTAGGAGCAGCTCGGGAATCGTGGCCGGGCTCACCGTGGCGGCCGTCGCCGCAGTCGGATTCCTCGCCTACCAGGCGTCGGCCAACGTGCCGGAGACGCTGGGGAAGCCGCACGCGGCCAAGTCGCCCGCGGCCACCACGTCGAAGGCGCCCAGGGACAAGAAGAACCCGGCGGCGCTGCCGGCCGGGTCCGGCACCGGCGAGCGGGTCGTCTACTCGATCGACGACGACCGCGTCTGGCTGGTCGGCGCGGGCGACAAGGTCCGGCGCACCTTCAAGGTCACCCCCAGCACCGTCGACCCGGTCCCCGCCACGTACACGGTCACGTCCCGGGCGAACGCCGTGACGGGCTCCGACGGCACGCCGATCGAGCACGTCGTCCGCTTCGCCTCCAACGAGGGTGTGGCGATCGGGTTCAGCGCCGCGGTCAGCGGTTCCACCGCCCGGCCGGAGTCGACCGCCAAGACGGGCGGCATCCGCGAGTCCCGTGAGGACGGCGACGCGATGTGGGCGTTCGCGACCATCGGCCAGAAGGTCGTCGTCATCAAGTAACCGCGGTCCGGCGGCCGACCGGTGGCTCAGGCCGCCCGCGTCCCGGCGCCATGCGTCCGCCGATCCCGGTGTACCGAAGGCTCAGGCCGCTTCCCGGCGCCTTGCGTCCGCCGGTTCGGTGCGCTGCGGCGCGGGCGCGCGGGGCGGGGTGGAGACCGCGTCGGCGGCGGCGCCCGCGGCCAGCAGGTCCCGCATGGACACGGCGGCCACCACGCGCGGCTGCGCCTCGTCTCGTTCTGAAGTCGGCATGGACGCCTCCTGGGGCCGCGGGGGCAAGCGTGGTTAGGTACACCTAACTACGAGCTGATGTCCATGTGACCACGGCCGGGACGCGATACGCAACCTGTTGCCGACGTCTTGTCGGAACGTGCGCGGTTTCCCTGCCCGAGAACGCCGCGCCGCCCCGTCACGCCGTGAGCACGCTCAGATCGACGCTCGCCCAGCGCGCGCCGAGCCCGGTCAGCGTCACGTGCCGCACCTCGTCCGTGGTGTCGCCCACCGCGCGGTGGATCACGACGTGCAGACGGTCGTCGGTCAGCTCCTCGACCTTGCCCTCGCCCCACTCCACGACGATCAGCGAGTCGGACAGCGAGACGTCGAGATCGAGGTCCTCCATCTCGTCCAGGCCGCCGCCGAGCCGGTACGCGTCCACGTGCACCAGCGGCGGGCCCTGTCCCAGGGAGGGGTGGACACGGGCGATGACGAAGGTCGGCGAGGTGACCGCGCCCCGGACGCCGAGACCCTCGCCGAGTCCGCGGGTCAGCGTGGTCTTGCCCGCGCCGAGCTCCCCGTTCAGCATGACGAGGTCCCCGGCACGCAGGACCTTGGCCAGTCGGCGGCCCAGGTCCTGCATCTGTTCGGGGGAGGTGACGGTGATCCGGACGCTGACGCCCCCCGCGGCGGGCTCAGCCGGGTCGTGCGGTGCTGCTGGTGCTTCCATAGCCACCCACGGTAGCCCCTGCGGGCACGGCTCCCGCGCGCATGAGGAGGTCCGCGAGGCGGTCTATGACGACCTCCGGGTGCTCCAGCATCACCAGGTGCCCGGCGTCCGGCACGAGCACCAGTTCGGCGTCCGGCAGCAGGTCCGCGATGGCCTCGCTGTGCTCACTCGGCGTCACCAGGTCCCCGACCCCGGCCAGGACGAGCACGGGCAGCCCCGCGAAGAGCGCGAGGGCCTCGGTCTTGTCGTGCTCGGTGAACGCCGGGTAGAACTCGGCGACCACGTCGATGGGGGTGCCCTCGATCATCCGCTCGGCGAACCGCTCGACCGCCGGGTCGACCTCCCGCGAGGCGAACGAGTACCGCTTGATGACGCCCGCGAACAGGTCGGCCGTGGCCCGCCGCCCCTTCTCCACCAGCTCCGCCCGCTGCCCCAGTGCCTTCAGCACACCGGGCAGGACCCGCCGCACGGCGTTGACGCCCGCGACCGGCAGTCCGAAGTTGACCTCGCCGAGCCGCCCCGACGACGTACCGACGAGGGCGACGGCGACGACCCGGTCGCGGATCAGTTCCGGGTACCGGTCGGCCAGGGCCATGACGGTCATGCCGCCCATGGAGTGGCCGACCAGCACGATCGGGCCCTCCGGCGCGGCCGCGTCGATGACGGCCTTCAGGTCGTGGCCGAGCTGGTCGATGGTGACCGGCGCCTCGCCGCCGACCTGCGCCACACCCCGTCCGGACCGCCCGTGGCTGCGCTGGTCCCAGTGCACCGTGCGCACCACACCGCGCAGCGCGGCCCGCTGGAAATGCCAGGAGTCCTGGTTGAGGCAGTAGCCGTGGCTGAAGACGACGGTGACGGGGGCGGGGGCCTTGCGGCCGAACAGCCGGCGCCGGCGCGGGCTGAGCGCGGCGTCCGTCTCGACCTCGTCCACCTCGTAGTACAGCTCGGTGCCGTCGTCCGCGTACGCCTTGCCGGGGGTGCCGCGCAGCGAGCCGTAGGGGCCGGTCGAGTCGAGCGCGAGCCTGGCCTTCCGGCGCATGCCGCGGCCGACCGTCAGCCGCTCGATCGCGACTCCGGCGGCGGCACCCGCGGCGACCACGCCTATCGCGGCGCCGGCGAAACCGGCCCGGCGCCAGTTCCCGGCGGTACCGGCGGCGGAGGCGGCGGCCGCCACGGCGGCTTCCGTGACGGCCTCCGCACTGGTCTCGCTCACGTACCGCTCCTCTTCGCCGGGATGCCGGCTGTCGTCCCGGACCGGGTCCCGGGCCGGGTGGGTGGCTGCTGGCGTCGGCGACGGTACCCGGGGCGGGGCCGTCGGGCGGGCCATGTCCTGTTGTCCTGTGCAGGTCACCGTATGCCGGTTACCCGCGCTGTTGCTTCTTCACCTTGTTCATTTGCCCGTACCGCACGTTCTCTTCCCCGGCGCCGCGACGCGTCCCGCGTCAGGCGCCCTGTTCTTCATCGACGTAGACGCGCGGCACGCGGGTTCCGATCCGCGTGACGATCTCGTACGCGATCGTGCCGGCCGCCTGCGCCCAGTCCTCGGCGGTCGGCTCACCGCGGTCACCGGGGCCGAACAACACCGCCTCGTCACCGGCCGACGGCTCGTCCCCGCCGAGGTCGACGACGAACTGGTCCATCGCGACCCGGCCGGCGACCGTCCGCCATTTGCCGCCGATCAGCACGGGGCCGGTGCCGGAGGCGTGCCGCGGGACGCCGTCCGCGTAGCCCACGGGCACGAGACCGAGGGTCGTCTCGCCCGGGGTGACGTAGTGGTGCCCGTAACTGACCCCGTGACCGCCCGGTACGTGCTTCACCAGCGCCAGGGACGCGCTCAGCGTCATCACCGGACGCAGCCCGAAGTCGGCGGAGGTGCCGATCTCCGGGCTCGGCGAGACGCCGTAGAGCGCGATCCCGGTGCGTACGAGGTCGAAGTGGCTCTCGGGCAGCGTCAGCGTGGCGGGCGAGTTGGCGATGTGCCGGACCTCCGGGCGGGCGCCCTGCTCCTCCGCGTACGCCACCATCTCGCCGAACCGGTCGAGCTGGGCGCCGATCGAGGGGTGGCCCGGCTCGTCGGCGCAGGCGAAGTGGGACCAGAGCCCGGTGACCCGGACGAGCCCCTCCCGCTCGGCCAGCAGCGCCTCCGCCACCAGCTCCGGCCAGTCGGCGGGCTGGCAGCCGTTGCGCCCGAGGCCCGTGTCGGCCTTCAGCTGCACCCGCGCGGTGGTCCCCGCGTCCCGGGCCGCCCCGACGGCCTCCCGCAGTGCCCACATCCCGCTCACCGAGACGTCCAGGCCGGCCTCGACGGCCTGCCGCCACGGGCCGCCGGGTGTCCACAGCCAGCACATGATGCGCCCGCCGAGTCCCGCCGCACGCAGCGCGAGAGCCTCCTCGGGTGTGGCCGTACCCAGCCAGGTGGCCCCCGCCGCCACGGCGGCGCGGGCACACGGCACCGCCCCGTGGCCGTACGCGTCCGACTTCACCACGGCCATCAGGGCCGCGCCGGGCGCATGGGCGCGCAGGGTCCGCACGTTGGCCCGCAGTGCGGCCAGATCGATCTCGGCGCGGGCGCGCAGGTGTGCTGTCTCAGTCATGGCGCCCTCAGTGTCTCAGAACGAGCCACCACCTCTCCCAGCCCGTCCGACGCGGTACGGGGGTCCGCCCCCGGGCACGGCACGGGCAGAGGATGCCGATTCCAGCCCGGCACGGCGGCCCGGCCCGGGCACGGCACAGGCAGACGGGGCCGATATCAGCCCGGTACGGGGGGTCCGACCCCGAGCACGGCGCAGGCAGCGGATGCCGATTCCAGCCCGCCACGGGAGCCCGACCCCGGCCACGGCACAGGCAGCGGATGCCGATTCCAGCCTGGCACGGGAGCCCGACCCCGGGCACGGCACAGGCAGCGGATGCCGCTGTCAGCCCGACACGGGAACGAGGCGCCGGGCACAGCACAGGCAGACGGGGCCGATATCAGCCCGTCCGGCGCTTGAGGACGAGCGCGTCAGCGCGACGGGGCCCAGACCCAGGGACGCCACGGCACGGGCAAGGGCGCGATATCAGCCCGCCACGGGAGCCCGACCCCGGGCACGGCACAGGCAGCGGATGCCGCTCTCAGCCCGACACGGGAACGAGGCACCGGGCACAGCCCAGGCCGACGGGGCCGATATCAGCCCGTCCGGCGCTTGAGGACGAGCGCGTCAGCGCGACGGGGGTCCGGGGCCCCGGGGGACGGCTCACCCCTGGGCATCCCGCCAGGCCGCCGGAATCGCCCCGGCGACATCGTGCGCCCCCGCCGGCGCCCCCCGGGACGCGAACCTCCCCGCAAGCCCGTGCAGATACGCGGCGACACTCCCCGCATCGAGCGCCGACAACCCCGCCGCGAGCAACGACCCGGCCAGCCCGGACAACACGTCCCCGCTCCCGGCGGTCGCCAGCCACGACGTCCCCGTCGGGTTCACCCGCACCGCCCCGCCACCGGCATCGGCGACCAGCGTCGTCGACCCCTTCAGCAGCACGGTCGCCCCGTAGAGCCCGGCGAGTTCCCGCACCGAGGTCAACCGGGCCCGCTCGACCTCCTCCCGTGCGACCCCGAGGAGCGCCGCGGCCTCCCCGGCGTGCGGGGTCAGCAACGTGGGCGCCGTACGGCTGCGTACGGCATCGCGGTCGGCGAGCCGCAGCCCGTCGGCGTCCACGAGCACGGGCACGTCCGCCCCGAGCACCTCGGCCACGGCGGACGCGTCGTCCCCGGCACCGGGCCCCACGACCCACGCCTGGACCCGCCCGGCGTGCCGGGGCCCCTGGTCGGACACGAGCGTCTCGGGGAACCGGGCGATCACCGCGTCCCCGGCCGCCCCGACGTACCGCACCGCTCCCGCGCCGCCCCGCAGCGCGCCGGAGACGGCGAGCACGGCCGCGCCCGGATAGCGGGCCGACCCGGCGGCGATGCCGACGACACCGCGCCGGTACTTGTCGCTCTCCGCCCCGGGCCGCGGCAGCAGGGCCGCCACGTCGGCGTGTTGCAGCGCCTCCAGCTCGGGCTCGACCGGCAGGTCGAGGCCGATGTCGACGAGGCGCACGGAGCCGGCGTACTCACGCGCCGGATCGACCAGCAGGCAGGGCTTGTGGGTCCCGAAGGTCACCGTGAGATCGGCGCGCACGGCCGTCCCGGACACCTCGCCGGTGTCGGCCTCGACCCCGCTCGGCAGGTCCACGGCGACGACGGCCGCGCGGGACCGGCCGGCGTGCTCGGCCAGCGTGACGGCGTCACCCCGCAGGCCGCCCTTGCCGCCGATCCCGACGATGCCGTCGATCACGAGGTCGGCCCGCCGGATCAGCGGTTCGGCGGCGTCGGCGACCACCGTGGTGCCGCCCGCGCGCCGCAGCGCCGCCAGGCCTTGGGCGTGCGTGCGTCCGGGTGCCGTGAGCACGGCGGTGACGCCGGCTCCGCGCCGCGCCAGCCGTGCCCCGGCGTAGAGGGCGTCGCCTCCGTTGTCCCCGCTCCCGACCAGCAGCACGACCCGGCTGCCGTACACCCGTCCCAGCAACTCGGCGCAGGCGGCGGCGAGTCCGGCCGCCGCGCGCTGCATCAACGCCCCTTCCGGGAGCCGCGCCATCAGCTCCCGCTCAGCAGTCCTCACGGTCTCCACGCTGTGTGCAGTACGCATACGTCGAGTGTCCCGTACCGCCGCCGGAGCCGCCCCCGCCCCCAGGGGGGACACCCCACCCGGCCCGGCCGCGACGACCCGCCGCGCGCGGCGCGCGGCCCACAACGACCGGGCCCGCGGGGACCCGGCGGGGGCTGTTCCGCGAAGCCTCCGGCCCCTGCCGGCTACCCCTCCGCCACCACCACCGCCGACGCGACCCCCGCGTCATGGCTCAGCGAGACGTGCCAGGAACTGACCCCCAGCTCGGCCGCCCGGGCCGCCACCGTGCCCGTGACCCGCAGCCGCGGCCGGCCGCTGTCCTCGACGTAGACCTCGGCGTCCGTCCAGTGCAGGCCCGCCGGGGCGCCCAGCGCCTTGGCGAGCGCCTCCTTCGCGGCGAAGCGGGCGGCGAGGGACGCGATGCCCCGCCGCTCACCGCTCGGCAGGAGCAGCTCCCGCTCCAGGAACAGCCGGTCGGCCAGCCCGGGCGTACGCTCCAGCGACACCCGGAACCGGTCGATCTCGGCCACGTCGATACCGACCCCGATGATGCTCATGCCCGCACCCTACGGCGGCCGCGGCCCCTGGCCGGCGTCACTCCACCGTCACGGACTTGGCGAGGTTGCGGGGCTGGTCCACCTCGTTGCCGCGGGCCGTGGCCAGCTCGCAGGCGAACACCTGGAGCGGAACGGTGGTCACCAGGGGCTGGAGCAGGGTCGGTGTCGCCGGGACGCGGATCAGGTGGTCCGCGTACGGCACCACCGCCTCGTCCCCCTCCTCCGCGATCACGATCGTGCGCGCACCCCGCGCCCGGATCTCCTGGATGTTGGAGACGATCTTGTCGTGCAGCACCGAACGGCCCCGCGGCGAAGGGACGATCACGACGACCGGCAGATCCTCCTCGATCAGCGCGATCGGCCCGTGCTTCAGCTCGCCCGCCGCGAAGCCCTCGGCGTGCATGTACGCCAGTTCCTTCAGCTTCAGGGCGCCTTCGAGCGCGACGGGGTATCCCACGTGCCGCCCGAGGAACAGCACCGTGTCCTTGTCGGCGAGCGAGCGCGCCAGCTCCCGCACCGGCTCCATGGTCTCCAGCACCCGGTCGACCGAACGGGAGATCTCCGCCAGGTCCCGGATCACGGCCCGGATCTCGTCGCCCCACTTGGTGCCGCGCACCTGACCGAGGTAGAGCGCCACCAGGTAGCACGCCACGAGCTGGGTGAGGAACGCCTTGGTGGAGGCGACGGCGACCTCCGGACCCGCGTGCGTGTAGAGCACCGCGTCCGACTCCCGCGGGATCGTCGACCCGTTGGTGTTGCAGATCGCCAGTACCCGGGACCCCTGCTCGCGGGCGTGCCGCAGGGCCATCAGCGTGTCCATGGTCTCGCCGGACTGCGAGATGGCGATCACCAGGGAACGGGGGTCGAGGATCGGGTCGCGGTAGCGGAACTCGCTGGCCAGCTCCACCTCGCACGGCACCCGGGTCCAGTGCTCGATGGCGTACTTGGCGATCATCCCGGCGTGGAAGGCCGTACCGCAGGCCACGATGACGACCTTGTCGATCTCGCGCAGCACCGAGACGGGGATCCGCACCTCGTCCAGCGACAGCGAACCGGACCCGTCGATGCGCCCCAGCAGGGTGTCGGCGACCGCCTTGGGCTGCTCGGCGATCTCCTTGAGCATGAAGTAGTCGTAGCCGCCCTTCTCGGCCGCCGAGGCGTCCCAGTCGACGTGGTACGACCGGACGTCGGCGGGGCGGCCGTCGAAGCCGGTCACCGTCACCCCGTCGCGGCGCAGTTCGACCACCTGGTCCTGGCCCAGCTCGATCGCCGACCGCGTGTGGGCGATGAACGCGGCGACGTCCGAGGCGAGGAAGGCCTCGCCCTCCCCGACCCCCACCACCAGGGGCGAGTTCCGGCGCGCCCCCACGACCACGTCCGGCTCGTCGGCGTGCACGGCGACCAGCGTGAACGCGCCCTCCAGCCGGCGGCACACCAGCCGCATGGCCTCCGGGAGGTCCGCGCACGAGGAGAACTCCTCGGCGAGGAGGTGCGCCACCACCTCGGTGTCCGTCTCCGAGGTCAGCTCGTGGCCGCGCTCGGCCAGCTCGGCGCGCAGCTCGGCGAAGTTCTCGATGATGCCGTTGTGCACGACGGCGACGCGGCCGGCGTTGTCCAGGTGAGGATGGGCGTTCGCGTCCGTAGGGCCGCCGTGCGTCGCCCAACGGGTGTGTCCGATGCCGGTCGAACCGCTCGGCAGCGGCCGGTCGACCAGCTCCTTCTCCAGGTTGACCAGCTTCCCGGCCCGCTTCGCGGCGGCGAGTCCGCCGTCCGCGAGCACCGCGACGCCCGCCGAGTCGTATCCCCGGTACTCCAGCCGCTTCAGTCCGGCCACCACCACGTCCAGTGCCGACTGCGACCCCACGTATCCCACGATTCCGCACATGGCTGGCAGCCTAAAGGCCCGGACTCGTCCCGACCGGGCATCCCGTGCCCGATATCGGAAATTCCGGCCCCGCCCGGGTCAGTCCCCGCGCTCGATCCGCTCGATCGCGTCCTGGACCATCCCGAGGTACTCGACCTCCTCGCAGCGCGGCTTGCTGCCCAGCTCGTACAGGGCGAGGCAGTCGCCGAGGTCCTCCCCGAGATCCTCGTCGGGCAGGTCGACGGAGAGTTCGCTCCAGACTCGCCCGGCCAGATCGGGCGGTGCGGCCGCGGAGACGGGTGCGGGCCTACGGCGTACGAAATCACGGATGTGCATGGCGTTCGCCACTCCCAACCCCCCGCGCTTCCGGAATGCGACGCTGCGTCCCGGATGGCGGGAACCTATCCCCACCCGCCGCTCCGGTCCAGACCTGGGACACGGCTGTCACCCGCCCGTGCGTGACGGATCCCACCTCTCACCCTGTTCAAATCCCCGTAACAATGGACTGTGATCTCTCCGGTCTCCTCGTTGCCGCGGAGCGCCCACCGGCCCAAGCCGGAGGCGACTCCCTACGTCGACCTCACCCGTGCCGAGTGGAGCGCGCTGCGCGAAAAGACGCCGCTGCCGCTGAACGCCGAGGAGGTCGAGAAGCTGCGCGGCCTGGGCGACGTCATCGACCTCGACGAGGTGCGGGACATCTACCTCCCGCTGTCCCGGCTGCTGAATCTGTACGTCGGCGCGACCGACGGGCTGCGCGGCGCCCTCAACACGTTCCTCGGCGAGCAGGGCTCCCAGTCCGGCACCCCGTTCGTCATAGGGGTCGCCGGCTCCGTCGCGGTCGGCAAGTCCACGGTGGCCCGCCTGCTGCAGGCGCTGCTCTCCCGCTGGCCGGAACACCCGCGGGTCGAGCTGGTCACCACGGACGGCTTCCTGCTCCCCACGAAGGACCTGGAGGCGCGCGGCCTGATGTCGCGGAAGGGCTTCCCCGAGTCCTACGACCGGCGCGCCCTCACCCGCTTCGTCGCCGACATCAAGGCCGGCAAGGACGAGGTGACCGCCCCCGTCTACTCGCACCTGATCTACGACATCGTGCCCGGCCGGAAGCTGACCGTGCGCCGCCCCGACATCCTCATCGTCGAGGGCCTGAACGTCCTGCAGCCGGCTCTCCCCGGCAAGGACGGCCGCACCCGCGTCGGCCTCGCCGACTACTTCGACTTCAGCGTGTACGTCGACGCCCGGGCCGAGGACATCGAGCGCTGGTACCTCAACCGCTTCCGCAAGCTGCGCGCCACGGCCTTCCAGAACCCCTCCTCGTACTTCCGCAAGTACACCCAGGTCTCGGAGGAGGAGGCCCTCGACTACGCCCGCACCACCTGGCGGACCATCAACAAGCCCAACCTGCTGGAGAACGTGGCCCCCACCCGCGGCCGGGCGACCCTCGTCGTGCGCAAGGGGCCGGACCACAAGGTGCAGCGCCTGAGCCTGCGCAAGCTGTAACGAGCCCTGTAGAAAGACCTCATGCTGCATCTGCGCCTCATCACCCCGGCCGACCGAACGGACGACGTGGTCCGCCTGATCGAGAAGACGGTCGGCTCCACCCATCTCGTCGTCCTGCCCGGAGCCGCCCGCAACCCGCCGGGCGACGTGGTGATGTGCGACGTCGCCCGTGAGGCCGGCGACGAACTGATCGGTGGCCTGAGGGAGTTGGGCCTCGACAGGACCGGTTCCATCGCGGTCGAGAACATCGACCTGTCCCTGTCGGAGCACGCGGACAAGGCGGAGGACGACGCACCGGGCGAGGGCGCGGACGCCGTGTTGTGGGAGCAGTTGTCGGACGCCACGCACGAGGAGTCGACCCTCAACGTCACCTACATCGCGTTCCTTTCGGTCGCCACGATGCTCGCGGCCTGCGGTGTGATGCTCGACAACGCGATCCTGATCGTCGGCGCGATGGCGGTGGGACCGGAGTTCGGGCCGCTGGCCGGCATCTCCACGGCTCTGGTGCAGCGCGCCCCGAAGCTGGTGTGGCGTTCCCTGTGGGCGCTGCTCGCCGGTTTCGCGGTGGCGATGCTGCTCACGGCGGGCTTCAGCTGGCTGATGGACGTCTTCGGGCTCTTCGAGCGGTCGATGGTGGAGGCGAAGCGGCCCAACACCGCGTTCATCTGGCAGCCGGACGCGATGTCCTTCGTGGTCGCGTTCCTGGCCGGCATCGCGGGCACCCTGTCGCTCACCTCGGCCAAGTCGGGCGCCCTCATCGGCGTCGCGATCTCGGTGACGACGGTCCCGGCGGCGGCCAACGCGGCGGTGGCCTTCAGCTACGCCGACTACTCCCAGACCTGGGGCTCCACCTGGCAGTTGCTGGCCAACCTCGGCGGCATCGTGGTGGCGGGCACGCTCACGCTGCTCGCCCAGAAGGGCTTCTGGGCGATGCAGCGCAGGCGCACACCGACCCGAACCGCCTAGCGGGCCGGGCCGGTTCGGACCGGCCCGGTTCGATGCGGCCTAGCCGAGCGCGGACTTCACCGCGTCCGCGAGCCGTCCGGCCACCGACCGGGCGTGGTCGATGTCGGCGGCCTCGACCATCACGCGCACCAGCGGCTCGGTGCCCGACGAACGCAGCAGCACCCGCCCGGTGGCGCCGAGTTCACGCTCGGCGTCGGAGACGGCCGTGGCCAGTTCGGCGGAGGTGTTCACCCGCGACTTGTCGACGTCCGGCACGTTGATGAGCACCTGCGGCAGCCGCTCCATGACGGACGCGAGGTCCCGGAGCGTACGGCCGGTCTGCGCGACCCGGGCCGCGAGCAGCAGGCCGGTCAGCGTGCCGTCGCCGGTGGTCGCGTGGTCCAGGACGATGACGTGCCCCGACTGCTCGCCGCCGAGGGCGTAGTCGTGCTCCTTCATCTCCTCCAGGACGTAGCGGTCACCGACCGCCGTCTGCACCAGGGAGACACCCTCGCGCTCCATGGCGAGCTTGAAGCCCAAGTTGGACATGACCGTGGCCACGACGGTGTCGGACCGGAGGGCGGAACGCTCCCGCATCGCCAGCGCCAGCACGGCCAGGATCTGGTCGCCGTCCACCTCCGCGCCCGTGTGGTCCACGGCGAGGCAGCGGTCGGCGTCGCCGTCGTGCGCGATGCCGAGGTGCGCGCCGTGCTCGACGACGGCCGCCTTCAGCAGGTCCAGGTGGGTCGATCCGCAGCCGTCGTTGATGTTGAGGCCGTCCGGGTCGGCACCGATCGTGACGATCTCGGCGCCGGCCTGCGTGAAGGCCTCGGGCGACACCCGGGCCGCCGCTCCGTGCGCCTCGTCGAGGACGACCTTCAGCCCGTCGAGCCGGTTCGGCAGCACGCTGATCAGGTGGGCGACGTACTTGTCGAAGCCCTCCTCGTACGCCGACACCCGGCCGACGCCGGCGCCGGTCGGACGATCCCAGGGAGCGCCGGTGCGGTGCTCCTCGTAGACGGACTCGATACGGTCCTCGAGCTCGTCGGCGAGCTTGTGGCCGCCGCGCGCGAAGAACTTGATGCCGTTGTCGGGCATCGCGTTGTGACTGGCGGAGAGCATCACGCCGAGGTCGGCGCCGAGCGCGCCGGTGAGATACGCCACCGCCGGGGTGGGGAGCACACCGACCCGCAGGACGTCCACGCCCGCGCTCGCCAGCCCGGCGACCACCGCGGCCTCCAGGAACTCCCCGGACGCGCGCGGGTCCCGCCCGACGATCGCCACCGGCCGGTGGCCCTCGAACGTACCCGCCTCGGCCAGTACGTGAGCCGCCGCTACGGAGAGACCGAGAGCCAGCTCGGCCGTCAGATCCGCATTGGCGACACCGCGCACGCCGTCCGTGCCGAAGAGTCGTCCCACTTGCTGTCCTCCGAACTATCGGAAATCCCGAAGAAACCCTCCGGCACCTCGACCCTGACGAGGTGCCGGAAAGTGAATGAGGCCTTTATCAGGCCTCGATAAGCATCCGAGCAGCCAAACCTTTGAACGCCTTATGCCGTTATACGCCCACGGCTGTGATAAACGAACGCCCCGGCGGCACACAGCGTGCCGCCGGGGCGAACGAACGTACGAAGCAGGCAGCGATTAACGCTTGCTGTACTGCGGGGCCTTACGGGCCTTCTTGAGACCGGCCTTCTTGCGCTCGACCGCACGGTCGTCACGCTTGAGGTAACCGGCCTTCTTCAGCGCCGGGCGGTTGTTGTCCACGTCCGCCTCGTTCAGCGCGCGGGCCACGCCGAGGCGCAGGGCACCGGCCTGACCGGAGACGCCGCCACCCGAGATGCGGGCGATGACGTCGTAGCGGCCGTCGAGCTCGAGCACCTTGAAGGGCTCGTTGACTTCCTGCTGGTGGACCTTGTTCGGGAAGTAGTCCTCGAGCGTGCGCCCGTTGACCCTCCACTTGCCGCTGCCCGGCACGATGCGCACACGCGCGATGGCGTTCTTGCGACGGCCCAGGCCGGCGGCCGGCTGCGGGTCACCGAAGCGGGAAGCCATCGACTCGGAGGTGTACTCGCCCTCGACGGGGACCTCGGACTCGGTGGTGTAGTTCTCTACGTCGACGAGCTCAGTCTCTTCAACCGGCTGCTCAACGGTGGTCTCGGCCACGATTCTCCTCAGATTCTCTTCAGTCTTAGGGGGTGGCCGGAACTACTGCGCGACCTGGGTGATCTCGAACGGCACCGGCTGCTGGGCAGCGTGCGGGTGCTGGTCGCCCGAGTAGACCTTCAGCTTCGAGAGCACCTGACGGCCCAGGGTGTTCTTGGGGATCATGCCCTTGATGGCCTTCTCGACGGCCTTCTCGGGGTTCTTCGCCAGCAGCTCGTCGTAACGGACGGAGCGCAGACCACCCGGGTAACCGGAGTGGCGGTACGCCAGCTTCTGGGTCTTCTTGTTGCCGGAGAGGTGCACCTTGTCGGCGTTGATGATGATGACGAAGTCACCAGCGTCGACGTGGGGCGCGTAGATCGGCTTGTGCTTGCCCCGCAGGATGTTCGCGGCAGTGGTCGCCAGACGACCCAGGACGACATCCTGGGCGTCGATGACGTACCACTGGCGAGTGATGTCGCCGGGCTTGGGGCTGTACGTACGCACGGTCGTAGCCTTCGCTTCTTCAGTGAGTGGGTCCTGACATGGCCACCACGGACGATCACGACAGCCCTGACCGCACTGCGGTGACGCAAACCGCGTGCTGGTCGCTGGTCATCGGCCCGGTGGACCGGTGTAAGGGCCCCTCACGTGAGAATGAGCAAGCCAATACACATAACGAACTGCAAGAGTACCGTCCTGCCTCGGACGGGTCAAAACGCGCGTGCACCACCCGTCCGGCGGCTGTCGCCGCGACCGTGCCGGCCGCTATGACGCTACCGCCGGGAGCAGTCCTCCCGCTCCGCGGGGCGGGCCGGGACGACCCGCGTCACCGGGCTCCGGGCCCCGGTCCGCGCAAGGAGTTCCGGCCGCACGGCCACCGAGGCGGCCAGTACGCACAGCGTAAGACAGTCCTTGAAAGCCCGCCTGGTCTCCGGCTCCAGGTAGGGCCAGGTGAAGCCGGGGATCTGCGGCACCAGCGCGAGCCAGAACCAGGGGCCGCGCGCCACCGAGCCCGCGGACGGCGCACCGGCGAGCAGCAGCGGCACCACGACCAGCAGGTAGTGGTCGTACGACGGCCGCGAGACCAGGAACGCCGACAGCATCAGCAGCACCGCCGTCTCCACGATCCGCAGCGGCCCGGGATCACCGAGCCGCCAGCGCCGGTACGCGCACCACGTCCCGCACACCGCCGCGGCCAGCGCGAGCGGCGCGGCGATCCCCGCCGGCACCCCGAGCCGCGGCAGCACCGCCCCCGGCGACGCCTCGTAGAGCCGGACGAAGTCGTCCCCGCCGCGCAGCAGGAACGGCAGCGTCCGCGTCACGAACCCCGCCGGATCCGGCATCAGCAGCGCCGCGCCGCCGGAGAGCGCCGCCGGCACCAGCACCGCCGCCGCCAGCGCCCGCCACCGGCCGGCGAAGACGAACAGCAGCGCCACCGGCGCCAGCAGCGGCTTCAGGGCGATGGCGGCGCCGATCACCGCGCCCGCCGTCACCCACCGCCCGCGCACCGCGCACAGCAGCGCCAGAGGCAGCGCCAGAGCGGCGGTCACGGTCCAGTTGCCCAGTCGCACCAGATGCCCGAAGGGCGCGAAGCCCAGCGCGAGACCGGCCAGGCCCACCGCGGCGAAACGGCTGGCCCACGGCACCCCGTGGATCCGCAGGGCGCAGGCCCAGGCCGCCACCAGCAGAGCGGTCACCGTCAGCGGGACCAGCACCTTCAGCGCGGTCGGCGGCAGCAGCGCCTGCGGCACCGCGGCGAGGACGGCGCTCGGCAGATAGAGGAAGTGCGGGTCGGCGTAGGGAGAGCCCCCGTCCAGCCAGGTACGGGCGGCGCGGACGACGATCGCGTTGTCCATCCCGCCGTCGGCGCTGCGGCGCGCGACGCCCACGACGCCGGCGCAGAGCACCACCACCGGCACCAGCCACACATGCCAGGAGGCCCGGCGCACCAACCATCCGGAGATGTCACTTTTGCCCGTGTGCATTCAGATCACGCTAGGGGCTCAAGTGCCCGTCGGGGCGGAACGGCACCCCCCGCGGCACGTCTAAGATGCGCCCCATGAGTTATGGGCAGGGGGAGCCCCCGTGGGATCCCTGGAAACCGGGTTCTCAGCAGCCGCAGTGGGACAACTCCACGCCGGACTGGGCGGCACTCGCCGAGGCGTCCGAGTCGCGCAACCGGCGCCGCAGGCTGCTGCTGGTCGGCGGCGCGGCCCTGGCCACCGTCGCGGTGGGCGCCGCGGTGGCGGTGGCGGTCGTCTCCTCGAACGGTGACGACCAGGCCACCAATGCGCCGAGCGGCCTGCCCGCCACCGCGGACATCCCGAGCGGCACCGCCGATCCGACGCCCTCGTTCGAGCCGACGTCGGCCCCTCCCCCGCTGGATCCGAAGGACTTCATATCCAGCGTGAAGAAGGACACCGCGCCGCTCAGCCCGGACATCCTCTTCCCCGGGTCGCAGCTGACGATGGGTGAGCGCGTCTACCGCAAGGGCCCGACCGCCTCCACGACCGACTGCGCGTCCGCCGCGCAGAACACCCTCCCCGCCGTGCTCACCAAGAACGACTGCACGCGGGTCCTGCGGGTCACCTACATCAAGGACGGCGTCGCGGTGACCGTCGGTGTCGCCGTCTTCGACACCGAGGCGCAGGCGACCAAGGCCAAGACGGACGCGGACAAGAAGAGCATCGTCGCCTCGCTGTCCGGCTCCGGGGTGCCCACGTTCTGCCGCACCGCGATCTGCCGCTCGACCACCAACTCCTTCGGCCGCTACGCCTACTTCACGCTCGCCGGGTTCACCAGCGGCAAGGACGTGACGACGAAGGACGCCAAGGTCTTCACCACCGGCGACGACCTCGCCGAGTTCACCTTCCGCCAGATCCGCCGCCGCGGTGAGGCACAGGCGTCCGCGGCGGCCAACCAGTAGCGCGACACCGGGAGTTCAGCAGCAGCCCGGCTGGACTCCCGGCAGCGTGCGCCGGTTCCGCGCCTCCTTGCTGCGCGCGGCGAGCAGCTCGTCGGCGGGATAGCCGACCTCCTCCAGCGTCAGCCCGTGCGGCCGTACGACGTGCACGGCGGAGTCGCGCACCCCGGCGGCCAGCACCTTCCCCGGCCACTCGGGCCCGCGGTGCCCGTCCCCCACGAACAGCAGCGCCCCGATCAGCGAGCGCACCATGTTGTGGCAGAACGCGTCGGCGCGCACCGTCGCCGTGATCACCCCGTCGGCGTCGCGCACGAGGCTCAGCTCCTGCAGGGTGCGGATGGTGGTCGCGCCCTCCCGCTTCTTGCAGTAGGCGGCGAAGTCGTGCTCCCCGACGAGCCGGGCGGCGGCCTCGTTCATGGCGTCGACGTCCAGCGGCCAGTCGTGCCACAGCACGTGTCCCCGCAGCAGCGGGTCGACGCCGCCGGGGTTGTCGGTGACCCGGTACGCGTAGCGCCGCCAGATCGCCGAGAACCGCGCGTTGAAGCCGCTCGGCGCCTCGGTCAGGGACCACACCCGCACATCCTTGGAGAGCCGCCCCGCGAGCCGCTTGAGCAGCTTCTCGCGGTGCTCCGCCCACAGCTCCACGGGCAGGTCGACGTGCGCCACCTGCCCCCGGGCGTGCACGCCGGCGTCCGTCCGGCCCGCCACCGTCAGCTCGTACGTGGTCTCCCCGGACCGCGTGACCGTGCGCAGGGCGTCCTCGATCTCGCCCTGCACGGTCCGCCGGCCACTGGCCTGCTTGGCCCACCCGGAGAACCCGCTGCCGTCGTACGACAGATCCAACCGCACCCGCACGAACCCGGGCTCTGCTTCGTCACTCACACGCTGATCCTCTCAGGCCCGGAATCGCTCCGGACACGCGGAAGCGGGCCCGCCCCCGAAGGGACGGACCCGCTCACAGCCAGGCAGAGCCTCAGGCGTCCTTGGACTCCTCGGCGGGAGCCTCGGGGGCGTCCTCGACCTTGGTGTCCTCGGCCTTGGCCGGAGCCTCGGCGTCCTTGGCGGAACGCTTGGTCGCCGCCTCGGCCTCACCGGTGGCCTGCTGGGCCACGGTCAGGGCCTCCACCAGCTCGATGACGGCCATGGGCGCGTTGTCGCCCCGGCGGTTACCGATCTTGGTGATACGGGTGTAGCCACCCGGGCGGTTCTCGTAGCGCGGGCCGATCTCGGTGAAGAGCGTGTGCACGATGCTCTTGTCCGTGATCACCGAGAGCACCTGACGGCGGTTGTGAAGGTCGCCCTTCTTCGCCTTGGTGACCAGACGCTCGGCGTAGGGACGCAGGCGGCGGGCCTTGGCCTCGGTGGTGGTGATGCGGCCGTGCTCGAAGAGCGACTTCGCGAGGTTCGCGAGGAGCAGCTTCTCGTGCGCGGCGCTGCCGCCCAGACGGGCACCCTTGGTGGGCTTCGGCATGGTGTTTCTCCTAGGTGTCTGCCCCGGCCGTATCAGGTACCGAGGTCAGTGTCCGAGCGGGCGGCTGCCCGTCGAAGATCCGAACACGCCCCCGAAGGGGCGGTCCGGAAGGGGGCGCGGGACGCTGTCGACAGGCGACTCCGTCGCGTGGGCCGATCGGCCACAGCGCACCGCACCCGAGAACCGGCGGCGGTCCCGAGCTGTCAGTACTGCTCGGTCTCCACGAAGCCCGCGTCCGCGTCGTCGTCGGCGCCGAAGGCGTCGGCGGCGGCGGTCGGGTCGAACCCGGGAGGCGAGTCCTTGAGAGCCAGGCCCATGCCGGCGAGCTTGGCCTTGACCTCGTCGATGGACTTCGCACCGAAGTTGCGAATGTCGAGGAGGTCGGCCTCGGAGCGGGCGACGAGCTCACCCACGGAGTGGATGCCCTCACGCTTGAGGCAGTTGTACGACCGAACGGTGAGCTCGAGCTCCTCGATCGGCAGGGCGAGATCGGCGGCGAGGGCGGCGTCCGTGGGGGACGGGCCCATGTCGATGCCCTCGGCGTCGATGTTGAGCTCGCGGGCCAGACCGAACAGCTCGACCAGGGTCTTGCCGGCCGACGCCATGGCGTCACGGGGACGCATGGCCTGCTTGGTCTCGACGTCGACGATCAGCTTGTCGAAGTCTGTGCGCTGCTCGACACGGGTCGCCTCGACCTTGTAGGTGACCTTGAGAACCGGCGAGTAGATCGAGTCGACCGGGATGCGCCCGATCTCCTGACCGACCTGCTTGTTCTGGACGGCGGAGACGTAGCCGCGACCGCGCTCGACGGTCAGCTCCATCTCCAGCTTGCCCTTGCCGTTGAGCGTGGCGAGGACGAGGTCGGGGTTGTGCACCTCGACACCGGCCGGGGGCGCGATGTCGGCGGCGGTGACCAGACCCGGGCCCTGCTTGCGCAGGTACATCACGACCGGCTCGTCGTGCTCCGAGGAGACGACCAGCTGCTTGATGTTGAGGATCAGGTCGGTGACGTCCTCCTTGACGCCCGGCACGGTGGTGAACTCGTGCAGAACGCCGTCGATGCGGATGGACGTGACCGCCGCACCCGGGATCGAGGAGAGGAGCGTACGGCGCAGGGAGTTGCCGAGGGTGTAACCGAAGCCCGGCTCCAGCGGCTCGATCACGAACCGGGAGCGGAATTCGTCGACGACCTCTTCGGTCAACGAGGGGCGCTGAGCGATCAGCATGTGTGAATCAGATCCTTCTTTCGTGGACGCCCGCTATTTGACGCCCGACGGATCGCACGTTCGACCGTGCGGTTACTGCAAGGGTACGGGCGGCACGGCCGAAGAGCCGTACCGCCCGAATCCTCAAGACAACCGAGCCTCAGACGCGGCGGCGCTTGGGCGGACGGCAGCCGTTGTGCGGGGTGGGGGTGACGTCCTGGATCGAGCCGACCTCGAGGCCGGTGGCCTGGAGGGAGCGGATCGCGGTCTCACGGCCGGAGCCGGGACCCTTGACGAAGACGTCGACCTTGCGCATGCCGTGCTCCTGCGCGCGGCGGGCGGCCGACTCGGCGGCCATCTGCGCGGCGAAGGGGGTGGACTTGCGCGAGCCCTTGAAGCCGACGTGGCCGGCGGAGGCCCAGGAGATCACGTTGCCGGTCGGGTCCGTGATGGACACGATCGTGTTGTTGAACGTGCTCTTGATGTGCGCGTGGCCGTGAGCGACGTTCTTCTTTTCCTTGCGGCGCACCTTCTTGGCGGCGCCCTGACGTCCCTTGGGGGGCATGTCTTGTTCTCCTACGGGAGGTGGTCGGTCCTACAGCGAAGACCGCTGGAATGCGGGCGTCCGGGGCGGGCCCGGACAGCCGCAGCGTCCGCTGAGGACTACTTCTTGCCCGGCTTCTTCTTGCCGGCGATGGCGCGACGCGGGCCCTTGCGGGTACGAGCGTTCGTGCTGGTGCGCTGACCGTGGACGGGCAGGCCACGACGGTGACGCAGACCCTGGTAGCAGCCGATCTCGACCTTGCGGCGGATGTCGGCCTGAACCTCACGACGGAGGTCACCCTCGGTCTTGATGTTGTTGTCCACGAACTCGCGGATCTTGACCAGCTCCTCCTCGGAGAGGTCGCGAACGCGGGTGTTCGGGTTGACGCCGGTCTCGGCCAGCGTCTTCTGCGAGAGGGTCCGGCCGATGCCGAACACGTAGGTGAGGGCGACCTCCACGCGCTTGTCGCGCGGGATGTCAACACCGGAAACGCGTGCCATTCAATGGCTCCAGTTGTCGTTCGGAGGTCTTCCGCAGAACCGGATCCCGCCCGCCGTCGTCCTCCCTCGGGAAGAGTCGGTACGGCCCGGGTCCCCGGCCTCCGACCGGGGGTGTCAGGACTGATGGGACTCAGACCTGGGCTCTGCGTATGAACATGTACTGCTTGCGTCGCGCGAAGTATCTGCGGATGCAGAAGGTGCGGTCGTGCGTCAGCCCTGGCGCTGCTTGTGGCGCGGGTTTTCGCAGATGACCATGACCCGGCCGTGACGGCGGATCACCCTGCACTTGTCGCAGATCTTCTTGACGCTCGGCTTGACCTTCATTGGTGAGGTTCTCCGGGTCAGTGCCACCGCCCCGCGGACACGGGGCACAGGCAAGATCTACTTGTACCGGTAGACGATCCGGCCACGCGTCAGGTCGTACGGAGACAGCTCCACCACGACCCGGTCGTCAGGGAGGATGCGGATGTAGTGCATACGCATCTTGCCGCTGATGTGTGCCAGGACCTGGTGGCCGTTCTGGAGCTCGACCTTGAACATGGCGTTCGGAAGAGACTCGACGACAGTGCCCTCGATCTCGATGGCACCTTGCTTCTTGGCCACGCTTCGCCCTTCGAATCGACTACCTTGATCGGCTCGCGTGGTGAGCGCATGCAGGCATGCGGGTGCACGAGAGCCGACGAGTCAGTCTACGTCAGCGCACCCGGAAAGACGAATCGAGGAAGTTTGCCCCACAGAGGTGATCCTTAAGCAAGCGGATCGGGAGCGGCCGTGACGCCGTACTCGGCGAGCTTGGCCCGGCCGCCGTCGGGAGCGGTGAGGACCAGCGGGCCCTCCTCGGTCAGCGCGACGGAGTGCTCCCAGTGCGAGGACCAGGTGCCGTCGGTCGTGATGACCGTCCAGTCGTCCTCGAGGACCTCGGTCCGGGGGGTGCCGAGGGAGACCATCGGCTCGATCGCGAGGCAGAAGCCGGGGACCAGCTTGGGGCCCTTGCCGCGGCGGCGCTCGACGTAGTTCAGCAGGTGCGGGTCCATGTGCATCTCGGTGCCGATGCCGTGGCCGCCGTAGTCCTCGACGATCCCGTACTTGCCGCCGCCCGGCTTGGGCTGGCGGCGGATGTACGTCTCGATGGCCCGGGAGACGTCGACCAGGCGGTTGCCGAGCTTCATGGCGGCGATGCCCGCCCACATCGACTCCTCGGTCACCCGGGAGAGCTCGACCAGCTCCGCGGCGTGCCCGGAACCGACGAAGGCGGTGTAGGCGGCGTCGCCGTGCCAGCCGTCGACGATCGCACCGGCGTCGATCGAGATGATGTCGCCGTCCTTCAGGACGGTCTTGTCGTCCGGGATGCCGTGGACGACGACCTCGTTGACCGAGGTGCAGATCGTCGCGGGGAAGCCGCCGTATCCGAGGAAGTTCGACTTGGCGCCGTGCTCGTCGAGCACCTTGCGCGCGACCTCGTCCAGGTCCTTCGTGGTGGCGCCGGGCACGGCCGCCTCACGCGTGGCCGCATGAATGGCGGCGACGACCAGGCCCGCCTCACGCATCTTGGCGATCTGCTCGGGGGTCTTGATCTGCACCATGGCGGCCTGCGCTCTCCGTCTTCTCCGACATCCGTTACGTACACAACACTACGGCCGCGACGCCCGTCGAGGGCACCGCGGCCGGAGCAACGTCCACTGCTACTTGCTGTCCACCTGCTGCTTGAGCGCGTCCATCGCCCGCGCGGTGACGTCCTCGACCTTGCCGAGCGCGGAGATCGTGACGACCAGGTTCTGCGCCCGGTAGTAGTCGATGATCGGCTCGGTCTGCGTGTGGTAGACCTCGAGTCGCTTGCGGACGGTCTCCTCGGAGTCGTCGTCGCGCTGGTACAGCTCGCCGCCGCAGACGTCGCAGACGCCTTCCTTGGCCGGCTTCTTGTACTCCACGTGGAACACGTGGCTCGAGTCCTTGCGGCACACGCGGCGACCAGCGATGCGCTTGACCACCTCGTCCTCGGGGACCTCCAGGTCCAGGACCGCGTCCAGCTTCATGCCCTCGGCCTTGAGCATGGCGTCCAGCGCCTCGGCCTGCAGCACGTTGCGCGGGAAGCCGTCCAGCAGGAAGCCGTTCTCGGCGTCCGGCTGCTCCATGCGGTCCTTCGCCATGGCGATGGTGACCTCGTCCGGAACCAGGTTGCCCGCGTCCATGTAGGACTTGGCGAGCTTGCCGAGTTCCGTCTGCCGGCTGATGTTGGCGCGGAAGAGGTCGCCCGTGGAGATGTGCGGGATCGACAGGTTCTGCGCGAGGAACGCAGCCTGCGTTCCCTTGCCGGCACCGGGCGGCCCGACGAGGACGATTCGCATCAGCGGAGGAACCCTTCGTAATTGCGCTGCTGAAGCTGGCTCTCGATCTGCTTCACCGTCTCGAGACCGACACCCACGATGATCAGGATGCTGGTGCCACCGAACGGGAAGTTCTGGCTTGCCCCGAAGCCAACCAACGCCATCGTCGGTACGAGAGCGATCAGGCCCAGATACAGCGAACCCGGCCAGGTGATCCGGTTGAGTACGTAGCTGAGGTACTCAGCGGTCGGCCTGCCAGCCCGGATGCCCGGGATGAAGCCACCATACTTCTTCATGTTGTCCGCGACTTCCTCGGGGTTGAACGAGATCGCCACGTAGAAGAACGCGAAGAAAACGATCAGAAGGAAGTACATAGTGATGTAAATCGGGTGGTCGCCCTTGGTCAGATTCTGCTCGATCCACGTCTTCCAGCCAGAGGTGCCGTTCGAGAACTGGGCGACCAGGGCCGGAATGTAGAGCAGCGACGACGCGAAGATGACAGGAATCACACCTGCCTGATTCACCTTCAACGGGATGTACGTGGACGTACCGCCGTAGGACCGACGCCCGATCATGCGCTTCGCGTACTGCACCGGGATGCGGCGCTGGGCCTGCTCGACGAAGACCACCAGGCCGACCATCACCAGGCCGACGAGGATCACGGTGCCGAACTCGATCCAGCCGTCGGCCAGCGAGCCCTGCTGCTTGATCGCCCAGAGGGCGGCCGGGAAGGTGGCGGCGATCGAGATGAACATCAGGATCGACATGCCGTTGCCGATGCCGCGGTCGGTGATGAGCTCACCGAGCCACATGACGACGGCGGTACCGGCGGTCATCGTGATGACCATGGTGATGGTCACGAAGATCGACTGGTCCGGCACGATCTGGTTGGCGACCGGGCAGGTGCTGAACAGCGCGCCGCTGCGGGCGGTGGCCACGAGGCCGGTGCCCTGCAGGATGGCCAGCGCCACCGTCAGGTATCGGGTGTACTGCGTGATCTTCGCGGTGCCGGCCTGGCCCTCCTTCTTGAGGGCCTCCAGGCGCGGGATCACCACCGTCAGCAGCTGAAGGATGATGCTCGCGGTGATGTACGGCATGATGCCGAGCGCGAAGATCGTGATCTGCAGCAGTGCGCCACCGCTGAACATGTTGACCAGACCGAACAGACCCTGGCTGCCGCCTTGCGACGCCGCATCGATACAGGTCTGGACGTTCTTGTAGTCGACTCCCGGGATCGGAATGTGGGTACCGACCCGGTAGACCACGATGATGCCGAGCGTGAAGAGCAGCTTCTTGCGCAGGTCGGGCGTCCTGAACGCCCGGGCGAACGCGGTGAGCACGGTGCCTCCTGCGACCCCCGCGTATCGTCGCGTGAGGTGATGGTCAAAAGGGATGATGGCCTGTCAAACGAGATTACGGCACCCCGGCAACGCATTGGGCACCAGCGGCACAGCCTACCGATACCAGCGGCATCTCGGAACGACGATCTCCCGCAATCACTCACGAGCAGCTTCCGGCCACCCTCCGGTGTGAAGCACCCGTCCGGTCGAGCCGCGGGATTCGGGCCTGAGCGCCCGCAGAACGTCCCGTCACCGGATCGCGGGGGAGGAATTCGGATTCCGCCCCGAACACGCACAAACGCCGACCGGGGATGCCTGCGAGAGGCATCCCCGGTCGGGTCGTTCAAGTCAGCGAGACGTCGGTCAGACGAGCTCGGTGACGGTACCGCCGGCAGCGGTGATCTTCTCCTTGGCGGAGCCGGAGACGGCGTCGACCGTCACCTGCAGCGCCACGGAGATCTCGCCCTGGCCGAGGACCTTGACGAGGCTGTTCTTGCGAACGGCACCCTTGGCGACGAGACCCTCGACGGTGACCTCGCCACCCTCCGGGTACAGCGACGCCAGCTTGTCGAGGTTCACGACCTGGAACTCGGTCTTGAACGGGTTCTTGAAGCCCTTCAGCTTCGGAAGACGCATGTGGAGGGGCATCTGGCCACCCTCGAAGCGCTCCGGAACCTGGTAACGGGCCTTCGTGCCCTTGGTACCACGACCAGCCGTCTTACCCTTCGACGCCTCACCACGACCCACACGGGTCTTGGCGGTCTTGGCGCCCGGGGCGGGACGGAGGTTGTGGATCTTGAGCGGGTTGTTCTCCGCCATGATCAGTCGACCTCCTCAACCGTCACGAGGTGGCGGACGGTGTGCACCATTCCGCGGAACTCGGGGCGGTCCTCCTTGACGACCACGTCGTTGATCCGCTTGAGGCCAAGCGAACGAAGGGTGTCGCGGTGGTTCTGCTTGCTGCCGATGTACGACTTCGTCTGCGTGATCTTGAGCTGAGCCATGATTACGCACCCGCTCCCGCACGCGCACGCAGCAGAGCCGCAGGGGCGACGTCCTCGAGGGGCAGACCACGGCGAGCCGCGATCTCCTCGGGACGCTGCAGACCCTTGAGGGCCGCCACGGTCGCGTGCACGATGTTGATCGCGTTGGACGAGCCGAGCGACTTCGACAGGATGTCGTGGACGCCGGCGCACTCGAGCACCGCACGCACCGGGCCACCGGCGATAACGCCGGTACCGGGGGAAGCAGGCTTGAGCAGGACGACGCCCGCGGCCTTCTCGCCCGTGATCGGGTGCGGGATGGTGCCCTGGATACGGGGGACCTTGAAGAAGTGCTTCTTGGCCTCCTCAACACCCTTGGCGATGGCGGCCGGCACCTCCTTGGCCTTGCCGTAACCGACGCCGACGGTGCCGTCACCATCGCCCACCACGACCAGCGCGGTGAAGCTGAAGCGACGACCACCCTTCACAACCTTGGCGACGCGGTTGATCGCGACGACGCGCTCAACGTACGCGGTCTTCTCGGCGGCAGCAGCGCCGCCGTCACGGCCCTTCCGGTCCCGCCGCTCGCCGCCACCGGCACCGCTTCCGCGGCGCTGGGGTCCAGCCATTGGAATTACCTCTCTCTGTTTCCGCTAGCTACGGAACCGACTCAGAACTTGAGTCCGGCTTCGCGGGCGGCGTCCGCCAGAGCGGCAATGCGCCCGGCGTACTGGTTACCACCACGGTCGAATACGACAGCCTCGACGCCCGCGGCCTTGGCGCGCTCGGCGACCAGGGCGCCGACCTTGCCGGCCTGCGCGGACTTCTCGCCCTCGCCGCGGATCGACGCGTCCAGGGTCGACGCCGACGCCAGGGTGTGACCCTTGATGTCGTCGATGACCTGGGCCACGATGTGGCGGTTGGAGCGCGTCACGACCAGGCGCGGACGCTCAGCCGTACCCGAGATGTGCTTCCGGATCCGGATGTGACGACGCTTGATGGCAGCACGCTTGTAAGCGTCGCCCTTAGCAATCTTGACACCGTATGCCATGGCTTACTTACCCGCCTTTCCGACCTTGCGGCGGATGACTTCGCCTTCGTACTTGACGCCCTTGGCCTTGTACGGGTCGGGCTTGCGCAGCTTGCGGATGTTGGCCGCAACCTCGCCGACCTTCTGCTTGTCGATGCCCTCGACCGAGAAACGGGTCGGAGCCTCCACCTTGAAGGTGATGCCCTCGGGCGCCTCGACAGTGATCGAGTGGCTGTAGCCGAGCGAGAACTCCAGGTTGGAGCCCTTCGCCAGGACGCGGTAACCGACACCGCTGATTTCGAGCTTCTTCACGTAACCCTGGGTCACGCCGGTGATCATGTTCGCCACCAGCGTGCGGGACAGGCCGTGGAGGGCCTTGTTCTGACGCTCGTCGTTCGGGCGGGTGACGTTCAGAACGCCGTCCTCACCCTTAGCGATCTCGATCGGCGCCGCAATGGTGTGGGAGAGGGTCCCCTTCGGGCCCTTCACCTGCACCGTACGGCCGTCGATGGTGACGTCCACGCCGGCGGGAACCGTGATGGGGAGCTTGCCAATACGCGACATAGCTGTTTCCTCCGTTCCCTTCCGCTACCAGACGTAGGCGAGAACTTCTCCGCCTACGCCCTTCTTGCCGGCCTGCTTGTCGGTGAGGAGCCCGTGAGACGTGGAGATGATCGCCACGCCGAGGCCGCCGAGCACCTTCGGCAGGTTGGTGGACTTCGCGTACACCCGGAGACCGGGCTTGGAGATCCGCTTGATGCCCGCGATGGAGCGCTCACGGTTCGGGCCGAACTTCAGCTCGAGGACGAGGTTCTTGCCGACCTCGGCGTCCTCGACCTTCCAGCCCGTGATGAAGCCCTCCTGCTGGAGGATCTCCGCGATGTGCGACTTGATCTTGCTGTGCGGCATACCCACGGTGTCGTGGTACGCCGAGTTCGCGTTACGCAGACGCGTAAGCATGTCTGCGATCGGATCAGTCATGGTCATGAATTGGCCTTCGGCCTCTCTCGCCGGGGTTTCCTGTATGCGCCATCCCTCTCCCCACTCAGTGGCGGGACGGGTGCGGTGCGGGGACCTACGGCGTAGTAAGTCGTACGGGCGGTCAGACGCCCAACCCTCCTAGCCTAAGCCATGGAGAGCTGGGCCCTGACCGAACCTCTACTTACCGAGAGCTTCCGGAATCCCGAAGTACGGGACTACCAGGAGCTCTTGGTCACGCCCGGCAGCTCGCCACGGTGAGCCATCTCACGAAGGCACACGCGGCAGAGGCCGAACTTGCGGTACACGGAGTGCGGACGGCCGCAGCGCTGGCAGCGCGTGTAGCCACGAACGCCGAACTTGGGCTTACGAGCAGCCTTGGCAATCAGAGCCTTCTTCGCCATCTCGCTTACGCCTCCTTGAAGGGGAAGCCGAGGTGACGGAGAAGGGCACGGCCTTCGGCGTCGTTGGTCGCCGTGGTGACCACGGTGATGTCCATACCCCGGACGCGGTCGATCTTGTCCTGGTCGATCTCGTGGAACATGACCTGCTCCGTGAGACCGAAGGTGTAGTTGCCACGGCCGTCGAACTGCTTGGGGGACAGGCCGCGGAAGTCGCGGATGCGCGGCAGCGCGAGCGACAGGGTGCGGTCCAGGAACTCCCACATGCGGTCGCCACGGAGCGTGACGTGGGCACCGATCGGCTGACCCTCGCGCAGCTTGAACTGCGCGATGGACTTGCGGGCCTTGGTGACGGCCGGCTTCTGACCGGTGATCGTGGTCAGGTCACGGACGGCACCGTCCATGAGCTTCGAGTCACGGGCGGCGTCGCCGACACCCATGTTGACCACGATCTTGACCAGGCCGGGGATCTGCATGACGTTCTCGTACGAGAACTCTTCCTGCAGCTTGGCCTGGATCTCCTCGCGGTACTTCGTCTTGAGACGCGGAGTGGTGGTGGTAGCCATCAGATGTCCTCACCCGTCCGCTTGGCAACGCGGATCTTGTTGCCCTCGTCGTCGAAGCGGTAACCGACGCGCGTGACGACCTTGTTGCCGTCCTTCTCCACGACGAGCTGAACGTTGCTCACGTGGACAGGGGCTTCGGTGGTCACGATGCCGCCGGCCTGCGAACCGCGAGCGGTGGGGCCGGCCTTCGTGTGCTTCTTGACCCGGTTGACACCCTCGACCAGGACGCGGTCCTCGCGGGGGTAGGCCGCGATGACCTTGCCCTGCTTGCCCTTGTCCTTACCGGTGATGACCTGGACCAGGTCGCCCTTCTTGATCTTCATGCTTACAGCACCTCCGGCGCGAGCGAGATGATCTTCATGAACTTCTTCTCGCGCAGCTCACGGCCGACCGGGCCGAAGATACGGGTGCCGCGAGGGTCGCCGTCGTTCTTCAGAATGACGGCGGCGTTCTCGTCGAAGCGGATGTACGAGCCGTCCGGACGGCGGCGCTCCTTGACGGTGCGAACGATGACCGCCTTGACGACGTCACCCTTCTTCACGTTGCCACCGGGGATCGCGTCCTTGACGGTGGCGACGATGACGTCACCGATGCCCGCGTAGCGGCGACCGGAGCCACCGAGCACACGGATGCAAAGGATTTCCTTCGCACCAGTGTTGTCGGCGACACGCAGTCGCGACTCCTGCTGGATCACGTCTATCTCCTGATTGTCTGCCGGTTCCCGGCAGGGGCTGCCTCTGGGAGGCGGAGCCCCTGCCGAGCCTGGCGGAACGAACCCGAGGGAAACCCCTCAGGTGTGTCGTTGGAATCCCCTTGCGGGGATTTCCTTACTTGGCCTTCTCGAGAATCTCGACGACGCGCCAGCGCTTCGTCGCGGACAGCGGCCGGGTCTCCATCAGGAGGACACGGTCGCCGACGCCCGCAGCGTTCTGCTCGTCGTGGGCCTTGAGCTTGTTCGTACGGCGGATGACCTTGCCGTACAGCGCGTGCTTGACGCGGTCCTCGACGGCGACGACGACGGTCTTGTCCATCTTGTCGCTGACGACCAGGCCCTCACGGGTCTTGCGGAAACCGCGGTCCGTCTTGGTCTCTTCAGTCACGTTGTTCTCGCTCATGCGCTCTCCACCGTCTCGATGCCCAGCTCGCGCTCACGCATCAGGGTGTAGATCCGCGCGATGTCCTTGCGGACGGCCTTGAGCCGCCCGTGGTTCTCGAGCTGACCGGTCGCCGCCTGGAAGCGGAGGTTGAACAGCTCTTCCTTGGCTTCGCGAAGCTTCGCAAGAAGCTCCTCGTCACCCAGTTCGCGCAGCTCGGACGCCTTGGTACCGGCCGACATCACGCTTCACCTGCCTCGCGCTTGACGATCCGGCACTTCATCGGCAGCTTGTGGGCTGCGCGAGTGAGCGCCTCACGCGCAATCTTCTCGTTGGGGTAGGACAGCTCGAACATGACCCGGCCCGGGTGCACGTTCGCGACCCACCACTCGGGAGAACCCTTACCGGAACCCATGCGGGTCTCGGCGGGCTTCTTCGTCAGCGGGCGGTCCGGGTAGATGTTGATCCAGACCTTGCCGCCACGCTTGATGTGGCGGGTCATCGCGATACGCGCCGCCTCGATCTGGCGGTTGGTGACGTACGCCGGCGTGAGGGCCTGAATGCCGTACTCGCCGAACGAAACCTGCGTACCGCCCTTGGCCTGACCACGGCGCTTCGGGTGGTGCTGCTTGCGGTGCTTGACCCTACGGGGGATCAGCATTTCGGTCAGGCCTCCGTTCCGGTGCTCTCAGCCGGAGCGGCAGCGGCGGCGGGAGCGTCGGCCTTGGGGGCCTCGGCAGCCGGCGCGGACTGCTGCTGCGGCTTGCGGCCGCGACCGCCACGCTCGCCACCACGGCCACCACGGGCCGGGCGGTCGTTGCCGCCGCCACGGGCCGGGCGGTTACCCGCACGGGCAGCGGCGTTCTCGGCGCGGACCTCGGCGATGTTCTTGACGTCGCCCTTGTAGATCCAGACCTTCACACCGATACGGCCGAAGGTCGTCTTGGCCTCGAAGAAGCCGTAGTCGACGTTCGCGCGGAGCGTGTGCAGGGGCACGCGGCCCTCGCGGTAGAACTCCGAGCGGGACATCTCGGCGCCGCCGAGACGGCCACCACACTGGATCTTGATGCCCTTGGCGCCCGCCTTCATCGCCGACTGCATGCTCTTACGCATGGCGCGACGGAAGGAGACGCGGGAGGACAGCTGCTCGGCAACGGCCTGGGCAACCAGCTGAGCGTCGGTCTCGGGGTTCTTGACCTCGAGGATGTTCAGCTGGACCTGCTTGCCCGTGAGCTTCTCGAGGTCGCCGCGGATGCGGTCGGCCTCGGCGCCACGGCGGCCGATGACGATGCCGGGACGCGCGGTGTGGATGTCCACCCGCACGCGGTCACGGGTGCGCTCGATCTCAACCTTCGAGATGCCGGCGCGCTCCATGCCGGACGTCATCATCCGACGGATGGCGACGTCTTCCTTGACGTAGTCCTTGTACAGCTTGTCGGCGTACCACCGGGACTTGAAGTCCGTGGTGACACCGAGCCGGAACCCATGCGGGTTAACCTTCTGGCCCATTACCGGGTTCCTTCCTTGCTGCTGACGACCACGGTGATGTGGCTGGTCCGCTTGCGGATCCGGTAGGCGCGGCCCTGGGCGCGCGGCCGGAACCGCTTCAGGGTCGGGCCCTCGTCGACGTAGGCCTCGGAGATGAAGAGGCTGTCGGCGTCGGTGTGGTCGTAGTTGTGCGCGGCGTTGGCAATGGCGCTGTCAAGCACCTTGCCGACCGGCACGCTCGCGGCCTGCGGGGCGAAACGCAGGACCGCCTGAGCCTCCGTGGCATCCATGCCACGGATAAGGTCCACCACGCGGCGGGCCTTCATGGGCGTAACGCGGATGTACCGCGCCTGGGCCCTGGCTTCCATGGTTGTCCTTCCAGTGTCTGTCATGGTCATTCCACCCCGCGTTAGCGGCGCTTCGACTTCCGGTCGTCCTTCACGTGACCCCGGAAGGTGCGCGTCGGCGAGAACTCGCCGAGCTTGTGGCCGACCATCGACTCGGTGACAAACACCGGAATGTGGGTCTTGCCGTTGTGCACCGCGATCGTGTGGCCGAGCATGGCCGGGATGATCATCGAGCGACGGGACCAGGTCTTGATGACGTTCTTGGTACCGGCTTCGTTCTGAGCGTCCACCTTCTTTACAAGGTGTCCGTCGACGAAGGGTCCCTTCTTGAGACTGCGCGGCATCTAAACCCGCTCCTAGCGCTTCTTGTTCGTCTTGCGGCGGCGGACGATGTACTTGTTCGAAGCCTTCTTCGGCGAACGAGTACGACCCTCCTTCTGACCCCACGGCGAGACCGGGTGGCGACCACCGGAGGTCTTGCCCTCACCACCACCGTGCGGGTGGTCAACCGGGTTCATCGCCACACCGCGAACGGTCGGGCGGACGCCGAGCCAGCGCTTGCGGCCGGCCTTGCCCCAGTTGATGTTCGACTGCTCGGCGTTGCCGACCTCGCCGACGGTGGCGCGGCAGCGCACGTCGACCAGGCGGATCTCTCCGGACGGCATGCGCAGGTGGGCCATCTGGCCCTCCTTCGCGAGCAGCTGCACGGAGGCACCGGCGGAGCGGGCGAACTTGGCACCGCCACCGGGACGGAGCTCGATCGCGTGGATCGTGGTACCGACCGGGATGTTGCGGAGGGCCAGGTTGTTGCCCGGCTTGATGTCGGCCCCAGGACCGTTCTCGACGCGGTCACCCTGCGACAGGTTGCGCGGGGCGAGGATGTAGCGCTTCTCGCCGTCCGCGTAGTGCAGCAGCGCGATGCGCGCGGTGCGGTTGGGGTCGTACTCGATGTGCGCGACCTTCGCCGGCACGCCGTCCTTGTCGTGACGACGGAAGTCGATCACTCGGTAGGCGCGCTTGTGTCCGCCACCCTGGTGGCGAACGGTCACACGACCGGCGTTGTTACGGCCGCCCTTGCTGTGCAGCGGGCGGACCAGCGACTTCTCCGGCGTGGACCGCGTGACCTCGACGAAGTCGGCGACGGAGGAGCCACGGCGGCCCGGCGTCGTCGGCTTGTACTTGCGGATTCCCATTTCTCAGTCCTCGTCCGATATTCGGACCAGGGCGCTCCGTTAGGAGGCCTGGCCGAAGATGTCGATACGGTCGCCCTCAGCGAGGGTCACGATCGCGCGCTTGCTGTCCGCACGCTTGCCGAAGCCCGTCTTGGTCCGCTTGCGCTTGCCCTGACGGTTGATCGTGTTGACCCCGGTGACCTTGACCGAGAAGACCGCCTGGACGGCCTCCTTGATCTGCGTCTTGTTGGCGCCAGGCGCGACGATGAAGGTGTACTTGCCCTCGTCGAGAAGCGCGTAGCTCTTCTCCGAGACGACCGGCTTGAGCAGCACGTCACGGGGGTCCGTGAAGGACTTGCTCAGCGGGGTCTCGACGGTGTTCTTGCCCTCGGTGGCGTGGCGCTTCGCCTTGGCGACGCGCGCGGCCTTGGCGGCCTTGGCGGCCTTCGAGGCGATGCTCGGGTGACGCGTAGCCATCAGGCTTCGCTCCCTTCGGTGTCAGCAGCCGACGACTGCGGCGCGCCAGACACGAAGGACTCGAAAGCGGCCTGGGTGAAGACCACGTCGTCCGAGACGAGAACGTCGTACGTGTTCAGCTGGCCCGGCTCCAGGATGTGGACCTGGGGCAGGTTGCGCGCGGAAAGCAGCGCGGCCTCGTCGGAGCGCTCGATGACCAGGAGCACGTTCTTGCGCTCGCTGACCTTGCCGAGGAAGCTCTTCGCGGCCTTGGTGGAGGGGGTCTCGCCCTCGATCACGCCGGTGACGACGTGGATGCGAGCGTTGCGGGCCCGGTCGGTGAGGGCGTGGCGCAGGGCCGCGGCCTTCATCTTCTTCGGGGTCCGCTGCGAGTAGTCACGCGGCGTGGGGCCGTGGACGACGCCACCGCCGGCGAACTGCGGCGCACGGGTCGAACCCTGGCGGGCGCGGCCGGTGCCCTTCTGGCGGTACGGCTTCTTACCGCCACCGCGGACCTCGCCACGACGCTTGACCTTGTGCGTGCCCTGACGGGCGGCGGCCAGCTGCGCGACGACGACCTGGTGAAGCAGCGGGATGCTGATCTTCTCGACGTCGAAGATCTCGGCCGGGAGCTCGACGGTCCCGGCGTTGTCGCCGGAGGGCGACAGAATGTCAATGGTGCTCATAGTCCTCAGGCCCCCTTGGCCGCGGTGCGGACCAGGACGAGGCCGCCGTTCGGACCAGGAACCGCGCCCTTGATAAGGAGCAGGCCCTTCTCCGCGTCAACGGCGTGAACGGTCAGGTTCTGGGTGGTGACCCGCTCGTTGCCCATGCGACCCGCCATGCGGAGGCCCTTGAACACACGGCCCGGGGTGGCACAGCCACCGATGGAGCCGGGAGAGCGGTGCTTGCGCTGGGTGCCGTGACCGGCGCCGAGGCCCTTGAAGTTGTGACGCTTCATGACACCGGCGAAGCCCTTGCCCTTGCTCTTGCCGGTCACGTCCACCTTGACGCCGGCCTCGAAGGTCTCGGCGGTGATCTCCTGGCCGAGGACGTACTCGCTGGCGTCAGCGGTACGGATCTCGACGAGGTGACGACGGGGGGTGACGTCGGCCTTGGCGAAGTGACCCTTGAGGGGCTTGTTCACCTTGCGCGGGTCGATCTCGCCGAAGGCGATCTGGACCGACTCGTAGCCGTCGGTGTCGTTCGTACGGACCTGGGTGACGACGTTCGGGCCGGCCTTGACGACGGTGACCGGAACAACACGGTTGTTCTCGTCCCACACCTGCGTCATGCCGAGCTTCTCGCCCAGGATGCCCTTGATCTGCTTAGCCATCTTCAGATCACCGGCCTTCAGAGCTTGATCTCGATGTCGACACCGGCCGGGAGGTCGAGTCGCATCAGGGAGTCAACGGTCTTGGGGGTCGGGTCGAGGATGTCGATCAGGCGCTTGTGCGTGCGCATCTCGAAGTGCTCGCGCGAGTCCTTGTACTTGTGCGGCGACTTGATGACGCAGTACACGTTCTTCTCAGTGGGCAGCGGCACCGGGCCCGCGACCGACGCACCAGTACGCGTCACCGTCTCGACGATCTTCTTCGCCGAGCTGTCGATGACCTCGTGGTCGTAGGCCTTGAGCCGGATGCGGATCTTCTGTCCCGCCATGGCTACTCAGTAGTCCTTTGTCTCGAATAAACGCTCTGGTACCCGGGGGCGAATGCCTCCGCCTCCGACCCACGCGGTCGGGCGTGTCGCGTCCTCGCTGACAGAGATCTCCACGAATGGAATTCCCTACCGAGGGACGCGGCCCAAAGACCGCAGGACCGGGGGCTGAACACCCACCGGGCGCCTGGCCGGCACCCCGCTGACACTTCCCGGAAGATTCCCGTACGTCCGCCCCAGCGCTGCCTCTCGACAGTTGGAGCGACGAGTACTGTGGGACTCGCTTCCAGTCCTCCCGGCGGGAGGCGCGCAGCATCGGCACTCGACCGAGCAACCCCGCTAGTCTGCCATACGGGGCATGTCGCTGGCCAATCGAGCCGAGGACTTTACCCCGAAGGTGACACAGGTCAAACCCTGACGGCCTTGCGGCGCCCTTTCCCGTCCTCGCCGTACCGCCACATGTGAGCAGTCCCACACGAACCGGGCGCCCGCCGGCAGCCGCCCCGCGACGACTCCGCCCGCCGGCGGGACGGCCCGCGGTCAGTTCGGAGCCGGCGAGGCCGTCCGGTCGGCCTCGATGTCGAACTTGATCTGCTCGTCCTCGACGGCGGTGACCTCGACCGTGACACCCAGGGTGCTCCCGTCCCCCGCGGTGAGGGTGCACCGGGTGGTGGTGCCGACCTTCCCGACGAGGTCCTCGGGGCAGGTGACGTCCGGCTTCGGCTGCCCCGTCGTGGCGGCGAGCTGCTTGGCGACCTCGTCGGACACCTTCTCGGCGGCCAGCTCCGGCTCGGAGGCCCCTACGTGGACGGAGGCCGAACAGCCGACGAGCAGCGCGACGGCGGCTGCGGCCAGGAAGGCCCAGGACGCGGTGGACAAGCGGTGTGCGAGCACAGTCGGATCCAATCCGGGTGATCGGTGATCGGTCATCGAAAGATGACCACGGGATACGAGGGGTGCACGACGCCGCTGCCGGCCGCTCGCTGCTCTGCTGCGGACTCCCCCACCACTGTGTGCCCCCGATTGCTCAACTTGACGTGCGCCTGCCAGCCTAGCAACCCGGTGACAGTGCGTACGACGGGAGCCCCCACACCGTCACATTCCCTCTGCAACCCCTTGCGGTCGGCCTCCCCGCCCCTCCTCCCGGACCTCACCTCTTCGACCCGTCCCCGGCGAATGGTGAACCGCCGCCCAACGCAAAGAGGCCCGCACGACCGAAGTCGTGCGGGCCCCTTCAGGAGCTCAGGGAAGAGCTACCAGGCGTCAAGCCCAACAGGTAAGCGAGGCTTACTTGTTGATCTTGGTGACCTGGCCGGCGCCGACGGTCCGGCCACCCTCACGGATGGCGAACTTGAGGCCCTCCTCCATGGCGACGGGCTGGATGAGCTCGACCTTCATCTCAGTGTTGTCGCCCGGCATGACCATCTCCGTGCCCTCGGGGAGGGTCACAACACCGGTCACGTCAGTCGTACGGAAGTAGAACTGCGGACGGTAGTTGTTGAAGAACGGCGTGTGGCGGCCACCCTCGTCCTTGGACAGGATGTAGGCCTGGGCCTCGAACTCGGTGTGCGGGGTGACCGAGCCCGGCTTGATGATGACCTGGCCGCGCTCGACGTCCTCGCGCTTGATGCCACGGAGGAGCAGACCGACGTTCTCACCGGCCTGGCCCTCGTCGAGCAGCTTGCGGAACATCTCGATGCCGGTGACCGTGGTGGTGGTCTTCTCCTGCTTGATGCCCACGATGTCAACGGTCTCGTTGACCTTGAGGACACCACGCTCGATACGGCCGGTGACGACCGTACCGCGACCGGTGATCGTGAAGACGTCCTCGATGGGCATGAGGAACGGCTTGTCGACGTCACGCTCGGGCTGCGGGATGTTCTCGTCGACGGCCTTCATCAGGTCGAGGACGGACTGGCCCCACTCCTTGTCGCCCTCAAGGGCCTTGAGCGCCGAGACCTTGACGACCGGCAGGTCGTCGCCCGGGAACTCGTACTCGGAGAGGAGCTCACGAACCTCGAGCTCGACGAGCTCCAGGATCTCCTCGTCGTCCACCATGTCGGCCTTGTTCAGGGCGACGACGATGTAGGGAACGCCGACCTGGCGGGCCAGGAGCACGTGCTCCTTGGTCTGCGGCATCGGGCCGTCGGTGGCGGCGACCACGAGGATGGCGCCGTCCATCTGCGCCGCACCCGTGATCATGTTCTTGATGTAGTCCGCGTGACCGGGGCAGTCGACGTGGGCGTAGTGACGCGTCTCGGTCTGGTACTCGACGTGCGCGATGGAGATGGTGATACCGCGCTGGCGCTCCTCAGGAGCCTTGTCGATCTGGTCGAAGGCCGAGGCCTCGTTCAGGTCCGGGTACGCGTCGTGCAGCACCTTGGTAATGGCGGCCGTGAGGGTCGTCTTACCGTGGTCAATGTGACCGATGGTGCCGATGTTGACGTGCGGCTTAGTCCGCTCGAACTTCGCCTTCGCCACTGGGTCCTCCTGTGGAGTGGTTCTGGTACGCCTTACTCATCGGCGCCAGGTGATCTTTGCTGGGATGCCGCCCGCCGGGGTTTCCCTTACCGGGGTCACCCCGGCGGTCGGTGTCAAGCCTAAAGCGTGTAAACGGGGTGTGTTACTCGCCCTTGGCCTTCGCGATGATCTCCTCGGCGACGTTCCGGGGAACCTCGGCGTAGGAGTCGAACTGCATCGAGTAGCTTGCGCGACCCGAGGTCTTGCTGCGGAGGTCGCCGACGTAGCCGAACATCTCCGAGAGGGGCACGAGGCCCTTCACGATGCGCGCGCCCATCCGCTCCTCCATGGCCTGGATCTGGCCACGACGGGAGTTGATGTCGCCGATGACCTCGCCCATGTAGTCCTCGGGCGTGGTGACCTCGACGGCCATCATCGGCTCGAGCAGCACGGGGCTGGCCTTGCGGGCGGCCTCCTTGAAGGCCTGCGAGCCGGCGATCTTGAACGCGAGCTCGGAGGAGTCGACCTCGTGGTAGGCACCGTCGAGAAGCGTGACGCGGACGCCCGTCATCTCGTACCCGGCGAGGATGCCGAACTGCATGGCCTCCTGCGCACCGGCGTCGACCGAAGGGATGTACTCCTTCGGGATACGACCACCGGTCACCTTGTTCACGAACTCGTACGAGGCGTCGCCGCCCTCGATGGGCTCGATCGCGATCTGCACCTTGGCGAACTGACCGGTACCACCGGTCTGCTTCTTGTGGGTGTAGTCCACGCGCTCGACGGCCTTGCGGATCGTCTCACGGTACGCGACCTGCGGCTTACCGACGTTGGCCTCGACCTTGAACTCACGGCGCATACGGTCGACCAGCACCTCGAGGTGCAGCTCGCCCATACCACCGATGATGGTCTGGCCGGTCTCCTCGTCCGAGTGGACCTGGAAGGAGGGGTCCTCCTCCGCGAGACGCTGGATGGCGACACCCAGCTTCTCCTGGTCACCCTTGGACTTGGGCTCGATGGCGACCTGAATGACCGGCGCCGGGAAGTCCATGGACTCCAGGATGACCGGGTTCTTGTCGTCCGAAAGCGTCTCACCGGTGGTGGTCTGCTTCAGGCCCATCACGGCGACGATGTCGCCGGCGCCCACCGCCTCGATCTCCTCACGCTTGTTCGCGTGCATGCGGTAGATCTTGCCGATGCGCTCCTTCTTGCCCTTGACGGAGTTCAGCACCGCGGTGCCGGACTCCAGGCGGCCCGAGTACACCCGGACGAAGGTGAGCTTGCCCAGGTGCGGGTCGCTCATGATCTTGAACGCGAGGGCGGACAGCGGCTCGTCCTCGGACGGCTTGCGCTTGACGACCAGCTCCGGGTCCTTCACGTCGTGGCCCTCGATGGCCTCGACGTCAAGCGGAGTCGGCAGGTAGCGCACGACCGCGTCGAGCAGGGGCTGGACGCCCTTGTTCTTGAACGCGGTACCGCAGAACACCGGGGTGACCGTGGTGTCGCTGGACTTGCCGGACGCGATGGTGATGCGACGGATCGCGGCGTACAGCTGCTCCTCGGTGGGCTCCTGGCCCTCGAGGTACAGCTCCATGATCTCTTCGTCGTTCTCCGCGACGGCCTCGACCAGCTTGTTGCGCCACTCCTCGGCAGCCTCGGTGTGCGTGGCCGGGATGTCGACGGTGTCGTACATCTCGCCCTTCGCCGCCTCGGCGGACCACACGAGCGCCTTCATGCGGACCAGGTCCACGACGCCCTTGAAGTCGGCCTCGGCACCGATCGGGAGCTGCATGACCAGCGGCTGCGCACCAAGGCGGTCCGAGATCATGTCGACGCAGCGGTGGAACTCCGCGCCGGTCCGGTCGAGCTTGTTGACGAAGCAGATGCGCGGCACGCCGTAACGGTCGGCCTGACGCCACACCGTCTCGGACTGCGGCTCCACACCGGCGACACCGTCGAACACCGTCACGGCACCGTCGAGCACACGCAGGGAGCGCTCCACCTCAACGGTGAAGTCGACGTGCCCCGGGGTGTCGATGATGTTGATCGTGTAGTCGTTGTCCTCGAGCGGCCAGTGACAGGTGGTCGCAGCAGACGTGATCGTGATGCCACGCTCCTGCTCCTGCTCCATCCAGTCCATGGTGGCAGCGCCGTCGTGGACCTCACCGATCTTGTACGAAACGCCGGTGTAGAAGAGGATCCGCTCGGTGGTGGTCGTCTTGCCCGCGTCGATGTGGGCCATGATCCCGATGTTGCGGACCCTGGCCAGGTCAAGTGAAGTGGTAGCCATAAGGCTTCAGTCTTCTCTCGGTCTCGATGTGGGTAGCGACTACCAGCGGTAGTGCGCGAAGGCCTTGTTGGACTCGGCCATCTTGTGGGTGTCCTCGCGCTTCTTCACAGCGGCACCAAGGCCGTTGGAGGCGTCGAGAAGCTCGTTGAGCAGACGCTCGGTCATGGTCTTCTCGCGACGGGCGCGGGAGTAACCGACCAGCCAGCGCAGCGCGAGCGTGTTGGCGCGACCGGGCTTGACCTCGATCGGGACCTGGTACGTCGCACCGCCGACGCGGCGGGACTTGACCTCGAGGGTCGGCTTGATGTTCTCAAGAGCGCGCTTCAGCGTGATGACCGGGTCGTTGCCGGTCTTCTCGCGCAGGCCCTCCATGGCGCCGTACACGATGCGCTCGGCGGTGGAGCGCTTGCCGTTCAGCAGCACCTTGTTGATCAGGGAGGTGACAAGAGGAGAACCGTAGACCGGGTCGATGATGACCGGGCGCTTCGGGGCGGGGCCCTTACGAGGCATTCTTACTTCTCCTTCTTGGCGCCGTAGCGGCTGCGGGCCTGCTTGCGGTTCTTGACACCCTGGGTGTCGAGCGAGCCGCGGATGATCTTGTAGCGAACACCCGGCAGGTCCTTCACACGGCCGCCGCGCACGAGCACGATGGAGTGCTCCTGCAGGTTGTGTCCCTCACCCGGAATGTAAGCGGTGACCTCGATCCCGCTGGTCAGACGCACACGCGCGACCTTACGCAGGGCCGAGTTCGGCTTCTTCGGGGTGGTCGTGAACACACGCGTGCAGACGCCGCGACGCTGGGGCGAACCCTCGAGTGCGGGCGTCTTGTTCTTCTCGACCTTGTCCTGCCGGCCCTTCCGGACCAGCTGCTGGATCGTAGGCACTACTTCTCCGGTTTCTGTGTGCCGAATGGTGAAGCTAACCTGGAACGTCGCCGACCCACGCGGTCGGGTGTGTCGAATACTGCAGACTCCCGCCGCGAGGCGAAAAGGGCGCAGATTACGGTGGCCGCTTACGACTCCCCTTGCGGTTTGAAGGCACGCACGGGAGCCAGGGCACACCCCAGGCACAAGGTCTGAGCGTACCTATCGCATCCACTCCGGTCAAAACAAATGCCTGCGCAGGGGACACGCCGGGTCCGCCACACGATCGCCACACCGCCGCAACACCTCGTGCCGTCCCTCCGGCGTACGGCCCTGAGCGCGTCCAGAAGCCCCTCAGGGTCCCGGAAGGCTCCGCGGGGATCAGGGGTGCCCGCGGGCGATGCGCGGCCCCGAGCGGCCCGTAGGACCGGATGGCGCCCGTGGGCACGACCCGTAGGACCGGATGCCGCCGGGGCGCCGGATTCCGGTGCTCCCCCGCACACGCCGACGGGCGGCCGGCCCCGAAGGGACGGCCGCCCGCCGATGACGTACGCCTTACTGGTTGTACGGACCGTAGTCGTAGTCCTCCAGCGGAACGGCCTGGCCGGAGCCCGTGCCGAACGGCGAGTAGTCGATGTCGTCGTAGCCCACGGCCGAGTACATCGCGGCCTTGGCCTCCTCGGTCGGCTCGACCCGGATGTTGCGGTAGCGGGACAGACCCGTACCGGCCGGGATGAGCTTACCGATGATGACGTTCTCCTTGAGGCCGATCAGGGAGTCGGACTTGGCGTTGATCGCCGCGTCCGTCAGAACCCTGGTCGTCTCCTGGAAGGACGCCGCCGACAGCCACGACTCGGTGGCGAGCGAGGCCTTGGTGATACCCATCAGCTGCGGACGGCCGGAGGCCGGGTGGCCGCCTTCCTGGACCACACGACGGTTCTCGGTCTCGAACTTGCCGCGCTCGACCAGCTCGCCCGGCAGCAGCTCCGCGTCGCCGGACTCGATGATCGTCACCCGGCGGAGCATCTGCCGGATGATGATCTCGATGTGCTTGTCGTGGATCGACACACCCTGCGAGTTGTAGACCTTCTGGACCTCGCCGACCAGGTGGACCTGGACCGCGCGCTGACCGAGGATCCGCAGCACGTCGTGCGGGTTGGTGGCACCCACGGTGAGCTTCTGGCCCACCCCGACGTGGTCGCCCTCGCCCACCAGCAGACGGGCACGCTTCGAGATCGGGAACGCCGTCTCGTCGCTGCCGTCGTCGGGGGTGATGACGATCTTCTTGGTCTTCTCGGTCTCCTCGATGCGGACGCGACCGTCCGCCTCGGAGATCGGGGCGACACCCTTCGGCGTACGGGCCTCGAAGAGCTCAACGACACGGGGCAGACCCTGGGTGATGTCGTCACCGGCCACACCACCGGTGTGGAAGGTACGCATCGTCAGCTGGGTACCGGGCTCACCGATGGACTGGGCGGCGATGATGCCGACCGCCTCACCGATGTCGACCAGCTTGCCGGTGGCCAGCGAGCGGCCGTAGCACATGGCGCAGGTGCCGACGGCGGACTCACAGGTCAGGACCGAGCGGGTCTTGACCTCCTCGATGCCGTGCTTGACCAGCTCGTCGATGAGGACGTCGCCCAGGTCGGTGTTGGCCGGGGCCAGCACCACACCGTCGACGACGATGTCCTCGGCCAGCGCACGTGCGTACACGCTGGTCTCGACGTTGTCCGCCTTGCGCAGGACGCCGTCGGCGTCGCGCTCGGCGATGGCCAGGCGCAGACCGCGGTCGGTGCCGCAGTCCTCCTCGCGGATGATGACGTCCTGCGAGACGTCGACCAGACGACGGGTGAGGTAACCCGAGTCGGCGGTACGCAGGGCGGTGTCCGCCAGACCCTTACGGGCACCGTGCGTGGAGATGAAGTACTCCAGCACGGACAGGCCCTCACGGAACGACGCCTTGATGGGACGCGGGATCGTCTCGTTCTTGGCGTTCGACACCAGACCACGCATACCGGCGATCTGACGCATCTGCATCATGTTTCCGCGGGCACCCGAGTCGACCATCATGAAGATGGGGTTCGTCTTCGGGAAGTTCGCGTTCATCGCCTCGGCAACCTCGTTGGTCGCCTTGGTCCAGATCGCGATGAGCTCCTGCGTGCGCTCGTCCTTGGTGATCAGACCGCGCTCGTACTGCTTCTGGACCTTCTCGTCCTGCGCCTCGTAGCCCTTGACGATCTCCTTCTTCGCCTCGGGAACGACGATGTCGGAGATGGCCACGGTGACGCCGGAGCGGGTCGCCCAGAAGAAGCCGGCCGCCTTCAGGTTGTCGAGCGTCGCCGCCACGATGACCTTGGGGTAGCGCTCGGCGAGGTCGTTGACGATCTCGGAGAGCTGCTTCTTGCCGACCTCGTAGTCGACGAACGGGTAGTCCTCGGGCAGCAGCTCGTTGAAGAGCGCGCGGCCCAGGGTCGTCCGCAGCCGGAAGGTGTCACCCTGCTGCCACTCCGGCTCGCCCTCCTCGCGCGCCGGCGGGGTCCAGCCGCGCGGCGGGATGGTGCCCACCGGGAAGCGGATGTCCACGCGGGACTGCAGCGAGAGCTCGCCGGCGTCGAACGCCATGATCGCCTCGGCGACGGACGCGAAGGAGCGCTCCTCGCCCTTGACGTCGCGCAGGGCGCCGTCGGTGGTCAGGAAGAACAGACCGAGGACCATGTCCTGGGTCGGCATCGTGACCGGGCGGCCGTCGGCCGGCTTGAGGATGTTGTTCGAGGACAGCATCAGGATGCGGGCCTCGGCCTGCGCCTCCGCGGAGAGCGGCAGGTGCACGGCCATCTGGTCACCGTCGAAGTCCGCGTTGAACGCGGTGCAGACGAGCGGGTGGATCTGGATGGCCTTGCCCTCGACCAGCTGGGGCTCGAAGGCCTGGATGCCGAGGCGGTGCAGCGTCGGCGCACGGTTCAGCAGAACCGGGTGCTCGGCGATGACCTCTTCCAGGACGTCGTACACGACCGTGCGGCCGCGCTCGACCATCCGCTTGGCGCTCTTGATGTTCTGCGCGTGGTTCAGGTCGACCAGGCGCTTCATCACGAACGGCTTGAAGAGCTCCAGCGCCATGGCCTTGGGCAGACCGCACTGGTGCAGCTTCAGCTGCGGACCGACGACGATGACGGAACGCGCGGAGTAGTCCACACGCTTGCCGAGCAGGTTCTGACGGAAACGACCCTGCTTGCCCTTGAGCATGTCGCTCAGGGACTTCAGCGGGCGGTTGCCGGGACCGGTGACCGGGCGACCGCGACGACCGTTGTCGAAGAGGGCGTCCACGGCCTCCTGGAGCATGCGCTTCTCGTTGTTCACGATGATCTCGGGCGCGCCGAGGTCGAGAAGCCGCTTCAGGCGGTTGTTGCGGTTGATCACGCGGCGGTACAGGTCGTTCAGGTCGGAGGTCGCGAAGCGGCCACCGTCCAGCTGCACCATCGGACGCAGGTCCGGCGGGATGACCGGCACGCAGTCGAGCACCATGCCCTTGGGGCTGTTGCTGGTCTGCAGGAACGCGGAGACGACCTTGAGGCGCTTGAGCGCACGGGTCTTCTTCTGGCCCTTGCCGGTGCGGATGATCTCGCGGAGGCGCTCGGCCTCCTCGTCCAGGTCGAAGGACTCCAGGCGCTTCTGCAGCGCCGCGGCACCCATCGAACCGTCGAAGTACGTGCCGAAGCGGTCACGCAGCTCGCGGTAGAGGAGCTCGTCGCCCTCCAGGTCCTGGACCTTGAGGTTCTTGAACCGGGTCCACACCTCGTCGAGGCGGTCGATCTCGCGCTGCGCACGGTCGCGCAGCTGCTTCATCTCGCGCTCGGCACCCTCGCGCACCTTGCGGCGCACGTCGGCCTTGGCGCCCTCGGCCTCCAGCTCGGCCAGGTCGGTCTCGAGCTTCTTGGCGCGGGCCTCCAGGTCGGCGTCGCGACGGTTCTCGACCTGCTGGCGCTCGACGGAGACGTGGGCCTCCAGCGAGGGCAGGTCGCGCGTGCGGCGCTCCTCGTCCACGTACGTGATCATGTACGCGGCGAAGTAGATGACCTTCTCGAGGTCCTTCGGGGCGAGGTCGAGCAGGTAGCCCAGCCGCGACGGAACGCCCTTGAAGTACCAGATGTGGGTGACGGGGGCGGCCAGTTCGATGTGACCCATCCGCTCACGACGCACCTTGGCGCGAGTGACCTCGACGCCGCAGCGCTCGCAGATGATGCCCTTGAAGCGGACACGCTTGTACTTGCCGCAGTAGCACTCCCAGTCCCGGGTCGGACCGAAGATCTTCTCGCAGAAGAGTCCGTCCTTTTCGGGCTTGAGCGTGCGGTAGTTGATGGTCTCGGGCTTCTTGACCTCGCCGTGGCTCCACTGACGGATGTCGTCAGCGGTGGCCAGACCGATCCGGAGCTCATCGAAGAAGTTGACGTCGAGCACTATGCGTCAATCCCTCTCAGGGTTGTAAGTCATGGGGTCTGATACGGGGGTCCTGGGGCCGGACGGGGGCTCATGCCTAGGGCTGAGCCCCCGTACCGGACTCCCGTCAGACCTCTTCGACGCTGCTCGGCTCGCGCCGGGACAGGTCGATGCCAAGCTCCTCCGCAGCGCGGAAGACGTCCTCGTCGGTGTCGCGCATCTCGATGGACATGCCGTCCGAGGACAGCACCTCCACGTTGAGGCACAGGGACTGCATCTCCTTGATGAGCACCTTGAAGGACTCGGGGATGCCGGGCTCCGGGATGTTCTCGCCCTTGACGATGGCCTCGTAGACCTTCACGCGGCCGGTCACGTCGTCGGACTTGATGGTCAGCAGCTCCTGGAGGGCGTACGCGGCGCCGTATGCCTCCAGCGCCCACACCTCCATCTCACCGAAGCGCTGGCCACCGAACTGGGCCTTACCACCCAGCGGCTGCTGGGTGATCATCGAGTACGGACCGGTCGAGCGGGCGTGCAGCTTGTCGTCGACCAGGTGGTGCAGCTTGAGGATGTACATGTAGCCGACCGAGATCGGCTCCGGGAACGGCTCGCCGGAGCGGCCGTCGAACAGCCTCGCCTTGCCGGAGGGGAGCACCATGCGCTCGCCGTCGCGGTTCGGGATGGTGTGCTGCAGCAGACCCGCGAGCTCGTCCTCGCGCGCACCGTCGAAGACGGGGGTCGCGACGTTGGTGCCCGGGTCGACCCGGTCGGCCTCGATGGCCTGCAGGCGCTGCGCCCACTCCTCGCTGAGCCCGGAGACGTCCCAGCCGCGGCTGGCGAGCCAGCCGAGGTGGATCTCCAGGACCTGTCCCGGGTTCATTCGGGACGGGACACCCAGCGGGTTGAGGATGATGTCGACCGGGGTGCCGTCCTCCAGGAACGGCATGTCCTCGATCGGCAGGATCTTCGAGATGACGCCCTTGTTGCCGTGACGGCCGGCGAGCTTGTCACCGTCGGTGATCTTGCGCTTCTGCGCCACGTACACGCGCACCAGCTGGTTCACACCGGGGGGAAGCTCGTCGCCCTCCTCGCGGTCGAAGACGCGGACGCCGATGACCTTGCCGATCTCGCCGTGCGGCACCTTCAGCGAGGTGTCGCGCACTTCGCGCGCCTTCTCACCGAAGATCGCGCGGAGCAGGCGCTCCTCGGGGGTCAGCTCGGTCTCACCCTTGGGCGTGACCTTGCCGACGAGGATGTCGCCGGCGACGACCTCGGCACCGATACGGATGATGCCGCGCTCGTCGAGGTCGGCGAGGACCTCCTCGGAGACGTTCGGGATGTCCCGGGTGATCTCCTCCGGGCCGAGCTTGGTGTCACGGGCGTCGACCTCGTGCTCCTCGATGTGGATCGAGGAGAGGACGTCGTCCTGCACGAGGCGCTGCGACAGGATGATCGCGTCCTCGTAGTTGTGACCCTCCCACGGCATGAACGCCACGAGCAGGTTCTTGCCGAGCGCCATCTCGCCGTTCTCGGTGGCGGGACCGTCGGCCAGCACCTGGCCGGCGATGATCCGGGCGCCCTCGTCCACGACAACCTTCTGGTTGACCGAGGTGCCCTGGTTGGAGCGCGAGAACTTGGCGAGGCGGTACGTGGTGTACGTGCCGTCGTCGTTGGCGGTGGTGATGTAGTCCGCGGAGACCTCCTGGACCACACCGTCCTTCTCCGACTTCAGGACGTCACCGGCGTCGACCGCGCAGCGGTACTCCATGCCGGTGCCGACCAGCGGCGCCTCGGACTTGATGAGCGGCACGGCCTGGCGCATCATGTTCGCGCCCATGAGGGCACGGTTGGCGTCGTCGTGCTCGAGGAACGGGATCATGGCGGTCGCGACCGACACCATCTGGCGCGGCGAGACGTCCATGTAGTCGACGTCGTCACCGGGGACGTAGTCGACCTCTCCGCCACGACGGCGGACCAGGACGCGGGCCTCCTCGAACCGGAAGTCGTCGCTCAGCGGCGCGTTGGCCTGGGCGATGACGAAGCGGTCCTCCTCGTCGGCGGTCAGGTAGTCGACCTCGTCGGTGACCACACCGTCGGTGACCCGGCGGTAGGGCGTCTCGACGAAACCGAACGCGTTGACCCGGCCGTAGGAGGCGAGCGAGCCGATCAGGCCGATGTTCGGGCCTTCGGGGGTCTCGATCGGGCACATGCGGCCGTAGTGCGAGGGGTGCACGTCTCGGACCTCGAAGCCGGCCCGCTCACGCGACAGACCACCGGGACCCAGAGCCGAGAGACGACGCTTGTGCGTCAGACCCGACAGCGGGTTGTTCTGGTCCATGAACTGCGAGAGCTGGCTGGTGCCGAAGAACTCCTTGATGGAGGCGACGACCGGCCGGATGTTGATCAGGGTCTGCGGCGTGATCGCCTCGACGTCCTGGGTCGTCATCCGCTCGCGGACGACGCGCTCCATACGAGCCAGACCCGTGCGGACCTGGTTCTGGATGAGCTCGCCGACGTTGCGCAGACGACGGTTGCCGAAGTGGTCGATGTCGTCGGTCTCGACGACGATCGACGTGCCGTTGTCGCCAACGGTCTCGGTCTCACCGGCGTGCAGCTTCACCAGGTACTTGATCGTCGAGATGATGTCCTCGACGGTCAGGACGCCGGCGTCCAGCGGGGCTTCGCCGCCCAGCTTCTTGTTCACCTTGTAGCGGCCGACCTTGGCGAGGTCGTAGCGCTTGGGGTTGAAGTAGAGGTTCTCGAGCAGCGTCTGCGCGGCCTCACGGGTCGGCGGCTCGCCCGGACGCAGCTTGCGGTAGATGTCGAGGAGCGCGTCGTCCTGGCCCTGGGTGTGGTCCTTCTCCAGGGTGGCGCGCATGGACTCGTACTCGCCGAACTCCTCGAGGATCTGCTCGGTCGTCCAACCGAGAGCCTTCAGAAGAACGGTGACGGACTGCTTGCGCTTGCGGTCGATGCGGACACCGACCATGTCGCGCTTGTCGATCTCCATCTCGAGCCAGGCGCCCCGGGAGGGGATCACCTTGGCCGAGAAGATGTCCTTGTCGGACGTCTTGTCGATGGAGGAGTCGAAGTAGACACCCGGCGAACGGACCAGCTGCGACACCACGACACGCTCGGTGCCGTTGATGACGAAGGTGCCCTTGTTGGTCATGAGCGGGAAGTCGCCCATGAAGACCGTCTGGGACTTGATCTCGCCGGTCTCGTTGTTGGTGAACTCGGCGGTGACGAAGAGCGGGGCCGCGTACGTGAAGTCGCGCTCCTTGCACTCGTCGATGGAGTTCTTGGGAGGCTCGAAGCGGTGGTCGCGGAACGTCAGCGACATCGACCCGGAGAAGTCCTCGATCGGGGAGATCTCCTCGAAGATCTCCTCCAGACCGGACTTGGTGGGGACGTCCTGTCCGTTGTCCAGAGCCGCCTCGACACGAGCCTTCCACGCGTCGTTGCCGAGCAGCCAGTCGAAGCTCTCGGTTTGCAGCGCAAGAAGGTTCGGAACCTCGAGGGGCTCCTTGATCTTTGCAAAGGAGATGCGCAGCGGGGCGGTGCTGGCGCCGTTGTTCGTATTCGCGGTCGAGGCAGTGCGCGAGGCGGCCAAGAGGGGGTCCTTCCGAGGGCTCGGACTCACTACGCGCGTACCGGTCCCCAGCTCGGACACAGAGACGAACCGTTCCTGATTTCGGCCGATAAGGCCAGGTCAGAGATGATTCGATCGTCGGCGGTCAAGCGAGGGTATGCCCCTGGTGACGGGCAGGAGGCAGCTAACAGGCAGCGCAAAGGGTCAGTGTAGCCACTAGGCCCACTGATGTCCAGTGCGGGTTTTTGAAGACCCTCGTTGTTCTCAACCCCTGCTGCAAGCCATGCCCTCGATGCACATCGATACTGCCCTCTTCGCCGCCGATCCATGCCTCGGATCCGGATCGTTGTGACGACGCGTCCTGAGAATTGCGCGCTCCGTGCAGTTCGTCAAGGCCCCCCAAGCCCGAACAAGATGCTGCCAACGTCACGTGCCGCTCGTCCAGGGTCCGCCGGAGGCACGACGAAGATCACCATACTCGTCGCGACCGGCAGCGCAAGGCAGCCGCTCGGGGACCCCCTGAACGCCGAAAAGCGACCACCCAAGTGGGTGATCGCTCTTCGGTGCGTCAGCGTTACAGCGCTACGGGAGCGGCTGTGTCGGCGCGCGTGAGCCCCTCGCGGGACTCGTGGTGTTACTTGACCTCGACGGAGGCGCCGGCGCCCTTGAGGGACTCGGCGGCCTTCTCGGCGGCGTCCTTGGCGACCTTCTCGAGGACCGGCTTCGGAGCGCCGTCCACGAGGTCCTTGGCCTCCTTCAGACCCAGGGAGGTCAGCTCACGCACGACCTTGATGACCTGGATCTTCTTGTCGCCGGCACCCGTGAGGATGACGTCGAACTCGTCCTGCTCCTCAGCGGCCTCGGCCGGGGCGCCGGCAACCGGACCACCGGCAACGGCGACCGGGGCGGCGGCGGTGACGTCGAACTTCTCCTCGAAGGCCTTCACGAACTCGGAGAGCTCGATGAGGGTGAGGTTCTCGAACTGCTCGAGCAGCTCTTCCTGGGACAGCTTCGCCATGATGGCGTCCTTCCACTAATTCGGCAGGTGCCGGATGTACTGGTGAGGCGGGCGTACGTTCGGCCCGCTGCGACCGTCGCCTCAGGCGGCGGTCAATGCGCGAGCCGAATTACTCGGCACCGCCCTGCTCGGCCTGCTTGGCACGAAGCGCCTCCGCGGTGCGGACGAACTTCGAGGGGAGCGCCTGGAAGAGCGCGGCAGCCTGGGACTGCTTGCCCTTCATGGCACCCGCCAGCTTGGCGAGCAGAACCTCGCGGGACTCGAGGTCCGCAAGCTTCTTGATCTCGTCGGCGGACAGCGCCTTACCGTCAAGGACACCGCCCTTGATGACGAGGTTGGGGTTGTCCTTGGCGAAGTCACGAAGACCCTTCGCCGACGTCACCGGGTCACCGGTGATGAAGGCAACCGCCGTCGGACCGTTGAACAGGTCGTCGAGCTGGTTGATCCCGGCCTCGTTGGCCGCGATCTTGGTCAGCGTGTTCTTCACCACGGCGTACTGGGCGTCTTCACCGAGCGAACGACGCAGCGTCTTGAGCTGCGCCACGGTGAGACCCCGGTACTCGGTCAGCACGGCGGCGTTCGAGCTGCGGAACTGGTCCGCGAGCTCGGCTACCGCGGCAGCCTTGTCGGGCCTTGCCATAAGCGTGGCCTCCTTCCGGGTGATGAGGACCGCTCAGAAGAGGCCGACAAAACAAAACGCCCCGGCGCAGGCGCAGGGGCGTGGCTCGACCGGCTGTTCGCGAGCGAACTCCCGGGAGCACATCCACAGTCACCTACGCGGGTCGTCCGCAGTTTCAGCGGATCCTTCGGCCGCCGCACTCTCTGACGAGCGCACGGCAACGACCAGCGGTCTTTGGCTTCTGTGGAAGAGTACGCGAACGCATCGCCGTCGAGCAAATCCACCCGGAAGGCACCGGTCCGGACCGCGGTGTCCCCGCCCTGCCGGGGCGGGGAGCGCCTGGTACGGGTGCCTGTCGGGCGCCGGGGCGGGCTCAGCCCTCCTGGGCGTCGCTCAGGGCCTCGGCCAGGTCGACGGTGTCGGCGGCGGCCGGGGCGCGCACCGTCACGGGCTTGTTGAGGTCGAGGAAGGTGATGGTCATGTCGAGCGGGCCCTTGTCCGCGTCACCGCGCATCCGGAACTGCTTGGTGTGCTCGTCCTCGTCGATCCACATGTCCATGGTGAGCTTGTCGACGCCCATGTCCTCGTACTGCTTGAGGCTCTTCTCGCGCGACTTGCGCGTGGCCTTGTCCTCGTCCTTGAGTCCGTCGCGGAACTCGTCGAGGGTGACCGTTCCCTTGTAGTGGGTGGTCTCGACGCCGTCCACCTTCTCGGTGCCGACCTTCTTCACGTCCTTGGAGCCGGTGAGGAACGTGGACTCCTGGGCCGGGTTCTTCTCGACCTGGTCCTGCATGCCGAGGCCGCCGGCACCGGAGGCGCCGCCCTTCTCCGTGACGCCGAACTTCATCCAGTGCTTGCCGTCCATCTCCTCGGCGGCCTCGGCGCCGCCGCTCACGTAGAGCGCGCCGTCGACGAAGCGGAGCTCCACCTCTCCGCTGTCGGGCCCCGCGTCCTTCGCCGACATCTTCATGCTCATGGCCATCGGCTTCATGCTCATCGAGGCCTCGGCCTCCACCCGGCCCTGCTCCGGGACCTGGCCCTTCATCCGGTAGCGCAAGGACGTGATGTCCTCCGTGTTCTTCGCGGCCTTGGCCACGGCGGCGGCGGGCGCCATCGACGGCGACTCCTCGCCGCCCTTGGAACACGCGACCGCTCCCCCGCCCAGGGCGAGGGCGGCGAGTGCCACTCCGGTCGTCCCGCGTCGTACGGTTCCGCGCACAGTCGTCAGCATGGTTCCCCCCAAGGAACGGACAGCGTTCTCACAGCAAGAGCGGAGAGCGTAACCCAGCGGGATTCGCGCGGTCTCCCGAGTTCCGTGGGACCACAGGGGCACGTGAGGCCGGTCGGGCCGGGTCAGGGGGTCTTCGTGTCCGCGAGGTCCGCGAAGTCGACGGTGTCGTCGGCGGGCGGTCGCTCGGGGACCCGGACCGGGGTCCCGAAGTCGCGGTAGTACGCCGTCGTCAGCGAGGTGCCGTTCTCCGTCTCGCCCCGCTCCGACCGCTTGACCAGCAGGCCCTCGGCGTCGACCCAGATGTCGACCTTCTCCTTCGTGACCCCGGCCTGGGTGAACCACTTCCGGAGTCCGGCCACCTGCGCGGCGGTCAGCCCGGGGTGCGAACGGCCCAGCCCGGCCGCGGTCGCGGTGCCCGTGTAGTGCGTCGTACGGACTCCGCGGACCCGCTCCGTACCGGCCTCGCGGGCGTCGGACGCCGCCAGGAGCAGTTCCACGGACTGGGCCGGGGTGAAGTTTACGGAGGCGTCGTAGTCGTACCGGATCCAGTGCCTGCCGCTGCCGGAGACGGTGGCGAACCGGTCGCTCATCCGGGCGTAGTAGGCCCGGGAGACGAAGCGGGCCGGCGTGGAGCTGTTGCCGAGATCCCGCATGGTCCGGGCCCAGCTGCCGCCGGTGTAGGTGATGGTCAGGGTGCCCGAGAGGCCCTTGCTCCAGCCGAGGGTGCCCTTGGACCGGGTGGCCACCGTGTCCCCCAGCGCCATGGTGCAGTCGACGCGGGCCGATCCCGCCCGGTGCGTCCTGCTCCGGACCTCCTTCAGGGCCGCGGTGACCGAGGGGTTCACGGCGGCGCCGCGGTCGTCGTCCCGGCCCGGTGCGGAGTCGTCCGGGCCGCAGGCGGTCAGGGTGCCGGTCAGGGCGCCGAGCACGGCCATCGACAGGCCCGCACGCCGCAGCACGGTGCTGATCATGTCCCCCACCCCTGAGCGATGACTGTGATCGGCACGTTAGCGCAGGCCACTGGCGCGGGGGCGGGGTTCGCGCATCCCGCGGGAGCCGGGAGAAAGGGGACGGGCCCCGCACCTCGAAAGGTGCGGGGCCCGTCCTGTGCATCTACATCGCGTGCGCGACGCGGCTGCCTCGGTGAGCGCTGGGCTCAGACGGCGGCCGGGTCCTCCTCGACGAGGAGGTTGCGGGTGCGGTTCGGGTCGACGGGAACGCCGGGGCCGATCGTGGTGCTGATCGCGGCCTTCTTGATGTAGCGACCCTTGGCGGCGGACGGCTTCAGACGAAGGATCTCGTCCAGCGCGGCGCCGTAGTTCTCCACCAGCTGGGAGTCGTCGAAGGACGCCTTACCGATGATGAAGTGCAGGTTCGAGTGCTTGTCGACGCGGAACTCGATCTTGCCGCCCTTGATCTCGGTCACGGCCTTGGCCACGTCCGGGGTCACGGTGCCGGTCTTCGGGTTCGGCATCAGACCACGCGGGCCGAGGACACGGCCGAGGCGGCCGACCTTGCCCATGAGGTCCGGGGTGGCGACGACGGCGTCGAAGTCCAGACGGCCCTTCGACACCTCGTCGATGAGCTCGTCGGAGCCGACGATGTCGGCGCCCGCGGCGAGCGCGGCCTCGGCACGGTCACCGGTCGCGAAGACCAGGACCCGGGCGGTCTTACCGGTGCCGTGCGGGAGGTTCACGGTGCCACGGACCATCTGGTCGGCCTTGCGCGGGTCGACACCCAGGCGGAAGGCGACCTCGACGGTGCCGTCGAACTTGGTCGTGGAGGTCTCCTTGGCGAGACGGACGGCCTCGAGCGGGGCGTAGAGCTTGTCCCGGTCGATCTTGGCGTCCGCAGCGCGGAGAGACTTGCTGCGCTTGCTCACTACTGCTCCTGTGTGTTCTGAGGAGTCGTGGTCCGGGCCGAGCAGGCCCTTCCACGGTTCAAGACTTACGAGGTGGGGTTCAGCCCTCGACCGTGATGCCCATGGAACGGGCGGTGCCGGCGATGATCTTCGACGCGGCGTCCAGGTCGTTGGCGTTCAGGTCGGGCATCTTGGTCGTGGCGATCTCACGGACCTGCGCCTGGGTGATCTTGGCGACCTTGGTCTTGTGCGGCTCGCCGGAGCCCTTCTCCACGCCCGCAGCCTTGAGGATCATCTTCGCGGCCGGCGGCGTCTTGGTGATGAAGGTGAAGGAGCGGTCCTCGTAGACCGTGATCTCCACCGGGATGACCCAACCGCGCTGCGACTCGGTCGCGGCGTTGTAGGCCTTGCAGAACTCCATGATGTTGACGCCGTGCTGGCCCAGCGCGGGGCCGACCGGCGGAGCCGGGTTGGCGGCACCGGCCTGGATCTGGAGCTTGATAAGCCCCGTGACCTTCTTCTTCTTGGGAGGCATTCCGGGTCCTCTTTCGTTTTCGCCTTCCTACGTCCGAGTCGCCCCAGACGGCTGCCCTCAACCGGACCAATGATCCGGATGGAGGCATACCGCACAACGATAACGGGTATCTGTGCGCGGCCAAAAACCGAGCAGGTCAGACCGGCTGCGAGAGCCTGTCTGACCTGGTCGGAGGCATCTGTTCCAGAAGGGCTAGTTCTTCTGGATCTGGTCGAAGGAGAGCTCGACCGGGGTCTCGCGACCGAAGATCTCGACGAGCCCCTTGACCTTCTTCGAGTCGGCGTTGATCTCGTTGATCGTCGCCTGCAGCGTCGCGAACGGGCCGTCGGTGACGGTGACCGAGTCGCCGACCTCGAAGTCCAGCACCTGGACCTCGACCTTGCGGGCCGGAGCCGGCTTGCCCTCGGCCTCGGCGGCCTCGCGGGCGGCCTTCTCCTCGGCCTCCGGGGCGAGCATCTTGACGATCTCGTCCAGGGTCAGCGGGTACGGGTCGTAGGCGTTGCCCACGAAGCCGGTGACGCCCGGGGTGTTGCGGACGACGCCCCAGGACTCGTTCGTCAGATCCATGCGCACCAGCACGTAGCCGGGGAGCTTGTTCTGCCGGATGGTCTTGCGCTCGCCGTTCTTGATCTGCGCGACCTCTTCCTGCGGCACCTCGGCCTGGAAGATGAAGTCCTCGACGTTCAGCGAGACGGCGCGCTGCTCGAGGTTGGTCTTCACGCGGTTCTCGTAACCGGCGTAGGTGTGGATGACGTACCACTCGCCGGGGAGGGTGCGCAGTTCCTCGCGCAGGGCGGTGACGGGGTCGACCGGCTCGGCCTCTTCCTCGGCGACGGCCTCGTCGGCGGAGTCCTCGTCGGACGCCGTCTCCTCGGTGTCGTCGGTGGCCTCGACGTCGTCGGCGGACTCGTCGGACTCGTCCTCGACCTGTGACGCCTCGTCGGCGGGCTCGCCCGCCTCGGCGTCGGCAGCCTCGGCCTGGTCCGGGTCCTCGGCGTCCGCCGCCTCAACGATGTCGAGCTCGTCCTCAGCGGACTCGACCGACTCGGTGGCGTCGTTCAGGTTCGGGTCAGACACGGTGGCTGCTTCTTCCTGGATACATGGGGGTGGAACACGCGAAAGGGGCGCCGGTGACGGCGCCCTTCGCTCTTGGCTCAGCCGAAGACGTACTTGGCGGCGTGATCGAGTCCATAGTCAATCACGGTGACCAGACCGATCATGATGATGACGAAGACAATCACCACGGTCGTGTACGTCGTCAGCTGATTGCGAGACGGCCAGACGACCTTGCGGAGTTCCGCGACGATCTGGCGGTAGAAGAGGGCAAGGCGCTTCAGCGGGCCCTTCTTGGCACGCTTGCCGCCCTTGCGGGTCTTCTTCTTGGACTCCGGCGCCTCGTCCTGGGCATCAGGCATGTCGATGGAGCCCACGGCGTCCGTCACTCGTCCTCACCTGATTCCGGGTCGTGGCCGTGCCGCGCCCGGTTGAGCCGCACGGCGGTGCAAAGCAGTACGTACATGCGCACACATCCTGGCGAAGGAGTGTGTAGCAGGGCCGGAGGGACTTGAACCCCCAACCGCTGGTTTTGGAGACCAGTGCTCTACCAATTGAGCTACGACCCTTTGGTTCCCCCAACGTACCGCATCCGCCCGGGTGCTCGGTGTGCACCGGGAGGGCGCGGCCGGTGAAGGCCAACGAGGTGAGAGTGTACGTGCTCGGCGGCCGGGCGTCGAACAGAAAGTGTCCGTACGGGCTTTGTCCGTGGTTGATCCATGGGTGTTCAGTCTGTGAAACCCGCGTGCCGGGGGAGTTTCCGGTCTGAAACGATGGGCCCATGAGCGCTGCAACCCCTCCCACCGAGCGTCGGGTCTCCGCCCGGATCGGTGCGATCTCCGAGTCCGCAACCCTCGCCGTGGACGCCAAGGCGAAGGCCCTCAAGGCCGCCGGGCGTCCGGTGATCGGCTTCGGCGCCGGTGAGCCCGACTTCCCGACCCCGGACTACATCGTCGAAGCCGCCGTCGAGGCGTGCAAGAACCCGAAGTACCACCGCTACACGCCGGCGGGCGGTCTGCCCGAGCTGAAGGCCGCGATCGCCGCCAAGACGCTGCGCGACTCCGGCTACGAGCCCGACGTCTCGCAGGTCCTCGTGACCAACGGTGGCAAGCAGGCCATCTACGAGGCCTTCGCCGCGATCCTCGACCCGGGCGACGAGGTGATCGTCCCGGCGCCGTACTGGACGACCTACCCGGAGTCGATCCGCCTCGCCGGTGGTGTGCCGGTCGAGGTGGTCGCGGACGAGACCACCGGCTACCGGGTCTCGGTCGAGCAGCTGGAGGCGGCGCGCACGGAGAAGACCAAGGTGGTCCTCTTCGTCTCCCCCTCGAACCCCACCGGCGCCGTCTACACCGAGGCCGAGACCGAGGCCATCGGCCGCTGGGCCGTCGAGCACGGCCTGTGGGTGCTCACCGACGAGATCTACGAGCACCTGGTCTACGGGGACGCGGTCTCCGTCTCGCTGCCGGCCCTCCTGCCCGAGCTGCGCGACAAGTGCATCGTCGTCAACGGCGTCGCCAAGACGTACGCCATGACCGGCTGGCGGGTGGGCTGGATCATCGGCCCGAAGGACGTCGTCAAGGCCGCGACCAACCTGCAGTCGCACGCCACGTCGAACGTCTCCAACGTGGCGCAGGTCGCCGCCCTCGCCGCCGTCTCGGGCGACCTGGAGGCCGTCGCGAAGATGCGCGAGGCCTTCGACCGCCGCCGCCGGACCATCGTGCGCATGCTGAACGAGATCGACGGCGTGCTCTGCCCGGAGCCGGAGGGTGCCTTCTACGCGTACCCGTCGGTGAAGGCGCTGCTCGGCAAGGAGATCCGCGGCAAGCGCCCGCAGGACACGGTCGAGCTGGCCGCACTCATCCTGGAGGAGGCCGAGGTCGCGGTCGTCCCGGGCGAGGCCTTCGGTACGCCGGGCTATCTGCGACTGTCGTACGCCCTGGGCGACGAGGACCTGGTCGAGGGTGTCTCGCGGGTCCAGAAGCTGCTGGCCGAAGCGCGCGACTGACGTTCTCGTACGCCCTCGGGGCGTCGTTCCCCTTTTCGTGCGCCACGCGCGTGTGCGGGCCGCCTCCTGTCGGGGGCGGCCCGCTTCTTCGTTCGAACAAGACCACGATCAGGGAAAACGCTACCGGCGCGACATTCCCGTGCGGCAGGATCCTGGGATGGAGCGTGTACGTGATCTCTCTGAACTGCCCAAGGCCCATCTGCACCTGCACTTCACGGGGTCCATGCGCCCCAGCACCCTGCTGGAGCTGGCCGACAAGCACGGGGTGCGGCTGCCGGACGCGCTGACCGGCGCGGAGCCGCCGCAGCTGCGGGCGACCGACGAGCGGGGCTGGTTCCGCTTCCAGCGGCTGTACGACGCGGCCCGGTCCTGCCTCCAGGATCCCGAGGACATCCGGCGGCTGGTGCGCGAGGCCGCCGAGGAGGACCTGAAGGACGGTTCCGGGTGGCTGGAGATCCAGGTCGACCCGACGTCGTACGCACCGCGCCTGGGCGGGCTCATCCCGGCCCTGGAGATCATCCTGGACGCGGTGGACTCGGCCGTGCGGGAGACCGGCCTCGGGATGCGCGTCCTGGTGGCCGCGAACCGGATGAAGCACCCGCTGGACGCCCGCACGCTGGCCCGCCTGGCGGTGCGGTACGCGGACCGGGGCATCGTCGGCTTCGGGCTCTCCAACGACGAACGGCGGGGCATGGCGCGGGACTTCGACCGTGCCTTCGCGATCGCGCGGGAGGGCGGGCTGCTGTCGGCGCCGCACGGCGGCGAGCTCGCCGGGCCCTCGTCCGTACGCGACTGCCTGGACGACCTGCACGCCACGCGGATCGGGCACGGGGTGCGGGCCGCCGACGATCCGCGGCTGATGAAGCGGCTGGCGGACCGTCAGGTGACCTGCGAGGTCTGCCCGGCCTCGAACGTCGCCCTGGGCGTCTACGAGAAGCCCGAGGACGTACCCCTGAGGACTCTGTTCGAGGCGGGGGTCCCGATGGCGCTCGGAGCCGACGACCCGCTCCTGTTCGGCTCGCGTCTCGCCGCCCAGTACGAGATCGCCCGCCGCCACCACGGCTTCACGGACGCGGAGCTGGCCGAGCTGGCCCGGCAGTCCATCCGCGCCTCGGCCGCCCCGCAGGACGTCCGGGCGAAGCTGCTGTCCGGCGTCGACGACTGGCTCGCCTCCTAGAGGGAGATGCCGCGCAGGAGGGTGCGGGCGAGAGCGGGGGCGAAGGTGTCCAGGTCGGGGGCCTCGCCCTCCTCGGTCGCGTCGTAGGCGAAAGCGCGCTGCGCGCAGGCGCCCAGCAGCAGGGAGGCCGCCGTGTAGGTGTCGGCACGGACATGGACGCGTCCGGCGCGCTGCTCGGCCCGCAGATACGCGTCGACCCCGCGGATCGGCATGTGCGGGCCGGCACCGAGCCGCCGCATGGCCTCGTCGTGACGCCTCTTGAGCTGCTTCTCGGCGTACAGGGAGGCGGCGATCGGGAAGCTCTGCTCGTAGAACAGGGCGGCCTGGCGGGCGATCTCCGTGAGGTTCTCCTCGACGCTGTGCGCGCCCGGATCGGCCGTGAGTCTGCCCAGGAGCGGGCCGAGGGTGGGCAGCCGCTCCTCCAGGACGTGGATGAACAGCTCCTCCTTGTTGGCGAAGTGCTTGTAGAGGGCCGCCTCGGAGCAGCCGGCCGCGCGGGCGATCTCCTTGGTGGTGGCGCGGGCGAGGCCCACGGTGAGCATCAGTTCGTGTGCCGCGTCGAGGATGCGCGGCCGTGCCGGTTTCCGCCGCACGGGCCCCGAGGTGTCCATGGCCGTTCCGATCAGGCTTGACGGGTGGGTGAGTACTTACTCACTCTAGAAGGAAGCTCGGTAAGTGAACACTCACCCACCTCCTACTGGGAGCACGCCATGAAGCTCACCGTTTTCGGTGCCACCGGAGGCATCGGCCAGGAGATCGTGCGGCAGGCGCTGGACGCGGGCCACGAGGTGACCGCGGTGGTCCGGGACCCGGCCCGCCTCACCGTCCGGGGTGCCGGTCTCCAGGTCCATCGCGCGGACCTCACGGACGCGGACGCGGTGCGCCCCGCGGTGGCGGGACGGGACGCGGTCCTCTCCGGGCTCGGTGCCCGCAGCCGCAAGGACGCGGGCGTCGCGGCCGGGCTGACGCGTACGGTGCTGGACGCCATGGAGGCGGAGGGCACCCGGCGGCTGCTGGTGGTGAGCGCCGCTCCGGTGGGCCCGGTGCCCGAGCGGCAGGCCGTCCTGGACCGTGCCGTGCTGGCCGTGATCAACACACTGCTGAAGGACGTCTACGCGGATCTGCGGGCGATGGAGCGGGAACTGGCGGCGAGCGCGACGGACTGGACGTCGGTGCGCCCTCCGCGGCTGACGAACCGGCCGGTCACCGGCACGTACCGGCGGGTCGTCGGCGGGAACCCGAGCCGGGGCCGGACCATCGCGCGCGCCGACGTGGCGCACGCGACGCTGGCGATGACCGACGATCCGGCGACGGTGAAGCAGGGCGTCGGCGTCGCCTACTAGGGACCGGGGGCCGCTTCGGATCGCCCCCTAGAGGTCGACGCCCACCGTCACCGGCTCGTTGACCAGTGTGATCCCGAAGGCGTCCCGGACGCCCGCGACGACCTCGCGGGCCAGCGCGAGCAGGTCCTCGGTGGTGGCCCCGCCCCGGTTGGTGAGGGCCAGCGTGTGCTTGGTGGAGATCCGGGCGGGACCGGTGCCGTAGCCCTTGGTGAAGCCAGACTTGTCGATCAGCCAGGCCGCGGAGGTCTTGGTGTGGCTGTCGCCGGCGGGATAGGCCGGCGGCATCGCCTCGTCGCCGAGCCGCTCCCGCACGCGCGCGTGGAACACGGCGAACTCCTCGTGCGTGAGGATCGGGTTGGTGAAGAACGACCCCGCCGACCAGGTGTCGTGGTCCTCCGGGTCGAGGACCATCCCCTTGCCGGACCGCAGCTTCAGGACGGTCTCGCGGGCGGCGCCGAGGGGCACGCGGTCGCCCGCCGCCACGCCGAGGGCCCGCGCCGTCTCGGCGTACTTGACCGGTGCCGAGAGCCCGGCCGCGTCCTCCAGCTGGAAGCGGACGCGCAGCACGACGAAGCGCTCGGGGTCCGCCTTGAAGCGGCTGTGGCGGTACGAGAAGGCGCAGTCGGCGTTGGCCAGCGTGACCGTCTCGCGCGTCCGGCGGTCGTAGGCGACCACTTCGGTGATGGTCGACGACACTTCCTGGCCGTACGCACCGACGTTCTGGATGGGCGTGGCACCCGCCGAGCCGGGGATTCCGGCGAGGCACTCGACGCCGGCGAGTCCGGCCTCGACGGTGCGGGCGACGGCGTCGGTCCACACCTCGCCCGCGGCCAGCTCCAGCCTCGTACCGTCGAGGCCGATGCCGGTCGTGGCGATGCGCAGGGCCGTGCCTGCGAAGCCCTTGTCACCGATGACCAGGTTCGATCCGCCGCCGATGAGCAGCAGCGGCGTGCCGCTGTCGTCGGCCTCGCGGACGGCGGCGATCACCTCGGCGTCGGTCGTGGCGGTGATCAGCCGGTCGGCGGGCCCGCCGAGCCGGAAGGTGGTCAGGGGGGCGAGCGGAGCGTCGTGGAGTTCCTGCACGGGCTCAAGAGTACGAGAGAGCACGGGAGCCTCTGCCCACGGTAGGGCCCGGCGGGGGGGCGGGGCGTTCCCCGCGGGACGCCGGACGGCAGGGGACGGCCCCGCCGGTCGGGCGGGGCCGTCCTCGGGATCGGGACCGTGCTCAGCCGAAGCGCCGCAGCACCTCGTCCCAGTCGAGGGGCAGGGCGTCGGACGTCACCGTCCAGGTCAGGAACGTCGCGTCCCGCATCAGGGGCCGCAGGCCGCCGGCGGCCGGAGCGTGCGGGCCGGACCGGGCGAAGTGCTTGAGCGCCGCGGGCGACTCCCAGGCGGAGAGGGTCCAGAAGGTCCGCCGCAGGGGCCACGCCTTGAGGGAGGCCCCGTACGCGCCCGGCGCCTTGCGGACCTGGCGCCACACACCGGGCGTGCGGGCGAAGAACGTGAGGGCTCCCCAGAGGGTGCGGGTCTCGAATCGGGAGGCCATGACGTGCACCTCGGTGTGCTGCGGCGGGGTGTTCGGCACGGTCCACGGGAGAGTGGGCACGAGGGGTACTCCTTCCTGGGCTTACGGGTGCTCAGAGGGAGACGGTTTCCTTGGCCGGTTCCCCGGCCGGGGTGACGGTGCCGGCGTCGTCGGGCCGCACGGTGCGGCGGCCCGGGATGGCCAGTGCCGCCATCGCCGCCACGGCCACCACCGAGGCACCCACCCACAGCGCGGGCCGCAGGCCGTCCACGAAACTCTGCGCGGACTCGTAACCGCCCTGGGCGGCGAAGATCGAGGACATCACCGCGATGCCGAGTGCGCCGCCGACCTCGCGCAGGGCGTTGTTGGCGCCGGAGGCGATGCCCTGCTCCCGCGGCAGCACGCTGGACATGACCAGCGCCGAGGCCGGGGCGAAGTACAGGGACATCCCAATGCCGCTGACGATCAGGCCGGGCAGCTGTCCGGAGTAGGAGACGTCCGCGGTGACCACGGCGGCGAGGTAGGCGAGCCCGGCGGCCTGCAGGAAGAGACCCGCGGCGACGACCGGCCGGCCCCCGACGCGGTCGGAGAGGTAGCCGGCGATCGGCGCGACGAGCATCGGCATCCCGGTCCAGGGCAGCATCCGCAGCCCGGCCTCGGTCGGCGAGTAGCCGAGGACGCCCTGCATGTACTGGCTCAGCAGGAAGATCGAGCCGAACATGCCGAGGAACATCAGCAGGCTGGCCGCGTTGATACCGGCGAAGGCACGGGATCGGAAGAGCCGCATCGGGAGCATCGGGGCCTCGGCGCGGATGCCGTGGAGAACGAACGCGGCCAGCAGCGCGGCGCCGGCGAACAGGGCCGTCAGGACGAGCCCGCTGCTCCAGCCGTCGGCGGGCCCCCGGACCAGCCCGTACACGATCCCGAAGAGGCCGCCGCTGGCGAGGACGGTGCCGGTGATGTCCAGCGGGGCGCCGCTGCCGTGGGACTCGGAGAGGCGGAGCCGGGCCAGGGGCAGCAGCGCGAGACCCAGCGGGACGTTCAGCCAGAAGATCCAGTGCCAGGACACGTGTTCCGTGAGACTGCCGCCGATGAGCGGCCCGGAAGCGACGGCGAGGCCGTTCACGGCTCCCCAGATCCCGAACGCCATCCCGCGCTTGGCGGCGGGGACCGCGGCCGTGAGCAGGGTCAGCGTGAGCGGCATCATGATCGCGGCTCCGACGCCCTGGACCGCACGGGCGGCGATCAGCGAGTCGATGCCGGGTGCCATGGCCGCGGCGGCGGAGGCCCCGGTGAAGACGGTGAGGCCGACGAGGAAGAGCCGGCGGCGCCCGAACCGGTCACCCAGGGCCGCGCCGAACATCAGCAGCACGGCGAAGGTGAGCGTGTACGCGCTGACGGTCCATTCGAGGTCGTCCAGCGCTCCCCCGAGGTCCTTGCGGATGGAGGGCAGCGCGGTGGTGACGACGAGGTTGTCCAGGGCGGCCATGAATCCGGCGACGCTGGTGATGACGAGGGCCCAGGCGGCGCCCCCGCGACGTGCGGTCTGCTCTGACATCTCTCCCCCAGAGGATGCTGGTGACTTCGGTTAGTTATTGATGACTAACTTTGGTGGGCGTGAGAAGGGGCCGCCGGAGCACTTCTCGCCCGGTTCTCGCTCACTTCTCCAGTCGGCCGTCGAGCCGCGCCGACGGGTAGATCCCTTCCCAGACCCGGTGCTCAGCCGGAAACCCCATGGCCACCAGGCAGTTGATGAGCATGCCGTACGCCATGAAGACCGTGGTCGCGTCGACGTCGGCACCGAGCGACAGGTGGACGGTGTCCCACAGCCGCGTCCAGCCGGCCCGCACCGCCTCCCCGAACTCGCGCTCCCCGGCCTGCTCGGCGGCGGCCACCGCCAGGTACATCTGCATCTGCATCATCAGCCGTTCGGGCTGCTCCGCGATGACCTTGCTGTACGCGTTCCCCATGGCCACCTGGGCCTCTTCGCCCTCGAGCCCCTCGGAGGCCTCCTCGAAGGTGCGGATCGTGTCCTCCACGCACCGCTCGGCCGCCGCGAGGAAGATCGCCTTCTTGCTGGGGAAGAGCCGGAAGAGATACGGCTGCGAGACACCGACCCGCTTGGCGATCGCCTCGGTCGAGGTCCCGTAGTAGCCGCCGCGGGCGAACTCGCTCGTCGCCGCACGGATGACGCTCTCGCGCCTCTCCTCTGCGCTCATCCTGACCATGCGAGAAAGTTAGTACTCAATCACTAACTTAGTCAAGGGATTGCGTGGGTGCCGAGCGGGGGCCTGATCGCAGTAAGGGGCGCCCTCCGATGGAGGGCGCCCCTTACGCACAGTCACACCGCGGCGATGCTCAGGCCAGCCGTACGACCGCTCGCGACATCCCCAGAACCTTCTGTCCGGCGCTCATCGCCGTGAGGTCGACGCGGACCGTGTTGTCGTCGAGCTTGGCCGCGACCTTGGCGCTGACCTCGATGGTCGCGCCCTGGTCGTCGTTCGGCACCACGACGGGCTTGGTGAAGCGCACGCCGTACTCGACGACCGCGCCCGGGTCGCCGACCCAGTCCGTGACGACACGGATGGCCTCGGCCATGGTGAACATGCCGTGCGCGATGACGTCGGGGAGACCGACCTCGACCGCGAACTTCTCGTTCCAGTGGATCGGGTTGAAGTCCCCGGAGGCGCCCGCGTACCGCACCAGCGTGGCGCGGGTCACGGGGAAGTCCTTGGCCGGCAGCTCGGTACCGACCTCGACGTCCGTGTAAGCGATCTTCGCCGCCATGTCAGCCCTCCTCCGCCGCACGCGCCACGAGCTTCGTGAGCGCCGTCACCACGTGCTCGCCCGCCTCGTCGTGGACCTCACCGCGGATGTCGACGATGTCGTTGCCCGCGAGGGACTTGATCGACTCGATGGTCGAGGTGACGGTGAGGCGGTCGCCCGCGCGCACCGGCCGGGTGTAGGCGAACTTCTGGTCGCCGTGCACCACGCGGTTGTAGTCGAGGCCCAGTTGGGGGTCCTGGACGACCTGTCCCGCGGCCTTGAAGGTGATCGCGAAGACGAAGGTCGGCGGGGCGATCACATCGGAGTAGCCGAGCGCCTTGGCGGCCTCGGGGTCCGTGTACGCGGGGTTGTCGTCCCCCACTGCCTCCGCGAACTCGCGGATCTTCTCCCGGCCGACCTCATAGGGGTCGGTGGGCGGGTAGGACCGCCCCACGAAGGACTGGTCGAGCGCCATGGGCTCGGCACCTCCTGGTTTTCCAGCCGGAACAACGAGTCTCAGCCGAGGTCCGCGGCGGGACGCTCGGCCGGTGAACGACGCGAGGCCGCCCCCGTTGCTGGGGACGGCCTCGTGTACGAGCCTGGATCTATCGCGTTTCGCGGTGCGCGGTGTGCGCGTTGCAACGCGGGCAGTGCTTCTTCATCTCCAGTCGGTCCGGGTTGTTACGCCGGTTCTTCTTGGTGATGTAGTTCCGCTCCTTGCACTCCACGCAGGCCAGCGTGATCTTCGGGCGGACGTCGGTGGCAGCCACAGGAGTGCTCCTTGACGAACGGATGGGACGATTAACGCATAGAAGAGTAGCCGATCGAAGGACCGACCCCACAATCGGCTACTGTCAGTAGCGGTGACCGGACTTGAACCGGTGACACAGCGATTATGAGCCGCTTGCTCTACCGACTGAGCTACACCGCTGAGATGCGATCGGGCCCCGCCTTGCGACGGGAACCTCACACACCAGAGCCCCAATACGGAATCGAACCGTAGACCTTCTCCTTACCATGGAGACGCTCTGCCGACTGAGCTATTGGGGCGAGCGATGAAGACATTACACGGTCGGCCGCCGATCGCCCAAATCCGTTTCGCGGCACCTGCCCCGGGGTGTCTCCCACGCGCTCCAAGGGCTGCTCCCGGGGGTGCGGACGGGGCGCAGGAGGCCTGGCCGGTCCGGCGGTCGGGGCTCACCGGGCGGCGGTGCCGCGGTGGTTGCCGATACGCGGGTGATCGTCGGTGCGTGAGTCATCGCCGGTGCGCGGACGGCGGTGACGCCCGGGGTGACAGTCGAACGGGGGCGGCGATGACGCTCGTCCGCACGGAGCGTGCCGTCGCGTGAGCGAGACGGGGTGGGCCGGCGGGCACGCGAGGTTGATGCTCGTGCGCACGGGGTGAGTGCTGGTGCGCACGAGGCCACGGGGATCGCGGGAAGCCGGTACGCCGGACGAGCCGGCCGGGTCCGTTCGGCCTGCTCACGGGACCCCTCCGGCCCATTCGCCGGATCCGGTCAACCTGCTGACCACACCAGTACGACTATTGCGCTCCTCCCGGATACGGGCGCGTCGCGACCCTAGGCTCGACTCACTCTGCGTGATCTTGCGTCCCTGCCGCGCAGACGTCCCCGAACCCCCAGGAGCGCGATGCCCGACAGCCAGCCGCAGCCGCACCACTCCTCGTCCTCCTCCTCGGGGCACGCCGACACCGCGGCCCTCGTGCTGTGCGGGGCACGGCTCACCGACGGCAGGACCGTGGACGTGCGGCTGGTCGGCGGACGCATCGAGGCCGTGGGCACCGCGGGGAGCCTCACCCCCGGCGGGGCCCCGGCCCACGGCACCCGGGTGGACCTCGACGGCTACCTGCTCCTGCCGGCGCCGGCCGAGGCACACGCACACGGCGACACGGCCTTCACGGCCGACGAGGACGGCCCGCTCTCGTACGACCCGGACGAGGTCCAGCGCCGGGCCACGGAGGCGGCGCTGCTCCAACTCGGCCACGGGGCCACGGCGTTGCGGTCGCACGTCCATGTCGGAGACGTGCAGGGGCTGGGCGCGCTGGGGGCCGTGCTCCAGGCGCGGCGGGCGCTGCGCGGCCTCACCGAACTGTCGGCGGTGGCGATGCCCCGGCTGCTGACCGGGGCGGCCGGCGCCGACGGTCTCGCGATGCTGCGGGACGCCGTGAAGATGGGCGCCTCCGTGGTGGGCGGCTGCCCGGACGCCGATCCGGATCCGACGGGATACGTGGAGGCGGTCCTGGAGGTCGCCTCAGAACACGGCTGCCCGGTCGACCTGCACACGGACGGCGCCGACCCGGCCCGGCTGGCCCGCCTCGCGGCGATGGCGGGCGGGCTGCGTCCGGGCGTGACGATCGGCCCCTGCGGCGGTCTAGGACGGCTGCCCGCCGAGGTGGCGTCCCGCGCGGCCGACCAACTCGCGGCGGCCGGGGTCACGGTGGTGTGTCTCCCGCAGGGTGGCTGCGGCGGCGTCGACCGGCACGGGACGGCTCCGGTACGGCTGCTGCGGTCGGCCGGTGTACGGGTCGCGGCGGGCAGCGGTGCCCTGCGCGACGTCTCGAACCCGGTCGGACGCGGGGACCCGCTGGAGGCGGCCTACCTGCTCGCGTCCCGCTACGGACTGCGGCCCGAGGACGCCTACGACACCGTCGGTTCCGCCGCCCGAGGCGCCCTCGGGCTTCCCGGAGTCCGTGTGGAGGCGGGCTTCCCGGCGGAACTGCTCGCGGTGCGCGGCGACGGGCTGGCGGGCGCGCTGTCGCTGGCGTACAGCCGGATCGTCGTCCACGCGGGGCGGGTGGTGGCGCGGACGAGCGCGGTGCGGGAGTACTGCAGTTCGGGTGCGGCGGCGGGGCTCGACCTGCCTCGGCAGGGGCGGGGGGAGCCGTCGTGACGGGGTGCCCGGCGGCGTAGGCGGTCCCGGGCGGCGGGCCGGCCCGGGCGGGGTGGCCGGTTGCCCTGACGGAGCGCGGCTGGCGGCTGGGCGAGCCCGGCCGCCGGGTCGGCCCGGGTGGGGTGGGCGGTCTGCCCTGACGAAGGGTGCTCGGTGGTACGGCGGCTCGGGGCGCGCCGCGGGCCTCGTGGGCGGTTGCGTGCGGCACGGTCCGGCGGGCGTGGCGTGGGGCCTGACAGGCGTGGTGAGCGGCGCGTTCTGACTGACGGGCATGGCGTGCAGCGCGGCCTGGCAGCCGGGCGTGGCGTGCAGCGCGGCCTGGCAGCCGGGCGTGGCGTGCAGCGCGGCCTGGCAGCCGGGCGTGGCGTGCAGCGCGGCCTGGCAGCCGGGGGAACTCACGCGCGTGCGGGTTCCCTCGGCCGCCGGGCCGCTGTCCTCACGGACGGGTCAGAGCGCGCCGCCGCCCAGCAGGCCCGCGGTGAGCGGGTTGCCGTCGCGCAGCGCGTCCGCCGGGAACTCCTTGGCACCCGACGGGGCCTTCACGTCACCCGCTTCGGTGAACTTCAGGACGAGAGGCAGCTTGGCTCCGTTCGGCTTGTCGGCGAGGACGGCCAGGTCGATCCTGACCTGCTTGAGGTCGCCGTTCTTCAGCTTGAAGTCGACGGCCACCTTCTTGTTCGGTGCGTCCTTGAGGTCCCTGGCCGTGGGGAGTTCGGCGCCCGGAGGGAGGTCTCCCTCCAGCGGACGGAGTTTGTCGAACAGGCCGGTGAGCAGGTCACGGAAGTTGGCCCTGGCGACGACGTGTTCGCCGTCGCCGCCGCTCTTGTTGCGGAAGGTGACCTCGTCGGTGATGACACCGCGTACGGCCTTCATGATCTTGCGCTGGGTCTTGGCGTCGATCTCGTCGCCGCCACCGGAGCCCCCGGCGCCCTTGCCCGACTTCTCCAGGTCGCGGGTGTCGACCTTGGCCCACTCGCCTTCGAGGACGCTCTTGAACTCCTTTTTCTCTTCGGGGAGTTCGTCGGCCGTCGGGAAGGGGAATCCCATGGCGTCGCCGACGGCCTGCAGGTCGGCGCGGTAGTACATGAAGTCGCCGACGACCCGGTACTCGGCCAGGACGCCCTTGGAGCCGGCGATCTGCACGCTCGTACCGATGAGGTCCTTCTCGCCCGAATCGGCCAGCGCCTTGCGGGACTTGACCGTCACGTCGATGTGCAGTCCGGTGATGAACTCGGTGAACGCCTCGGGCATCTCCTCCCCCGGCTCGGCGTCCCCCGACAGCGAGGCCAGCGCCTCGGGGGTGGCGTCCAGGCCCAACTCGAAGGCGAGCGACTTCTGTTCGCCGAGCCGGTCGACGGCGTGGTCGACCTTCTGGCCGGCGGTCAGATTCTCGACGGTGCCGCAGGCTGTCGCCGTGGCGAACAGGACGGCGGCACAGCCGGCCACGGTGACGGTCTTGCGTATGGCGGTGATGGCGGTCTCCTAACGAGGCCGGACTACGCCGCACGCCCCCGGGCGTCGTACGGCGTAGCACAGCGACCTCTGATTCCAGTGATCACTGCTATGACCCGCGAACCGTCCGCAGGGTTGTGCGGCGAACCCGCCCACCCGGGCGTACGGTCGGAATCATGCGCATTGTCATTGCTGGAGGTCATGGTCAGATCGCGCTGCGGCTGGAGCGTCTGCTCGCCGCGCGCGGCGACGAGGCGGCGGGCATCATCCGCCGCGCGGAACAGGGCGACGATCTGCGGGAGGCCGGCGCCGAGCCGGTCCTGTGCGATCTGGAGTCGGCCTCGGTCGAGGAGGTCGCCGGGCATCTGCGCGGTGCCGACGCCGCCGTCTTCGCGGCGGGCGCCGGTCCGGGCAGCACCGTGGCCCGCAAGGACACCGTGGACCGGGCCGCGGCGGTCCTGTTCGCGGACGCGGCGGAACTGGCGGGCGTACGCCGGTACGTCGTCGTGTCCTCCATGGGCGCGGACGCCGCGCACCAGGGCCACGAGGTGTTCGACGCGTATCTGCGCGCCAAGGGCGAGGCGGACGACTACGTACGCAGCCGGGACGCCCTGGACTGGACGATCCTCCGCCCGGGTGCCCTGACCAACGACCCGGGTACGGGCCGGGTCCGCCTGGAGGCCTCCACCGGACGCGGCTCGGTCCCCCGTGACGACGTCGCGGCGGTCCTCGCGGAACTGGTGGACACCCCGGCGACGGCCGGTCTCACCCTGGAACTGATCAGCGGCTCCGCCCCGGTGTCGGTGGCGGTGAAGTCGGTGGCGGGGAACTAGCGCGACCGTCAGAACAGCGGCAGCTGGCCGGGGAAGTCGGGCACGACATACCCGTCCAGCGCCCGGCTGGGCCGCCCCGAGCTCGGCCTGCCGGCGGGACCCAGGGCACGACACCAGATCACCGCTCCCCCGGGCCCCGGCCGGGTCGTGCCGCGCGAACCGCCCGGCGACGACAGCGATCTCACGACGGCATGCGGGGCACTTCCTGCGGCGGGACGACATGTGATCCAGTGTGCCCGCCGCCCCGCCGGATCCGGGGGACGACGGAATCCACGTGACCGACGGATTCCGGGTGACGACGGGCCCCCGGTGCCGTGACGACGGAAGAGGTGCCGACGTCGGACGGGCCCCGGGGCGCGCACGCCCGACGACTACGCGAGGTAGGGATCGTCGTTCGTGATGTTCGTCGCCACTCCGATGAACGTGTTGCCGGCCGACGTCCCGAGCATGCCCTTGTAGTTGTAGATGGCCCACTGCATGCCGCTGAACGTGTTGTCGTACACGTTCGCGCCGATGTAGTGGTTGATGCCCACGCCGAACCTGTCGGCATTGCCGATGTCGTGGATGTGGTTGTTGTAGACGTTCAGATTCTTCACGGCATTGAACGGGCCGCCGCTGATGCCGATGATCAGGATGCCGTCCGTGAACCTGGTCCCGCTGATGTCGTTGTCGTGAATGTTGATGTTGTCGGCCGCCGCGTTCTGGAAGCCGCTGTACACAATGCCCGGCAGGGTTCCCGTACCGCTCTCGGAACCACCGACGATCGTGTTGTGGTGGATGAACACGTCGGACAGGGTCTCCGTGGAGGAGTTGGGTTCGAGGTCGATGGGGCCGGGCATCCCCGAGCGCGAGCACTTGACGAACCTGTTGTGGTGCACCTCGATGCGGGTGCCGGTGACGACGGAAACACCGTTCCGGTTGAAATGGTCGGACGTGAACGTGTTGTCCGGGCCGATGACGCAATTCTTGGCGGAACTGCCGATGTTGACGTAGACGCCGTCACCGATGATGTCGACGAACTCGCAGTTCCTGACCGTGACATTGCTGACGTTGCCCTGAATGCGCACGCAGTGCCGGTACTGGGACCAGGTCGCACCCTGCTTCGACGCCCGCCCGTCGAACTTGAGATCCTCGATGGTGACGCCTGACCCACGTACGGTCAGAATTTCGTCACTGTGGGTCGTGGATTCCGTGGAATTGTCCGGGAACCGCAAGGTCGAGCCGTTGCCTACGACGTGACAGCCCGCGGGAATCGACAGGGACGTGACCGTGTACGTCCGCCCGGCGGGAAAGACCAGGCGCTTGCCCGCGGCGGCGTCGGCCGCCCGCTGGGGCGTGGGGTAATCCTTCACGAGCACATCGGCCTTGGTGTCGCCGGGAATGCGCGGCGCCGCTGCCAGAAGCGGGACGGAGACCAGGGCCAGCATCGACCTGCGAGAGACGGGACGGGTGCCGGACAGTGCTTTCGCCGGTGACTTCTGCGCTCGGAACAAAACCAGAACTCCGTACCTGGGGGCGTCGGCGGATCGGCGCCGCTCACCGACGAATTTTATCCACAAGGCGCTAAATCGACATTGGGGTTCCGGTGTGCCCATTCTCACCGGATCCGGAGCACTCGCTCGTGCAGTCTTCGCGACCTCCGCCGACGAGGAGGCAGGGCGGTCCGACCCGATTCGCCCTCCGGTCACCGTCCGCGGGATGCCGCGCCTGAGTCCTCCGGGGAAGGGAGGACCGGTCCGCCCCGGGAGGGCGCTCTCCGCTGCCGACGGAGCAGGCGGACGCCCGGGAGGGCCGCTCCGTTGCGTGCGCACGAAAAGACCCCCTCCGGTCCACGTTTCCGCAGATCGGAGGGGGTCTACCTTCATGTGGCGGCGCCAGGATTCGAACCTGGGAAGGCTGAGCCGGCAGATTTACAGTCTGCTCCCTTTGGCCGCTCGGGCACACCGCCGGGGTCGCTGCCGTGAGGACCGCTTTGCGGCGGTGCTCCGTGGCAACGACGTAAACGATACCCGATGCCCGGGGGTGCTTCGCCACCCGATTGATCAGTACTCGGCGGGGGGTGGGTGGCTAGGCTTATGCGGATGCGGCGCGGGGCACATGCCGGCTCTGCTGCCGCCCCTACGCACCCCGATACAAGGAGCCACAGGACATGGCCGACTCCAGTTTCGACATCGTCTCGAAGGTCGAGCGGCAGGAGGTCGACAACGCCCTCAACCAGGCCGCCAAGGAGATCTCCCAGCGCTACGACTTCAAGAACGTGGGCGCCTCCATCTCCTGGTCCGGCGAGAAGATCCTGATGGAGGCGAACTCCGAGGAGCGGGTCAAGGCCATCCTCGATGTGTTCGAGACCAAGCTGATCAAGCGCGGGATCTCGCTCAAGTCGCTGGACGCCGGGGAGCCGCAGCTCTCCGGCAAGGAGTACAAGCTCTTCGCGTCCATCGAGGAGGGCATCTCCCAGGAGAACGCGAAGAAGGTCGCCAAGATCATCCGTGATGAGGGCCCGAAGGGCGTGAAGGCCCAGGTGCAGGGCGACGAGCTGCGCGTCAGCTCGAAGAGCCGGGACGACCTTCAGGCCGTGCAGGCGCTGCTCAAGGGCAAGGACTTCGACTTCGCCCTGCAGTTCGTGAACTACCGGTAGCCGTTGCCTCGTCCGTCGGACGGGCGGACGGACGCTGCCGACGAGTCGGCCCGGTGACCGGGCAGACGACTCGGCCCGGCGAGCGGTCGAAGCGTCCGGTCTGCGTGCGGCGCTGGGGCGACGCGAGTACGAGGAAGGGTGGGCACCCCGGGGTGCCCACCCTTCTCCCATGGACTGCTGCCTCAGCGGTCCGCGCTCAGCGGCGTGAGTCCCCGAACAGGATGCGGTAGATCACCAGCAGGACGAGCGAGCCTCCGATCGCGGCAGCCCAGGTGGCGCCGTCGTAGAACTCCTTGCTGATCGGGTGATCAAGCCAACGGGCCGAGATCCAGCCGCCGATGAAGGCGCCCGCGACGCCGATGAGCGTCGTCCCGACGAACCCGCCCGGGTCCCGGCCCGGCAGCAGGAACTTGGCGATGGCCCCGGCCAGCAGTCCCAGAATGATCCAGCTGATGATGCCCATGCCCCGAACCTGCCTCTCCGTACTGTGCCTGAGCTGCGTTCCTGCTCCGGCCAGGCTGTGTTCAAGCACGTGAGCCGCTCGTCGTTCCTGCCGGTGAGCGGCTCGCCGCGCTCGTGTTGACGTCCCGTCGCCGGAGAGGACGCCCGTGCGCCACCGGTCGGTTGCTCTGATCAGTAGGGTGCGGGTCATGACACACCAGGGGGCATCCGGGCCGGACGCGGGTGCAGGTGCCGGTGGCGGGCTGCGACGGACGCTCGGCGTCGGGGACGCGGTCGTGATCGGACTGGGGTCCATGGTCGGCGCCGGGATCTTCGCCGCCCTGGCCCCCGCGGCCCGGGCGGCCGGCTCCGGGCTGCTGATCGGCCTCGCGGTCGCCGCCGTCGTCGCCTACTGCAACGCGATGTCCTCCGCGCGGCTGGCAGCCCTGTATCCCGCCTCCGGTGGCACGTACGTGTACGGACGCGAGCGCCTCGGTGACTTCTGGGGGTACCTCGCGGGCTGGTCGTTCGTCGTCGGCAAGACGGCCTCCTGTGCGGCGATGGCGCTCACCGTGGGCGCGTACGTCTGGCCGGGGCAGGCGCACGCGGTGGCGGTCGCCGCCGTGGTGGCTCTGACCGCGGTGAACTACGGCGGGATCCAGAAGTCGGCCTGGCTGACCCGGGTGATCGTGGCGGTGGTCCTCGCGGTCCTCGCTTCCGTGGTGGTCGTGTGCAGCGGCTCGGGCACCTCCGACGCCGGGCGGCTCGACGTCGGCCTCTCCGGAGGGGCGGACGGGGTGCTTCAGGCGGCCGGCCTGCTGTTCTTCGCGTTCGCCGGGTACGCGCGGATCGCGACTCTCGGCGAGGAGGTCCGGGATCCGGCGCGCACGATTCCGCGTGCCATTCCGCTGGCGCTCGGTATCGCACTGGCGGTGTACGTGGCCGTGGCCGTGTCGGTTCTGTCCGTCCTGGGTGCGGAGGGGCTGGGGGCGGCGTCGGCTCCCCTGGCCGATGCCGTGCGGGCGGCGGGGGTCTCGTGGCTCGTGCCGGTGGTGCGGGTGGGTGCGGCTGTGGCCGCGCTGGGCTCCCTCCTCGCACTGATCCTGGGCGTGTCGCGGACGACGCTGGCCATGGCGCGTGACCGGCATCTGCCGGGTGCCCTGGCCGTCGTCCACCCGCGCTTCCAGGTGCCCCACCGTGCGGAGCTCGCGGTGGGTGCCGTGGTCGCGGTGCTGGCCGCGACGGTGGATGTGCGGGGTGCCATCGGTTTCTCCTCCTTCGGTGTGCTGGCGTACTACGCGGTGGCCAACGCGTCGGCCTGGACGCTCGGTTCGGCTCCCGTGCAGCGGGTCGGCCCGGTGGTGGGTCTCGTCGGGTGCGTGACGCTGGCGTGCGCGCTGCCGGGGGTCTCGGTCGTGGTGGGAGCGGCTGTCCTGGCGGCGGGGGCGGCGGCCTACGGCGTGCGACGGTGGGCGGCTTCCCGGTAGGCAGTGGGCGGCCCGTGGTGGGCATTGGGTGGCCTGGTGGTGGGCATCGGGTGGCTCGTGCGGTCTCCCGGTGGGCGGTTCGCGGCCTGGGCGGTCTCCCGGTGGGCGGTTCGCGGCCTGGGCGGCCTCCCGGTGGGCGCTGGCGGTGGGCGCCGGGCGGTGGGCGGTGGACCGCCCCGCGGTGGGCGGCGGGCGGCCTCCCGGTAGGTGATACGCAGTGAGCGGTGGCGGATCGCGGCAGGACGTGAGTGGAGGGGGGCGGCCGGTTACGTGGGCCGGGTCGGCCCCGTCCGTATGCGGAAGTCGGGCCAGGGGGCCAGGTCGGCGCTGTCGTTCGCCTCCTCGTACCAGCCGGTGCCGTCCAGCCAGGTGCGCAGCCAGTCCTTGAGGCTCGGCGCGTCCACGAACCAGGCGTCGTCGGCGCGGTCGGCGTTCGGTTCGAAGAGCAGGACCGTGCCCTCCGGGTCCTGGCAGTCCACGCAGGCGTACATTCCACAGCCCCAGTGGGATATCGGCAGGACGCCCTCGGGCCAGGGCCGGTCCGAGTCCTGGACGCTCTCCGCGCGATGGGCGGCGTACTGCGGGACGACCGCCGGCTCACCGGACGGTGCGCTGTCGAGGAGCGGCAACAGTCCGTACTCCGGGCCGAATCCGCCGTCTCCTATCCGCAGGTAGAGCGCGGCGAGCAGCGCCGGCAGCGGGAAGCCGAGGACGGATTCCGCACGGGCGATCGCGGACGGGGTCACGGGTTCGGGGAGCGACGGCCAGCCCCATGGACGGGTGTCGCGGGCCCGTACGGCGACCCGTGCCAGCAGCTGCTCGATTTCGGTCATGCGCTCATGATGCAGCCCGCCACCGACAGCCGTGGAGGCCTGTGGACACCGGCGGCTCGGCGGCGTCCGAGCCTGTGGAAAACGTTGGCTGCGGCCGAGTTGAGGAGTTGAGGACCTGTGGGGGTCCGGGTGACCGGCCGTCCGGCGGTGGCGGGAGTGGGGCGGAGCGGCCGGGCGGGCGGGCCGGCGACGTACGGAACCGGGGCGCACGTAGACCGCCGCCCCGGTCCCGCCTCCGGACGCTAGCGCGTCGCGAACGGCTGGTCCGAGCGCACGATTTCACGGCCCAGCGGGAGCAGCGAGACAGGGATGAGCTTGAAGTTGGCGATGCCGAACGGGATGCCGATGATCGTGAGGCAGAGGGCGATGCCCGTCACGATGTGGGTGAGGGCGAGCCACCAGCCCGCGAGGACCAGCCACAGGACGTTGCCCACGCAGGAGGGGGCGCCCGCGTCGTGGCGCTCCACGGCCGAATAGCCGAACGGCCAGAGCGCGTAGACGCCGATGCGGAAGGCCGCGATGCCGAACGGGATGCCGATGATGGTGATGCACAGCAGCACGCCCGCGAGCAGATAGCCGAGGAACAGCCAGAAGCCGCTCAGGATGAGCCAGATGATGTTCAGGATTGTCTTCACTGGTGCCGACCTGCCATCTTCTCGAGCCGGGCGATGCGCTCCGCCATCGGCGGATGCGTGGAGAACATCTTGGAGAGTCCCTGGCCCGGGCGGAACGGATTCGCGATCATCATGTGGCTCGCCGTCTCGATGCGCGGCTCGGGGGGCAGCGGCAGCTGCTTGGTGCCGGCGTCCAGCTTGCGCAGCGCGCTCGCGAGGGCCAGCGGGTCCCCGGTGAGCTGGGAGCCGGAGGCGTCCGCCTCGTACTCCCGGGAGCGGCTGATGGCGAGTTGGATGAGGGACGCCGCGAGCGGGCCCAGAATCATGATCAGCAGCATGCCCAGGAGGCCGGGGCCGTCGTCGTCGTTCGAGCGGCCGATCGGGATCAGCCAGGCGAAGTTGACGAGGAACATGATCACGGAGGCGAGCGCACCGGCGACGGACGAGATCAGGATGTCGCGGTTGTAGACGTGACTCAGTTCGTGTCCGATGACGCCGCGCAGCTCGCGCTCGGACAGGATCCGCAGGATGCCGTCGGTGCAGCACACCGCGGCGTTGCGCGGGTTGCGGCCCGTCGCGAACGCGTTCGGCGCCTCGGTGGGCGAGATGTACAGGCGCGGCATGGGCTGGCGGGCCTGGGTCGAGAGCTCACGGACCATGCGGTACAGGGCCGGCGCCTCGAACTCGCTCACCGGACGGGCGCGCATCGCGCGTAGCGCCAGCTTGTCGCTGTTCCAGTACGCGTACGCGTTGGTGCCGACGGCGATGACGAGGGCGACGATCAGACCCACACGCCCGAAGAAGCTGCCGATGACGATGATGAGTGCGGACAGTCCCCCGAGGAGGAGGGCCGTCCTGAGCCCGTTGTGCCGGCGGTGCACGGTACGCCCTCCAAGTGGTGCGGCAGGGGAACCCTTGCTTGCTGATGCTGCGTGCGTCCACTCCTCAGTGGACCCTCCCGTACTGGTCAACGCCAGGCGGGAGGCACTAGTTCCCTTGTGCCCGCCGCTGCGGACGTGGGCCGACCGGGTGACGGGGACGGTGGCTCCACGCGCGCATGGGGGCGTCGTGAGGCCGTCGGCCGGACACGCGTCCACCCGCGGGCGCGAGTTGGGTACACGCCCGCGTGCCGGGGCGCCGGGGACTCGTTGTCGCAGGTGTCGCCGCACGGGCCGAGGGCGGCCGACCCGGGCGGGACGGATCCGTCGTCACCGGGTCCGGACCGGTCAGAAGAGGCCGGTGTCCGAGAAGCGCAGGACCAACTGGGGTGCTCCGGAGAGGGCGATTCCGAGGACGGCCGTCAGGGCGATGGCGGCGGCGAGCGGGGCCGGGACCCGGTGCTCGGCGGCCTCTCCCTCGGGTGCGCGGAACAGCAGGGTCGTCCACTGGAGGTAGTAGAAGAGTGCGATCACCACATTCACGGCCATGACCACGGCCAGCCAGCCGAGCCCGGCGTCGACGACCGCCGAGAAGACGGTGACCTTGGCGAAGAGGCCGACGATGCCCGGCGGCAGTCCCGCGAGGCAGAGCAGGAAGAAGCCCAGGAGCAGCGCCGTGACGGGGTTCGCGGCGTAGAGGCCGCGGTAGTCGCTGACGCGGTTCAGGGGCCTCGTACGGGCCACGAGGGCGGCCACGGCGAACGCACCGAGGTTCACGGCGGCGTACATCAGGGCGTACGCGACGGTGGAGCCGATGGCCTTCTGCGGGTCCTCGGAGTAGGCGGCGGCCGCGATCGGCACCAGGAGGTAGCCGGCCTGGCCGACGGAGGACCAGGCGAGGAGGCGGACCGCGCTGTACGCGCGCGTGGGCCGCTGGCGCAGGGCGCCGACGTTGCCGATGGTCATGGTGAGGGCGGCCAGTACGGCGAGCGCGGGTCCCCAGATGTCCGCGTACGAGGGGAAGGCGACGACCGTGACGAGGATCAGGCCGGAGAACCCGACCGCCTTGCCGACGACCGACAGATAGGCGGCGATCGGCAGGGGTGCGCCCACGTAGGTGTCGGGCACCCAGAAGTGGAAGGGCACCGCGGCCGTCTTGAAGGCGAAACCGATGAGCGTGAGGACGACGCCGGTCTGGGCGAGGGTGACGAACTGGCCGTCGACGTGCTGGATCTTGTCGGCGATCTCCGTCAGGTACAGGGTGCCGGTCGTGGCGTAGACGAAGCTGACGCCCATGAGGCTGACGGCGGTCGCGGTGACCGAGGACAGGAAGAACTTCAAGGCCGCTTCGGAGGACTTTCTGTCGCCGTGCCTGATGCCGACCAGGGCGAAGGCCGGCAGTGAGGCGACCTCCAGGGCGACGATGAGGGTGGCGAGGTCCCGGGAGGCGGGCAGCAGGGCGGCGCCGGCGGCGGAGGACAGCAGCAGGAACCAGTACTCGCCCTCGGGGAGCTCCTTGTCGGCGTCCTTCAGGGCGGTCACCGAGAGCAGGGCTGCCAGGAGCGCGCCGCCGAGGACCAGGAACTGGATGACCAGCGTGAACCGGTCCGCGGTGTAACTGCACACGTCGGCGTCGCCGGTGAGGCAGAAGGTGGCGCGGTCCCCGTCCAGGAGGGGCAGCAGCGTCAGCGCGGAGGCGGCGAGACCGGCCACCGCGATCCAGCCGAGCAGCGGCTTCCTGGCCTCGCCGACGAAGAGGTCGGCGACGAGCACGACGAGTCCGACGGCGGCCGCGAGGGTGGGCGGCGCGATCGCGAGCCAGTCGACGGACTGGACCAGGGAGCTCATCGGGTGCCTCCTGCGAAGAGCTGCTGCACGGCCGGGTCGGTGAGGCCGAGGAGGGCCCTCGGCCAGAGTCCGGCGATGACGGTGAGGACGACGAGCGGGGTCCAGGCGGCGAACTCGTAGGCCTGCACGTCGGCGAGCCGCGGGGCGTCCTGTCGGGGCACGGCGCCCATGCAGACGCGGCGCACCACGACGAGCATGTACGCGGCGGTCAGCAGGGTGCCGAAGGCGGCGATCGCCATGAAGGTCAGGAACGCGGGGCGGCTGAGGTCGTCGGCCGGTTCGAACGCGCCGAAGAGCGCCAGCATCTCGCCCCAGAACCCGGCGAGGCCGGGCAGTCCGAGCGAGGCGACGGCACCGAAGGCGAGCAGGCCGCCGAGCCGCGGTGCCTTGCCGTAGAGGGCGGCGCCGGTCTCCTGGGCGAGGGTGTCGAGGTCGGTGGTGCCCGTACGGTCCTTGAGCGCGCCGACCAGGAAGAAGAGCAGGCCGGTGATGAGGCCGTGGGCGATGTTGGCGAAGAGCGCGCCGTTCACGCCCGTCGGGGTCATCGTCGCGATGCCGAGCAGGACGAAGCCCATGTGGCCGACGGAGGAGTACGCGATGAGGCGCTTGAGATCGCCCTTCGCGCCCTGTTTGGCGAGGGCGAGGCAGGCCAGCGATCCGTAGATGATGCCGACCACCGCGAGCGCGGCGAGGTAGGGCGCGAACGTGGCCATTCCCTCGGGCGTGACCGGGAGCAGAATCCGGACGAACCCGTACGTTCCCATCTTCAGCAGCACGCCCGCCAGCAGGACCGAGCCGACGGTGGGCGCGGCGGTGTGGGCGTCGGGCAGCCAGCTGTGCAGCGGCCACATCGGCGTCTTGACGGCGAGCCCGAGCCCGACCGCCAGAACCGCGATGACCTGCACGGATGTGGTCAGCCCCCGGCCGTTGTCAGTGGCGAGTGCCACCATGTCGAATGTGCCCGCTTTGATCCCGATCAGGAGCAGGCCCAGGAGCATGACGACGGACCCGAGCAGGGTGTACAGGATGAACTTCCAGGCGGCGGCCTGCCGCCCGGCACCGCCCCAGCGGGCGATGAGGAAGTACATCGGGATCAGCACCATCTCGAACGCGAGGAAGAACAGCAGCAGGTCGAGGACGGCGAAGGTCGCGAGGGTGCCGGACTCGAGCACGAGGACGAGAGCGACGAACGCCTTCGGGGTGGGGCCCGCGGGCATCTTGAAGTAGCTGTAGAGCGCGCAGAGGAAGGTCAGCAGCGCGGTCAGGACCAGAAGGGGGAGGGAAATGCCGTCGACACCGAGGTGGATGCGCACATCGAGTGCGGGGATCCAGCTGATGTCCGTGGTGGCCTGCATCTTCGACGGGTGGTCGTGGTCGAAGCCGAGCGCGAGGGCGATCGCGGCGATGAGCACGGCACCGGTGACGAACACCCCGTGCCGCAGCACCGCCTGCTCGGGCGACTTCCCCTTCAGCCCGGGCGGCGCCGGGAGGAGGGCCGCGGCGGCGCCGATGAGCGGGCCGACGACGATCAATGCGAGAAGGATCTGCATCACGGATTCGCTGATATCGATCACGCCTGCTCACGCTCCCGTGGCGACGAGGAGGACGGCGACCGTCAGGACGACGGTGCCGGCGAGCAGCGCGCTCACATAGGTCTGCACATTGCCGGTCTGGGCGCGCCGTGCGGCCTCGCCGAGCCAGCGGGGCAGGGCGCCGGCCCCGCGTACGTAGGTGTCGACGACCTCGCGGTCCAGGAACCGGACGAGTGTGGCCGCGGCCTGGACCGGGCGGACGAACAGGTTCGTATAGAGGGCGTCGAGGTGGAAGCCGACGGCCGCGTGGCGGTGCAGCGGGCCGAGCAGGAGACGGCCGGGGTCCGCCGGATCCGGTGCGGAGGCGACGTCCCCGTAGGCCGGCGCATGGCTGGCGATGGCCTCGGCCTCGACCAGTCCGGCGTCGCCCTCGGGGTGGGCCGCCACCGCGCCGAGCGGGGTGGGCGCGGTCATGGCGGTGGTGTGCCGCCAGGCGCCGTAGGTGACGAGACCGCCGACCAGGGCGAGTCCCGTACCGAGGACGGAGGTGGTGAGGACCGGAGTCAGGTCGCGGCCGTCGAACCAGTCGGGCAGCGGACCGTATGCCAGGCCGAAGGCGAGCGAGGGGACGGTGAGCACCCAGAGCACCACGGTCATCGTGAGCGGCTGCCTGCCGTGGTCGGGAGCCTCGGCTCCCCGGCCGCAGAAGGCGAGCAGCCACAGGCGGGTCGCGTAGGCGGCGGTGAGTACGGCGGTGACCAGGCCGGAGACGAGGACGATCCAGCCGGCGGCGCCGGGGGCGTGCTCGGTGTGGCCGGTGGCGACGTGCTCGGCGGCCCCGAGGACGGCCTCCTTGGAGAAGAAGCCGCTGAACGGCGGGATCGCGGTGAGCGCGAGCAGCGCCACGGTCATCGTCCAGTAGGCGTCGGGGACGCGGACGCGCAGGTCCTTCATGCGGGACATGGCGGCCAGCGAGTTGGTGCCGGAGGCGTGGATGATCACGCCGGCGGCGAGGAAGAGCAGCGCCTTGAAGGCGCCGTGCGACAGGAGGTGGAAGACGGCGGCCCCGCGGTCGGCGACGGCGAGGGCGCCGGTCATGTAGCCGAGCTGGCCGATCGTCGAGTACGCGAGGACGCGCTTGATGTCGTCCTGGGCGAGCGCGGCGAGCGCCGAACCGGCCATCGTGACCGCGGCCATCACGGCGAGGACCACCATCGCGGCCGCGGAGGCCTCGAACACGGGGAGGAGCCGGGCGACGAAGTAGACGCCGGCGGCGACCATCGTCGCGGCGTGGATCAGCGCGGAGACGGGCGTGGGGCCCGCCATCGCGTCGGGCAGCCACGTGTGCAGCGGGAACTGCGCCGACTTGCCCGCCACGCCGGCGAGGAGCAGCAGGGCGATCAGGGTCGGATGGTCGAGTCCGCCGCTCGCGACGGTGCCGAGGACTTTCGTGATGCGGAAGGACCCGGCGTCGGTGCCGAGCGCGAACAGGCCGATCAGGAAGGGGACGTCGCCGAGCTTGGTGACCAGGAAGGCCTTGATCGAGGCGGCGCGCGCCTCGGGGGTCTCCCAGTAGTGGCCGACCAGGAAGTACGAGCAGATGCCCATGATCTCCCAGCCGACCAGCAGCACGATCAGGTCGCCGGAGTAGACGACGAGCATCATCGCGGAGGTGAAGAGGGAGACGAGAGCGGCGTACGAGGGGTAGCGCGGGTCGTCGCGCAGGTAGCCCGTGGAGTAGATCTGCACGCAGGACGCGACCAGGCCGACCACGACGGCGACGAGGGCGGCGAAGCCGTCGATGTGCAGGGCGAGCTCGATGGGGACCGAGCCGGTGGGCGTGAGTTCGGTGGCGGCGTCGACGGCCTGGCCGCCGCCCTGGCGCACGGCGACCAGCACGGCCAGGACGAGTGCCGCGAGGGTCGGGAGTACGGCGAGGGGGCGTACGAAACCGGGGGCCGTCCGGCCGAGCAGCAGGCCGGCCACGGCGCCCAGGAACGGGAGGAGGGGGACGAGGACGGCGAGGGTGGTCGTGGTCACGCGGTGGCCTCAGCCTTCTCGGCCGTGGTCGGCGCGGCGGTGTCCGGGCCGGCGCCGTCGGGGCCGTCGCCGGTCTCGGCGGTGTCGCGGAGCTTGTCGATGTCCGAGGTGCCGCGGTTGCGGTGGACGGCGAGGACGATCGCGAGGCCGATGCCGATCTCGGCGGCGGCGATGGCGATGGTGAACAGGGTCAGCGCCTGGCCGGAGTGCAGCGTGTCGCGGGCGGCCTTGGACAGCCAGACGTCGAAGGCGACGAGGTTCAGGTTGACGGCGTTGAGCATCAGCTCGACGGACATCAGGACCAGGATCGCGTTGCGGCGCGCGAGGACTCCGTACAGGCCCGTGCAGAACAGGAGGGCGGAGAGCACGGCGGGATAGGCGAGGTGCATCAGCGGTTCCCTTCCTTGCCGGAGGGCCGCTCGCCGGTCGCCGTCGGGCCGGGGACCGTGCGGCTCGGGGGGAGCTTGCCGGAGGGCGGTGTACCGGGTGCGGTGCCGGCCGGGCCGGACTCCTCGGCCGCGGCCTTGCGGGACAGCACGATCGCGCCGACGAGGGCGGCGAGGAGCAGCACCGAGAGCGCCTCGAAGGGGAGCACCCAGCTCTGGAAGAGGCTCTCGCCCGCCACTTCGGTGGAGCCCTCGGCGGCGCCGTCCAGATCCATCCAGGTCGTGCGGAAGGCGTCGACGACGACCCAGACCAGGGCGGCGGCAGCGGCGACGGCCACGGCGAGGGCGGCCCAGCGGTTGCCGGAGTCGGCGTCCGGCGAACGACCGATGGGGGCTCTGGTGAGCATCAGCCCGAACAGGAGGAGGACGACGACGGAGCCGACGTAGATGAGGACCTGCACCCAGGCGATGAACTCGGCGGTGAGGAGGAGGTATTCGACGGCGAGGCCGCCGAGCGCGACCACCAGCCAGAGGGCGGCGTGCACCAGCTGCCTGGTGGTGACGGTCACGATCGCGGCGCCGAAGGTGACGAGGCCGACGAGGAGGAACGCGATCTCCACGCCGGTCGGCGACAGGAAGCCGTGGCTCTCGGCGGCGGTGGTCGTGGCGCGTGCCGTGGCGACGGCCGTGGCGGCTGCGAGGCTCACGACTGGCCCTCCCGCGGCTCGGTGGGACCGGCCGGCCCCGGCTGACCGTTGTCGTCACTCGGCGCGGGCTGCTCGGCTCGCGTCGCCTGCTCGGCGGCCAGCTTGTCGGCGGTCTTGCGGGCGGCGGCGCTCTCCTTCGGTTCCTCGGCGCCGGGGTCGAGGGCGGGCGGGGCCGGAACCGTCCACATCCATTCGCGGAGCTTGTCGCGTTCGTGGGTGAGTTCGTGGATGTCGGTCTCGGCGTACTCGAACTCCGGGGACCAGAAGAGGGCGTCGAAAGGGCAGACCTCGATGCAGATACCGCAGTACATGCACAGGGCGAAGTCGATGGCGAAGCGGTCGAGGACGTTGCGGCTGCGCTCGCGGCCACCGGGCGCGGCGGGCGGGACCGTCTCCTTGTGGGAGTCGATGTAGATGCACCAGTCCGGGCACTCGCGGGCGCACAGCATGCAGACCGTGCAGTTCTCCTCGAAGAGGCCGATGACGCCGCGGCTGCGGGGCGGGAGTTCGGGCTGGGCGTCCGGGTACTGCTCGGTGACGGTCTTCTTCGTCATCGTGCGGAGCGTGACGGCGAGGCCCTTGGCCAGGCCGGCGCCGGGGATGGGGGCCACTAGGAGTTCACCACCTTGACGACGCCGGTGAGGGCGATCTGGGCGAGGGCGAGCGGGACGAGGAGGGTCCAGGCGAGTTTCTGGAGCTGGTCCTCGCGGAGACGGGGGTAGGTGACGCGCAGCCAGATGACGACGAAGGCGAGGATCGCGGTCTTCAGCAGGGTCCACACCCAGCCGAGGCCGTCGGCACCCCACGGGCCGTGCCAGCCGCCCAGGAAGAGGACGGTGGTCAGGCCGCACAGGACGACGATCCCGGCGTACTCGGCGAGGAGGAAGAGGGCGAAGCGCAGGCCCGTGTACTCGGTGTACGCGCCGAAGATGATCTCCGAGTCGGCGACGGGCATGTCGAAGGGCGGGCGCTGGAGTTCGGCGAGGCCGGCGACGAAGAAGACGACGGCGCCGACGATCTGCCAGGGCAGCCACCACCATTCGAACGCGTCGACGATGCCGGGCAGGGAGACCGTGCCGGCCGCCATCGCGACCGAGGCCGCGGTGAGGAGCATGGGCAGTTCGTACGCGAGGAGCTGGGCGGCCGTGCGGAGGCCGCCGAGCAGGGAGAACTTGTTGGCCGACGCCCAGCCCGCCATGAGCGAGCCCAGGACGCCCACGCCCATGACGGCGAGGACGAAGAAGATGCCCGCGTCGACGACCTCGCCGACGGCGCCCTCGCCCGGGCCGATCGGGATGGCGAGCAGGACCAGGAGGTACGGGAGGAGGGCGACGGCGGGTGCGAGCTGGAAGATACGGCGGTCCGCCCCGGCCGGGACGACGTCCTCCTTCTGGGCGAACTTGACTCCGTCCGCGACCAGTTGGGCCCAGCCGTGGAAGCCGCCCGCGTACATCGGGCCCAGGCGGCCCTGCATGTGGGCCATCACCTTGTGCTCCGTCTGCCCCACGATCAGCGGGAAGGTCAGGAACACGACGAAGACGACGAGGAGTCGCAGGGCGACGTCGAGAGCGTCGTTCACTGCGGGCCTCCGGTGGGGTCGTCCTTGGCGGGGTCGGCTCGACGAGCGGGCCCCGAGCCGGGTCGGGCGTCGGGCGCGGACTCGCGATCGGGTCCGGCGTCGGGCGCGGACTCTCGATCGGGTCCGGCATCGGCGTCGGCGTCGGCGTCGCGTGCGGGGCCGGGTTCGGTCTCGCGTGCGGGGGCGGTTCCGGCCTCGGGCTCGGGCTCCCTCGCGGGGGCAGGTCCGGGTCCGGCCTCGGGCTCCCTCGCGGGGTCGGCGTCGGGCTCGGGTCCGGTGTCGGGCTCGGGTCCGGTGTCGGGCTCGGGTCCGGCTTGCGTACGTGGCTCGGCGTCGGGCTCGGCATGCGCGGGGCGCTCGGAGTCCGCGTCGGCGCCGGCATCGGCACCGGCGTCGGGCGCCGGGCCGGGCTCCGCCTTCGGTCCGGCCGTCCCGGAGGGTCGGGTCTCGGGGGCGGCATCGGGTTGCGTACCGGCGTCGGATTCGGTGGCCTTGTCGGCGTCCGGGTCGGGGCCGGCCTCCGGCTCGTCGAACGCGGGCCGGGCGTGGTGCCACGGAGCGTCCGCGCTGCGCGGGGCCCTGGCGGGCTTCGGCTCGGCGGGGCGCGACGGTGCCGCCCGCTCCGGGGTCCGCTGCACCCCGTCGGTGTCACTCGCGGAACCGTTCTCCGGACCAGCGTCCGGACCAGCGTCCCGGCCGGTCTCCGGAGCGGCGTCCCGGGCGGCACCCGGGTCGGACTTCCGGCCGGCGTCCTCCGCGCCGGCCCCCTCCGGGCCGGCCGGGGTGCTCGGTTCCGCCGGACCGGTCGCGGCACGCTGGGTCGCCGAACCCTCGCCCGCGCTGCGCGCCCGCCGCGGCCTCGCCGGACCATTGGCACCGGTCGCGTCGCCGGCACCGGCGGAACCGCCGGCCGAATCCGCCGGAGCAGCCGGAGCCGCCGCGGTGGCCTCACCCGACGGAGCCTCAGGAGCCGGCGGAGTCCCCGGAACCGCGGGAGCCTCAGGAGCCGCACCGCCCGTGGGAGTCGTGGAAGTGCCCGGGGCTGCCGGAGCCGCCGGCGCGTCCGTCGGCGTCTGCCGGCTCGCCGAGCCCTCGCTCGCCGACCGGGCCCGCCGCGGCCCGGCCGGACCCCCGGCCGCGCCAGCCGCACCGGGCGCCCCAGGGGGCGTGGAAGGCGTGGGCGAGGGGCCGGGAGATGCCGGGGTGGCCGCGGGGGTCTGGCCGGCCGAGCCCTCGGCCGCCGTGCGGGTGCGGCGCGCCGGCCGGTCGCCGGCGGCGCGCGCGGCACCCCGGGCGGGGCGGGCCGGAGCGGGCGGGACCTGCCCCTTCAGGGGGCCCCACTCGTTCGGGTCGGGGACGCCGGGCGGGAGCATCTGCCGCCGCTTGGGGCCGCCGTGGTCCGACTCCCCCGGCTCCTTCGCGCCGGGCCATGCCTTGGCGACCCGGGCGGCGAGCACGAAGTCCTTGCGCAGCGGATGCCCCTCGAAGCCCTCGGGCAGCAGGAGCGGGTCCAGGCCGGGGTGTCCCTCGAAGTCGACGCCGAACATCTCGTGGGTCTCGCGCTCGTGCCAGCCGGCGCCCGCGTAGACGGTGACGGCGGACGGCAGGACCGGCGCGGAGTGCGGCACGGTCGTACGGACGAGGAGCCGGCGCACCGGGGACAGGGCGACCACGTGGGCGGAGACGCGGAAGCCCGTGCCGGGTTCGTCGACGGCGCTGAGCCAGTCGAAGTACGTGCACCGCAGGGTGTCGCGCGCGGTCTCCAGCGCGGTGGTCCAGGACGCCGGCGGTACGTCGACGGTGAGGAGCGCGTAGGACTCCTCGGCCGTGGCGTCGGGGCCGAAGAGTTCCTCGACGGGGGCGGGCAGCCAGCCGGTGGTCATCGGCCCTCCCCTGCCGCGGGCGGCTGCACCAGGCCGCTCTGGAGCGCGGCCGTGGAGGGACGGGCGGTGCCGTACCGCTCGCTCAGCGACTCGCGGGCGATCTTCTCCTGGAGCTTCAGGATCCCCTGCAGCAGGGCCTCGGGCCGGGGCGGGCAGCCGGGGACGTACACGTCGACGGGGATGATCTGGTCGACGCCCTTGGTCACGGAGTACGAATCCCAGTACGGGCCGCCGCAGTTGGAGCAGGCGCCGAAGGAGATGACGTACTTGGGCTCCGGCATCTGCTCGTAGAGGCGCTTCACGGCCGGGGCCATCTTGTCCGTGACCGTGCCGGAGACGACCATCAGGTCGGCCTGGCGGGGGCCGGGCGCGAAGGGGATCACGCCGAGGCGGATGAAGTCGTGCCGGGCCATCGACGCGGCGATGAACTCGATCGCGCAGCAGGCGAGGCCGAAGTTGAAGACCCACAGGCTGTAGCGGCGGCCCCAGTTGAGGACCACCTTCATCGGCTCGGGAGCCAGCCGGGCGAGCGCGCCCAGCCTCTTCGGCTCGGGAAGCAGTACCGGCTGGGCCGGCTCCGGGGTCACGTCCATGTGAGGACGCCCTTCCTGTAGGCGTACAGCAGGCCCACGGCGAGGAAGCCGAGGAAGATGAACATCTCCACGAGCGTGGTCGCGCCGTAGCCGGCCCGGGCGAAGACGGTTGCCCACGGGAACAGGAAGATCGAGTCCACCGCGAAGATGACGTACAGGAACGCGTAGACGTAGTAGCGGACCTGGGTGTGGGCCCAGCCCTCGCCCACGGGGTCGACACCACACTCGTAGGTCAGGAGTTTCTCGGGTGTCGGCACGACGGGACGCAGCAGTCGTCCGGCGCCGAAGGCGACGGCGACGAACACCACCCCGACGAGGGTGAGCAGTCCGACGACCGAGTAGGACTGGAAATAGTCCGACGCGACCACGGTCGCGGCCTCCACGCCCCCGGTCCCGGCGGCAACGGTCGGTTCCGGCACGTCCGCCCCTCGCTCTCTGACCTCGTGGTCCTTCGTGAACCTCGCGTTCGACGATCTGTACGCACGGGAGTCTAGGGCCTGCTAAAGAACGCGTAAGCAGCCCGTCACGCCTTGGCATGGGCAGGACGCCCGTGGAACACCGCCGGGGTGGGGTTTTCCCCCGGGCGTCGTGGCGGCCCGCCTCATGGCGCCGGGACGCGCGGCCCGGCACGCTAGCGCATATGACCGAACGCATCACGACCACCGGCGCCGCGGACGAGCCGGCGTCCGACAGCGGGCTCCTGCCGCCCGCACGCCTCGCCCTGGACCGGCAGACGTGGAAGGAGATCGCGCACCTCCTCGCCAATCTGCCGATCTCGATCCTCGGCTTCACCTACGTCGTGGCCGTGATGTCGACCGGAGCGGGGCTCACGGTCACCGTGGTGGGGCTGCCGTTGCTCGCGGGCGGGCTGATGGGCGCGCGGCTGCTGGGCAGGGCGGAGCGGGCGCGGGCCCGGGCGCTGCTCGGCGTGCGGATCGAGGAGCCGAGCCGTCTGCCGATGGGCCGGGACGGTTTCTTCGGCTGGCTCTGGTCGACGCTGAAGGACCCGGTGGGCTGGCGGACGACGCTGTACGAGTTCATACGGCTGCCGTGGGGCATCGCTACGTTCACGATCACGCTGGTGTCCTTCTTCGTGTTGTGGCCGGTGCTGCCGTTCATCACCCGTGGTCTGACCAACGCGGACCGGGCGATGGTGCGGGGGCTGCTGTCCCCCTCGGACGAGCTGGAGCGGCGCATCGCCGAGCTGGAGTCGGACCGCGGGGTGGTCGTCGACACCGCCGCGGCGGATCTGCGGCGCATCGAGCGCGACCTGCACGACGGGGCCCAGGCCCGGCTGGTCAACCTCGCGATGGGGCTGGGGCTGGCGAAGGAGAAACTCCTGGAGGGCCAGGCCGACGACAGCGTCGCGGTGATGGTCGAGGAGGCGCACGGCGAGGTGAAGCTCGCGCTGCAGGAGCTGCGCGACCTGGCCCGCGGGATCCATCCCGCGGTGCTCACGGACCGCGGTCTGGACGCCGCCCTGTCCTCGATCGCCTCGCGGTGCACGGTGCCGGTGAAGGTGACGGCGGATCTGACGGAGAGGCCGGCCGCGGCCATCGAGGGCATCGCGTACTTCACGGTCTCCGAGCTGCTGCAGAACGTCAGCAAGCACAGTGGGGCGCGGTCGGCCTCGGTGGACGTGTGGCGGGCGGACGAGCGACTGCTCATCCAGGTGAGGGACGACGGACGCGGCGGGGCCAGTCTCGACGGCGGTACGGGGATGGCGGGCCTCGCGGACCGCCTGGGCGCGGTCGACGGGCTGTTCCTCGTCGAGTCGCCGGAGGGCGGACCGACCACGGTCACCGCCGAGCTGCCGTGGCGGGCCCGGGAGGCCGGGGACGAGCGGCGGTAGCGACGCCCACCTCCCCACCGGGTGCCACCCGGCCGACGGCGCCGGCACCCCGCCTCCCCGCACCCCGGGTGCCACCCGGCCGACCGGCACCCCTGCCCCCTGCACCCCGGGTGCCGGTCGGCCGACCCCGACCGAGCACCCCGGCCGGTGCCGCCCTCGTACCCCCCGCACTCCCCCCGGCAATGCCACCCGGTGTACGACGCCCAAGCCGCGCGTACGCGGGGTGCCGCCCGTCCGCCGGGCACCGCACGCACGCCGGCATCGCCCGCGCACCGGGCCCCGACCGGCCTCGCCCCCGACCGGCCGGGCGGGGACGCCGCAATGCCGCGTCCCCGCCTCGCCGGTCGAGGCCGACCCCGGTCCGGCAGGTAGGGAAAACCCCCGGGCGAAGACGCCGATGGACTCCATGGCCGGGGGGCCCGGGACCGAGCAGGGTGGAGGTACGACGGGGGACGACAGCTCACCGACCGGACGAGTAGAAACGGACGACGCCGATGGCCACGGACTACGGACAGGGATACGGGCGGCACAGCGGTCCCGGGGTCCACGGGGCGGGTTCCGGGGGCCGGCGGCATCGGCTGCCGGTCGCGCTGCGGGCGCCGATCGAGGCACGCGGCCTGCGCGAGTTCGGATATCTGATGCTGAGCCTGCCGATCGCCGTCGCGGGCTTCGTCTTCGCGGTCACGATGGTCTCGCTCGGCGCGGGGCTGCTGATCACCTTCCTGGGAGTCCCGGTCCTGGCGGCGGCCCTGGCCGGGTGCCGAGGCATCGGGTCCCTGGAGCGGACGCGGGCGCGGGCGCTGCTGGACCTGGAGATCGCCGACCCGGAGCCGCTGCGCCGCAGGGGCCGGGGCCCGATGGCCGCGGTGGGGGCGCTGCTCAGGAGCGGTACGTCCTGGCGGCACCTGCTGTACGCGCTGCTGCACTTCCCGTGGGCGGTGTTCGCGTTCTCGGTGGCGCTGTCGTTCTGGGCGTACGGCTGGGCGATGCTGACGTATCCGCTGTGGTTCTGGCTCTTCCCGCTGTACGGCGGGCAGGGCGGCCTCCAGCTCTACGGCGACGAGGGGCACCGCATCTATCTGGACAACCCGTTCGAGATCGGGGTGACCGCGCTGGTCGGGCTGCTGTTCACGCTGGCCACGCCCTGGATCGTGCGGGCCCTGACGACGGTGGACCGGGTGATGGTGCTCGGGTTGCTCGGCCCCTCGAAGCTGGCCACCCGGGTCGTGGAACTGGAGTCGGACCGCGGGGTGGTCGTGGACACGGCCGCCGCCGACCTGCGGCGCATCGAGCGCGACCTGCACGACGGGGCCCAGGCCCGGCTGGTGGCGCTGGCCATGGACCTCGGGCTCGCCAAGGAGAAGCTGACGGAGGACCCGCGCGAGGCGGCGCGGATGGTGGACGAGGCGCACGGCGAGGTGAAGACGGCGCTGCAGGAGCTGCGGGATCTGGCGCGGGGCATCCACCCCGCCGTCCTGACGGACCGGGGACTGGACGCGGCACTGTCGGCGGTCGCCTCGCGGTGCACGGTGCCGGTGCAGGTCGAGGTGGACCTGCCGTCCCGGCCGGCCCCGGCGATCGAGGGCATCGCCTACTTCACGGTGTCCGAGCTGCTGCAGAACGTCAGCAAGCACTCGAGGGCGACTCGGGCGACGGTCGACGTCTGGCGGGTCGAGAACCGGCTGATGCTCCAGGTGTCGGACAACGGTGTGGGCGGCGCGGAGCCGTCCGCCGGGTCCGGTCTCGCGGGGCTCGCGGAGCGTCTCGACGCGGTGGACGGGATTCTGGTGGTCGACTCGCCCGTCGCCGGACCGACCCGCGTCACGGCGGAGCTGCCCTGGCGTGGACAGCGGCTCTCCTGAACGAGGACACCCGTCGGCCCCGACGCCCGGCCCGGTTCGGTTCGGGGCGGGGCGGGGCGGGGCGAGCCGACGCAGAGAACGGCAGGTCCGGCTCCCAGGCCGGGCCTGCCGTCGTCGCGCCGCCACCCGGCCCGGCCGTCACCGTGCCGCCACCCGGCCCGGCCGTCACCGTGCCGCCGCCCGCCCCGTGTCACCGCGCCGGGAGCCGCCCCGCCGGGACCGCCTCCGCGAGCGGGCCCCGTACCGCGTCTCCCCTTCCCCGTTACCCGTGCGGATTCGGCACGCCCGGGCGCGCGCCGGTTCGAATACTGGAATGCTGGGGCTGTCGTACGAGGGACGAGCGGGCCGGGGCGCGAGGCGACCGGCGTGTGCGGGGCGGAGAAGTACCGGCGCGGGCCGGGCACAGGCTGTGGGGGGCCGAGAACGTGGAGGACAGGGTGCGGGTGGTCATCGCCGAGGATTCAGTGCTGCTCAGGGAGGGCCTGACCCGGTTGCTGACCGACCGCGGGCACGACGTGGTGGCCGGCGTGGGGGACGCGGAGGCGCTGATCAGGACGATCACCGAGTTCGCGGCCCGGGACGAGCTGCCCGACGTGGTGGTCGCCGACGTGCGGATGCCGCCGACGCACACCGACGAGGGGGTGCGGGCGGCGGTGCAGCTGCGCAAGGAGCATCCGGGACTCGGAGTGCTCGTGCTGTCGCAGTACGTGGAGGAGCAGTACGCCACCGAACTGCTGGCCGGTTCCAGCCGCGGGGTCGGCTATCTGCTGAAGGACCGGGTGGCCGAGGTCCGCGAGTTCGTGGACGCGGTGGTGCGGGTGGCCGGTGGGGGCACCGCACTCGACCCGGAGGTGGTGGCGCAACTGCTGGGGCGCAGCCGCAAGCAGGACGTGCTCGCGGGGCTCACGCCGCGGGAGCGGGAGGTCCTGGGGCTGATGGCCGAGGGACGCACCAACTCGGCCGTGGCGCGGCAGTTGGTGGTCAGCGACGGCGCCGTCGAGAAGCACGTCAGCAACATCTTCCTGAAGCTGGGGCTGTCCCCGAGCGACGGGGACCACCGGCGTGTTCTCGCGGTCCTCACCTATCTGAACTCCTGACTGCCTGACACTGTGTCAGTTGTCCAGCACGCATCGAGTCGCGAGGTGTCCAGTACGGAGCCGGGCGCCCGCGACACGCACGAGCACGAGAACCGAAGGAACGGCAGGGAGCGTCTTCACGTAAAGCGCCGGGGGGCGAGCACACCATGGCAGATCAGGGCGTCCGAGAATCTCGGAGTCGAGTCCATCATGCGAATGGCCGAGGGAAGGCGACCCTTACCGACGTAGGGTTGATCCTGGGAGGGTCGGCGGGACGACCGCTCCCGGCCAGCCGCCTCGAGGGAGGTCCAGTTCAGTGACCAGCCAGGTCAGCAGTCCAGCGGAACAGGCCGACGAAACCGTCGTAGGAGAGCAGCGCAAACCGGCGGGCGCCAAGGACATACGCCGGCTCGATCGCGTCATCATCCGCTTCGCGGGCGACTCCGGTGACGGTATGCAGCTCACCGGCGACCGCTTCACCTCGGAGACGGCGTCCTTCGGCAACGACCTGTCCACCCTGCCGAACTTCCCGGCCGAGATCCGCGCCCCCGCAGGCACCCTGCCGGGCGTCTCGTCCTTCCAGCTGCACTTCGCCGACCACGACATCCTCACCCCCGGTGACGCGCCGAACGTGCTGGTCGCGATGAACCCGGCCGCGCTGAAGGCGAACATCGCCGACGTGCCGCGCGGCGCGGAGATCATCGTCAACACGGACGAGTTCACCAAACGGGCGATGCAGAAGGTCGGCTACGCGACGAGTCCGCTGGAGGACGGCTCGCTGGACGGATACAGCGTCCACCCCGTCCCGCTGACCACGCTCACCGTGGAGGCGCTCAAGGAGTTCGACCTCTCCCGCAAGGAGGCCGAGCGGTCGAAGAACATGTTCGCGCTGGGTCTGCTGAGCTGGATGTACCACCGGCCGACCGAGGGCACGGAGAAGTTCCTCAGGACCAAGTTCGCGAAGAAGCCGGAGATCGCGGCCGCCAACATCGCGGCGTACCACGCGGGCTGGAACTTCGGTGAGACGACCGAGGACTTCGCGGTCAGCTACGAGGTGGCACCGGCGGCACAGGCGTTTCCGCCGGGCACGTACCGGAACATCTCCGGGAACCTGGCGCTGTCGTACGGGCTGATCGCGGCCTCGCAGCAGGCGGACCTGCCGCTGTATCTGGGCTCCTACCCGATCACCCCGGCGTCCGACATCCTGCACGAGCTCAGCCGGCACAAGAACTTCGGTGTGCGGACCTTCCAGGCCGAGGACGAGATCGCGGGCATCGGTGCGGCGCTGGGGGCCGCCTTCGGGGGCTCCCTCGCGGTGACCACCACGTCCGGGCCCGGTGTGGCGCTGAAGTCCGAGACCATCGGCCTCGCGGTGTCCCTGGAGCTGCCGCTGCTGGTCGTCGACATCCAGCGCGGCGGTCCCTCGACGGGGCTGCCGACCAAGACCGAGCAGGCCGACCTGCTGCAGGCGATGTACGGGCGCAACGGCGAGGCCCCGGTGCCGGTCGTCGCCCCCAGGACACCCGCCGACTGCTTCGACGCCGCGGTCGAGGCGGCCCGGATCGCCCTGACCTACCGCACCCCGGTCTTCCTGCTCTCCGACGGCTACCTCGCCAACGGCTCCGAACCCTGGCGCATCCCCGACACCGACGAACTCCCCGACCTGCGCGTGCAGTTCGCCCAGGGCCCCAACCACACGCTGGCCGACGGCACCGAGGTGTTCTGGCCCTACAAGCGCGACCCGCAGACCCTGGCCCGCCCCTGGGCCGTACCGGGCACACCGGGTCTGGAGCACCGGATCGGCGGCATCGAGAAGCAGGACGGCTCGGGCAACATCTCCTACGACCCGGCCAACCACGACTTCATGGTCCGCACCCGGCAGGCCAAGATCGACGGCATCGAGGTCCCCGACCTCGACGTCGACGACCCGGGCGAGGACGCCACCACGCTGGTGCTGGGCTGGGGTTCCACCTACGGGCCGATCACGGCGGCGGTACGGCGGCTGCGGACCGCGGGCGAGAGCATCGCACAGGCCCATCTGCGCCACCTCAACCCGTTCCCGCGGAATCTGGGCGCCGTCCTCGGGCGTTACGACAAGGTGGTGATCCCCGAGATGAACCTCGGCCAGCTCGCCACGCTCGTCAGGGCGAAGTACCTGGTGGACGCGCACTCGTACAACCAGGTCAACGGTATGCCGTTCAAGGCCGAACAGCTCGCCACGGCTCTCAAGGAGGCCATCGATGGCTGAGACGACCACGGAAGGCGCGGGCACGATCGAGGCGCTTTCACTCGTGCCCAAGGCCGAGGCCAGGCAGTCCATGAAGGACTTCAAGTCCGATCAGGAAGTGCGCTGGTGCCCCGGCTGCGGCGACTACGCGATCCTGGCGGCCGTCCAGGGCTTCATGCCCGAACTCGGCCTGGCCAAGGAGAACATCGTCTTCGTCTCCGGCATCGGCTGTTCCTCCCGCTTCCCGTACTACATGGACACCTACGGGATGCACTCCATCCACGGCCGCGCCCCCGCCATCGCCACCGGGCTCGCCTCGTCCCGCCGCGACCTCAGCGTCTGGGTGGTCACCGGTGACGGCGACGCCCTCTCCATCGGCGGCAACCACCTGATCCACGCCCTGCGTCGCAACGTGAACCTCAAGATCCTGCTGTTCAACAACCGGATCTACGGCCTCACCAAGGGCCAGTACTCCCCCACCTCCGAGGTCGGCAAGATCACCAAGTCGACCCCGATGGGCTCCCTCGACGCCCCCTTCAACCCGGTGTCGCTGGCCATCGGCGCGGAGGCGTCCTTCGTCGCCCGCACCGTCGACTCCGACCGCAAGCACCTCACGGACGTGCTGCGCCAGGCCGCCGCCCACCCCGGCACCGCGCTGGTGGAGATCTACCAGAACTGCAACATCTTCAACGACGGCGCCTTCGAGGTGCTCAAGGACCGGCAGCAGGCCGAGGAAGCCGTCATCCGCCTCGAACACGGCAAGCCGATCCGCTTCGGCGCGGACGGGGCCAAGGGTGTCGTCCGCGACCAGCTCACCGGCGACCTGCGGGTCGTCACCGTCACCCCCGAGAACGAGTCGCTGATCCTGGTCCACGACGCGCATGCCGCGTCCCCGACCACGGCCTTCGCCCTGTCCCGCCTCGCCGACCCCGACACCCTGCACCACACCCCGATCGGCGTGCTGCGCTCCGTGGACCGGCCCGTCTACGACACCCAGATGTCGGACCAGCTGGACGCGGCCATCGAGCAGAACGGCAAGGGTGACCTGTCGGCCCTGCTGGCCGGCGGCGACACCTGGACGGTCGTCGGCTGATCCGCCACGCGTCCCACCGGGCCCGGACCATCAGGTCCGGGCCCGTCCGTGTTCCCGGGCCCGCCTTCGTTGCCGGGGCCGTCCGCGTTCCCGGACCGGGCCCGTTCCCGGACCGGGCCCGGTTCTCGGACGTGGCCGCTCAGGCCCGTCCGTTCGGGGCCGCCCGTGCCCCGTCGTACGCCTCGCGGGCTTCCAGGACCGCGTCCATCCGGCGCTCGGTCCACCCGGCGAGGGCGGCCACCTGCGCGGCGGCCTCCCGGCCCAGCTCGGTGAGCGAGTAGTCGACGCGCGGGGGGATCACCGGCTTGGCGTCCCGGTGCACCAGGCCGTCGCGCTCCAGGGTCTGCAGTGTCTGGGTCAGCATCTTCTCGCTGACGCGGCCGATGGCGCGGCGCAGCTCGCTGAACCGGTACGGGCGCTCGCGCAGCGCGATCAGGACGAGGACGCCCCAGCGGCTGGTGACGTGTTCGAGGACGAGTCGGTAGGGGCACATCGCCTCGCTGCCGACCCCGGGGTTGCTTACCGCCATGCCGGTACCTTACTTCAAAGTGGGTACTTTCAATAAGTTAGCGCCGCTCCTATGGTGAGTGACATACCCACCCCACAAGGAGCTGTTTCCTCATGAGCATCGTCGTCACCGGAGCCACCGGCCGCCTCGGCCGTCTCGTCATCGACGGTCTGCTGGAGAAGGTGCCGGCCGCGGAGGTCGTCGCCGTCGTCCGCGACAAGGAGAAGGCCGCCGACCTGGCCGCCCGCGGCGTCGACCTGCGCGTGGCCGACTACGACGCCCCCGAGACCCTCGCGGGCGTCTTCGCCCCGGGCGACCGGGTGCTGCTGATCTCCGGCAGCGAGGTCGGACGGCGCGTGGCCCAGCACCGGGCCGTGATCGACGCGGCGAAGGCGGCCGGCGTCGCGCTGCTGGCGTACACCGGCGTCCTGGGCGGCCCGGCCGCCGACTTCCGGCTGGCGGACGAGCACAAGGAGACCGAGCGGGCGATCCTCGGCTCCGGCCTGCCCCACACCTTCCTGCGCAACGGCTGGTACCACGAGAACTACACCGAGAACCTGGCCCCCGTGCTGGCACACGGCGCCGTCGTGCACAGCGCCGGCGAGGGCCGGGTCGCCTCGGCCTCGCGCGCCGACTACGCGGCCGCGGCGGTCGCCGTGCTGACCGGCGAGGGGCACGAGAACGCGGCGTACGAACTCAGCGGCGACACCGCCTGGAGCTTCGCGGAGTACGCGGCCGAGCTGAGCCGGCAGACCGGGCGGGAGATCGGCCAGGACGACGTGCCCGCCGAGGTGCACCAGGGCATCCTCACCGGTGCCGGGCTGCCCGAGCCCTTCGCCGCGGTCCTGGTGGACGTGGACGCGGCCGTCGGCCGCGGGCTGCTCGCGGGGACGAACGGCGACCTGGCGCGGCTGATCGGCCGCCCCACCACGCCGGTCGCGGACGCGATCGCGGTGGCGCTGAAGGCCTGACGCCCCGCCGCGGCGCCGACGGACCACCGGCCCGCCGCCTGGGGGGGGGGGGGGGGGGGGGGGCCCCCCCCCCCCCCCCCCCCCCCCCCCCCCCCCCCGCCCACCCTGTCATGACCGTATGGCGATACGGACATGACAGGGGCGGGTGCCCGGCGCTACCGTCGGGGAGGCTGCACGGAGGCAGCCGTGCACGAGGGAGGCGCCGGTGGCCGGGCAGTCGAAGAGCGAGCAGCGGACAGGCCTGCTCAACGGTTTCGCGGCATACGGCATGTGGGGGCTCGTCCCCCTCTTCTGGCCGCTGCTGAAGCCGGCCGGAGCGGTCGAGATCCTGGCCCACCGGATGGTGTGGTCCCTCGCCGTGGTCGGGGTCGCGCTGCTGGTGATGCGGCGCTGGGCCTGGCTCGGCGAACTGGTGCGGCAGCCCCGCAGACTGGGCCTGGTCGCGGTCGCCGCGACGGTCATCACGGTCAACTGGGGCGTCTACATCTGGTCGGTGAACGCCGGCCACGTGGTGGAGGCCTCGCTCGGCTACTTCATCAACCCGCTGGTCACCATCGCGCTGGGCGTCCTGGTGCTCAAGGAGCGGATGCGGCCCGCGCAGTGGGCCGCCGTGGGCATCGCCCTCGCGGCGGTGCTGGTGCTGACCATCGGCTACGGCCGCCCGCCGTGGATCTCGCTCTGTCTCGCCTTCTCCTTCGGGACCTACGGACTGGTGAAGAAGAAGGTCAACCTCGGCGGCATCGAGTCGCTGGCGGCGGAGACGGCGATCCAGTTCCTGCCCGCGCTCGCCTATCTGGCGTGGCTGAGCGCCCACGGCGACTCGACCTTCGCGACGCAGGGCGCGGGTCACGCCGTGCTCCTCGCGTCGACCGGTGTCGTCACCGCGATCCCCCTCGTCTGCTTCGGCGCGGCCGCGATCCGGGTACCGCTCTCCACACTGGGGCTGCTCCAGTACCTGGCACCCGTCTTCCAGTTCCTGCTGGGCATCCTGTACTTCCACGAGGCCATGCCGCCCGAGCGGTGGGCCGGCTTCGCACTCGTCTGGGTCGCGCTGTCGCTGCTCACCTTCGACGCGCTGCGGACCGCGCGCCTCTCGGCGCGCGCTCGGGCCGAGATCCAGGCCCGCAGGACCGCCGCTCCGGCCGGAACCGCCGGCCCGGCAACGCGCACCGGGGCCGCCGAGCAGGGCGGAGCGGTCGCCTGGGGCGAGGCCGCCGGGGACGCCGACCGCACGCTCGGAGCGGAGTCTCCGGTATACGAACGCCCCTGACCGAATACCGCTCTTGACGGTAAGTCAGTCCCAGCTTCACCATCCAGGCACCCCATTCACCGTGGAGTCCCCGGACGCCCCACGCACCCCTCGTGGCGGCTCCGTCGGATTTCCCTGGAATTCGGAGCCCCCCACATGAAGCTCTCCATTCCTGGGCGTGCCTCGGCGGCCTCGGTCGTCGCCGTCGCCACGCTGCTCGTCGGCGGATCCATAGCCGGGGCGGCCCCCGCCCCCGTGGCAGCGGCCGCCGCGCCCGACATCCCCGTGGCCAACGTCAAGGCCCACCTCTCCCAGCTCCAGTCCATCGCCACCGCCAACGGCGGCAACCGCGCGCACGGCCGCGCCGGCTACAAGGCCTCGCTCGACTACGTCAAGGCCAAGCTGGACGCCGCCGGATTCACCACCACCGTCCAGCAGTTCACCTCCGGCGGCCGTACCGGCTACAACCTGATCGCCGACTGGCCCGGCGGCGACACCGGCCGGGTCGTCATGGCCGGGTCGCACCTCGACAGCGTCACGGCGGGCCCCGGCATCAACGACAACGGCTCCGGCTCGGCGGCCGTGCTGGAGGCGGCGCTCACCGTGGCCCGTACGAACTACCAGCCCACGAAGCATCTCCGGTTCGCCTGGTGGGGCGCCGAGGAACTGGGCATGGTCGGCTCGCGCTACTACGTCAACAGCCTCTCCACCACGAACCGTTCGAGGATCAGCGGCTACCTGAACTTCGACATGATCGGCTCACCGAACCCGGGGTACTTCGTCTACGACGACGACCCCGCGATCGAGAAGACCTTCAAGACCTACTTCACGGGGATCGGCGTCCCCACGGAGATCGAGACCGAGGGCGACGGCCGCTCGGACCACGCGCCCTTCAAGAACGCGGGCATTCCCGTCGGCGGCCTGTTCAGCGGCGCCGACTACATCAAGACCAGCGCACAGGCGACGAAGTGGGGCGGCACGGCGGGCCGGGCGTTCGACGCCTGCTACCACTCGTCCTGCGACACCTCGTCCAACATCAACGACACGGCGCTGAACCGCAACGCGGACGCCCTGGCGTACGCCGTCTGGGGGCTGTCGGCCTAGGCACCCGCCGGCGAGGGTGTGACGAGCGCGGGCGCGGGCCGTCGGGCCCGTGCCCGCGCTTCACCGTGCGGCGCCGCCGGTCGCCGCGCGGGACGGCCGGACCGGACCGTACGGGCTCACCGGGCCGGGGGCTGCGGGTTGCGGGTGTACGGGTTGTCCGACAGGGAGCGGGCGCGCTCCGCGAGGCGGCCCATGCGCGTGCGGGCGCTCTCCAGCTGCTCCAGGTCGTCCGCGGCGGGGCCCTCGTCGGCCGTGAGCTCCGTCCAGACGCCGATCAGGTCGCGGCCGAGGTGCAGGCCCTGCAGCGGGTCGCGGACGGCGCGCCAGGCCGCGGCGGCGCTCTGCACGTTCCCGTACGCGGCACCCGGGTCGCCGTGCCGCCTGCGCAGCCGCGCCAGGTCCAGGGACAGGTGGAACGACCTGAGCGGGTCCCCCGCCAAGTAGGCGATGTACGACGTCAGTTCGCGCAGCTTCAGCACCTCGGGGTGCTCGGGGCCCCAGGTCGCCGACGCCTCCGCCACCGTGCGCTCGGCCAGGCCCGCCGCATCCTCGATCCGGCCCTGCTTCACGGCCTCGTTGATCCGCGCCACGGGCTCGGCGAACGGCGAGGGCACCGCGTCCGGCGCGCCCGCTTCCCCGTCCGGCGCCAGCACCGCTTCGGCCACGGCGTCGAATCCCCGGGCGGGCGTGGGCTTCGGGTCGGGTTCGGGCTCCGGTCCCAGCTCCGGCAGGCGGGCCGGGGCGGTGTCGCGGGCGGGTGCCGGGTTGCCCCCTCGGGTCGGGGTCGCGTTCCACTCGGGGGCGGGCAGGGGTTCGGATTCCGTCTCCGTCTCGACCATCGGGATGAGCCCGGAGGAGGGGATCACCTTCCACTCGGGTGCGGAATAGGGCTCGTCCTCGCGCTCGAAGGGGGTGAGGGGGGCCGGATCGGCGCCGCCGTCCGCCCCGGCCGGGCGGGGCTGCTCCCAGGGGGCCGGGGACTCGGGGCCGGTGGCCGGGCCGAACTCGCCCGTCGGCGCGGAGACCGTGCCGGGTGCCGGCCGGTCCTCGGCGGACGGCTCGGGCGCCGGCCGGGCGGGGCCGGGAGGCTCCACGCCGGGACCGGCGGTGGCCTCCGCCCGGGGCCGGGCCGGACCGGGCGTCCCGACGGAGTCCGCCGCGGACTCCGGGACCGCCCGCAGGACGTACGTGGCCACGGTGCCGTCGGCACCGGGAGCCGGCGGCTCCGGCTCCGGCACGGCCCTCAGCGGAAAGGTCGGCACGTTCGCGACACCCTCGACGGGGGCCGGCCGCGCGTCCGGCGCCGCGGTGTCCTGCCCGGGGGCGGCGGGCGCGGGCGGTATGAGGGAGTTCGCGCCGGGGGCCGGGGACTCCGGGGCCGCGGTGCCCGGTGCGGAGGGGTCCGACGGCTGCGGAACCGGTACCGACCCGGCCGCCGGGGTGCCCTGGGCGAGCGGACCCGGCACCGGCTCGGGAAGCGCGCGCAGCTGGTGGGTCGCCTTGTCCCGGACGGGCGGCGAGGGCGGGGCGGCGTCGGATGCGGGACCGTGCGGGCGGACGGGGCGAGGGCCCGGCTCGGATGCGGGTGCGGGGTTCGAGCGGGGCCCGACGCCGGGTGCGGGGTCTGCGCTCGGTGCCGATGCCGCGGGGGCGGTGGGGTGCGGCGCGGGCTCCGGGGCCCGGGCGTGGAGGGGGCCGGCGGGCCGGTCCGTCGGCGCCGGACCCGCGTCCCGCGCGGACGACGCCTCGCCGACGGGCACGGCGGAGACCGAGGGTGCGGATCCCGGTGCGACGGCGGGCTTCGTCACGGGAGCGGGGCCGTGGCCCGGCACGGACGCCCCCGTCCCAGGGCGGTGCGACGTGGGGACGTGGATCCCGGTGGGCGCGGGGCCCGGGGACGGCGTGGTCTGCGGAGCCGGAGCGGGCCCGGGGGCGCTCGGCAAAGCCATGGGGGCCGGGTCGGGCGTGCTCGGCGCCGGGACCGGCTCGGGCCTGTTCGGCCTGGCCGTCGGCGTCGGTCCGGGGGCGCTCGGCATGGCCGTCCGGTCCCGCTCGTGAGCGTTCAGCCCCGGCGCCGGGACCGGCTCGGGCGTGCTCGGCCTGGCCGTCGGAGCCGGTCCGGGGGCGCTCGGCACGGCTGTGGGGGCCGGGTCGGGGGCGCTCGGCCTGGTCGTGGGGGCCGGGCCCACGCGGACCGGGTTGCCCGCGTACTCGCTGGAGCCGTCGACGTACACCTGCAGCGGGACCACGTAGCCGATGCTCTCGTCGTGGACCATGGCGAGGACGGGGTGGCCCGTGGCGAGGGCGATGCGGTGGAGGTAGTTCAGGACGGCGTCCTGGACGACCTCGCCGGGGCTCGTGACGACCGGCATGCCGCCGACCGTCGCCACCGCGGCACCGCCGGGCAGCGCGCCCCCGTCGCCGGACGCGGCGGCGCCGCCGCGGGCCCGCACGCGGACCTCGATCGGCGTCACGCCCGACCCCGACCTCGCCCCCGGTGCCGAGGCGGCGGGCGCCTGCCGCCCCCGCCTGGGTTCCCGCTTCTGATCGCGGCTGAATCGAGACATCGGTTCCCTCACTCGGGTCGGTCAGTGGAGGAAGGGGTGGCAGACGGGGCGGGCGAGAGCGCGGACGGCGGGGCCGCTGCCTCCGCCGACGTCACCTCCGCCACGCGCCTCGGCTTGCCCGTACCCGAACGCACCAGTTTCAAAAAGACGTCGGCCCGTGGGCCCGTCCGGGCGACGGACGAACCCGGCACACCCGCGTCCGCGGCCGGTCCCCCGTTCGTACGCATCAACGCCCCCCTCTGCACTCGCGATTCGGCCCGGCCGGCGAGGAACCCCCGTCCCCCCGCCGCGGCCCTCCGACCGACATGGACGCCGGCCGCCGGTGTGCGGTTGTCGGCCGCCGGGAACCGGTCGCCGCCGGTGATCCCCCCGGGAGATCATCACGTGGGCCCGGCCGGTCGGACCCGGCCCGTCGAGGCCCGATCGCGCACCTGTGGTTGAGTCTCCCGGCTCACTCCCGTTTCCTGGGTCACCAGGGCGTCACAGGCTCGTCCCAGGAACCCGCGCCCCCGCCCCCGGGGAGCCGGGCGGACCGACGGACGACGACGGAGGGGAACGGCGATGCAGGGGACCGCAGGGCAGGGGCCGCAGGGCCCGGAGGTGTGGATACGCGGTCCGGTCACCGGACCGGACCAGGAACAGCCGCAACCGGCCCAAGGAGTCGCCACCGCACGCCGGTTCGCCTGGGTGGCCACCCACGGCGGCGCGGGTGCCACCACCCTCGCCACGGTCTTCGGCGGCCACGACGCGGGCCGCAACTGGCCGCGGCCCGACCAGGGCGAGCCGGGTTCGCTGCTCCTGGTGGCGCGTACGCACGCCACCGGGCTGGAGTCCGTCTCGCACACCCTGGAGACCCTACGGCGCGGGGACGTACCACCGGGCCTCGACCTCGACGCCGTCGTCCTGGTCGCCGACGCGCCCGGCCGGCTTCCGCGTCAACTGGCCCAGCACGTCAAGGCGATCGAGACGACGATCGACGTCTACCACGTGCCGTGGGTGCCCGCCTGGCGGGTGGGCGACCTCGGGGAGCCTCCGCGCGAGTGCGAGCGGCTGGCGCGGCTGACCGGGGCGGCCCTGCCGTCCGGGAGACGCGGCCCCCGCTGACCGCCGCACGCACCACGCATCGCGACCGCCGCCGGGGACGGCCCCGCGGGGGCTGCCGGGCACCGCAGGGCCGGAGCAGAACCGGGACGGCACATGGAAGTTGACGCGTACCAGACCCTGTCGGCCGTGGAGATCGCCGCTGCCGTACGAGCACGCGCGGTCAGCGCCGTCGACGTGGTGACCGCCTGCCTGGCGCGGCTCCGGGCCGTGGAGCCTGTGCTGTGCGCGTTCGCCGAGGTGTGGGACGCGGAGGCGCTGCGCCGCGCCCGCGAGGTGGACGCGCGGGTCGCCGCGGGCGAGCGGCCGGTCCTCGCGGGCGTGCCGATCGGGGTGAAGGGACGCCATGGGCTGCGCGCCGCGGCGGCTCTGGTCCACGCCGGCTGCGTGCCGGTGGGCGCGACGTCCGTGCCGGGTCCGGGCACGGCCTGGCAGACCTGGGGGCTCGGGGCGCACGGGCGGACCGTCAATCCCTGGCGGCAGGAGCGGACTCCGGGCGGTTCGTCGGCCGGGTCCGCGGCGGCCGTCGCCGCGGGTGTGGTGCCGATGGCGACCGGCAGTGACGGCGCCGGGTCCGTCCGCATCCCCGCCGCCTGGTGCGGGGTCTTCGGCCTCAAGACCACGAACGGCCGCCTCCCGTCCGCGGACCGCACGGGCCTGACGGCGGCCGGTGTCCTCACCCGGCACGCGTCCGACCTGGCGGCGTACTGGCGGGTCGTGTCCGACGCCGCCGCCCGCACCGGGTCCGGGGTCCGCTCCGCCTCGGCCGCCGCACCGGCCCGCGGCGCGGACTCGCCACCGTCGCACCATCCGGGCGCGGATCCGGCCAGGTTTCCCTCCGCGGCGATGCGCCCCGACTCCGTCACGCGTGCCGCCCCGGGGATCTCATCGCCCTCTCCCCATGGCCCGGATCCGGCCAACTTCCGCCCGCCGCCCGCCCGTCCGAGCCCGGATCCGGACGGCCCCCGCACCCCGGCCGCCCGACCCGGCCCCCTTCCGGGTCACACCGCAGGGCCTCCCTCGGCCCCGTCCTCCGGATCCCGTCCGGCGCCGGTTCCGGGCAGCCGTGCGCTCCCGTACCCGGCGCCCCTCGCCGCCGTCTGGTCCCCCGGTCTCGGCTTCGCCGGAGGGGACGCCGAGGCGGATGCCCTCGCGGCTCTCGCGTACGGCGCCGTGGAGCGGCTCGTCCGGGCCGGTGTCGTGCGGCTGGTTCCGGGGGACGTACGGCTGGCGGACCCCGGTCCCGCCTGGCTGGCCCTGCGCACGCCCGGGGCCGCTCCGGGGGCGGGGCGGACGGTCCGGGAGCAGAACGACCGGCGGCTCGCCGCGGTCTTCGCGCGGGCGGAGCTGCTGCTGACCCCGGCGACACCGAACGCACCGCATGGCCACGCCGGTCCGGGTGACCGCTACTCCACCGCTCTGACCTGGGCATTCAACCTCAGCGGTCACCCCGCTGCCAGCCTTCCTGCGGGCATCGGGCCCGACGGCTGCCCGGTCGGCCTTCAGCTGGTGGCCCGGCACGGCGCCGAGCCGCTGCTGGCCGCCGTCGCCGAGGCCGCCGAGATCCGGGCCGGCCTCCGCTCACCCGGGCCTCCGCCCCCTCTCACCCACCCGGGGCCCTGAGCCGCACCCCCTCGCCGCCCCTGCCCCCTGACAGAGTTACTTGCTCGTGCATATACTGCGCACGCATGTAATTGTCGTACGCCGAGCATCCGGAGGGCCGCCCCATGTCCCGTTCCTTCCTCTTCCTCCTGGGCAGCAGCCGCACCGACGGCAACACGGAGCTGCTGGCCCGCCGGGCCGCCGAACAACTGCCCCCCGACGTGGAGCAGCGCTGGCTGAGCCTGACCGAGCACCGGCTCCCCGAGTTCGAGGACCTGCGGCACGACACCGACCACGTCCGGCCCACCGACGGCACCGCGGGCCTGCTGCTCGACGCCACGCTCGCGGCGACCGACATCGTGATCGCCTCGCCGCTGTACTGGTACTCCCTCTCCGCACCCGTCAAGCGCTACCTCGACCACTGGTCGGGCTGGCTGCGCACGCCGGGCATCGACTTCAAGCAGACGCTCGCCGGGCGCACCCTGTGGGGTGTCACGGCGCTGGCGCACACGGAGGAGGAGGTGGCCGACCCGCTGATCGGCACGCTCCACAACTCGGCCGCCTACATGGGCATGCGCTTCGGCGGGGTGCTGCTCGGCAACGGCAGCAAGCCGGGTGACGTCCTGGACGACTCCGTCGCGCTGGCCCGCGCGAAGACGTTCTTCGCTCGGGAGGCACCGCTCGCCCGCTTCCCCTACGAGCTCCGCCGGGAGGCGGGCGTGTGACGACCCGGCCCCGGTCTACGCCGAGATGTCCTTCGCCGTGAACCGCGCCCAGGCCGCGGACCCGAACACGGCCGCGTACAGGGCCTGCAGTTCGAGATTGCGGATCAGGTCGTCCCAGTACACCGGCTCGCGCATGAGGTCGGCGAAGGAGAGCCAGTAGTGGGAGAAGAAGTACGGCTGCAGGGCGTGGAGCTGCGGGATCTGGTCGAGGATCTGGACGCTGATGAGGAGGCCGACCGTCGTCGCCATCGCCGCGATACCGCTGTTGGTCAGCGTCGAGACGAACAGGCCGAGCGCCGCCACCCCGATCAGTGAGGCGGCGACGGCCAGCGCGATGAGCAGGGCCCGGCCGAATCCCTCGGCGAGGCCGATACGGGTCCCCGAGATCGTCGTCAGCTCCCCGAGTGGGAACAGCAGGGCGCCCGCCGCCAGCGCGGAGACCGCCACCACCAGCGTCGCGACCAGGCAGAACGTGAGCACCGTGGCGTACTTGGTGAGCAGCAGGCGGGTACGGCCCGCGGGGGCGACGAGCAGATAGCGCAGGGTGCCCGCGTTCGCCTCGCCGGCGAGGGCATCGCCCGCGACGACGCCGATCGCCATCGGCAGGAAGAAGGGGAGGGTCGCCGCCAGGGCCGTGAACACCAGGAACAGCCCGTTGTTGGTGATCTGCGAGATGAACGCCGGTCCTTCGCCGCCCCCGCCGCCCGCCGCCGAGCCGTCGCCGGTCTCGATCCTGATGGCGACACCGATGAGGACGGGTACGGCGGCGAGCACGGCCAGCAGCGCGATCGTCCGCCAGCGCCGGAAGGTGGTGACCAGCTCGCTGCGGAACAGCCCGAGCGTCCACAGCGGACGGGGCCTGCGTACGGTGCGGGCGGCACCCTCGGCGGCCGGTACCTCAGCCCGCGACATCGAAGCCCTCCCCGGTCAGCGCCACGAACGCGTCCTCCAGCGAAGCCCGTTCCACTCCGAAGCCGCGCACTCGTACGCCCGCGGTGACCAACGCGGCGTTGATTTCGGCCAGTTCACGGTCGGGCGGCTCCGCACCGACCCGCGTCTCGGTCACCACGACATCCGCGAGCCCCTGTTCCTTCAGCACCCGCGCCGCCTCACCGGTGTCCGGCGTGGTCACGACGAGACGCCCCCGCGCGCCCGCGGCCAGCTCCGCCACCGGGCCCTGGGTGAGGAGCCGGCCCCGCGCCATGACGGCCGCGTGCGTGCACACCTGCTCGATCTCGTCGAGCAGGTGGGAGGAGAGGAAGACGGTGGCCCCGTCGGACGCCAACTCCCTGACCAGTGCACGGATCTCGCGCATGCCCTGCGGGTCGAGGCCGTTGGTCGGCTCGTCGAGGACGAGCAGCCGCCGCGGCTGCAGGAGGGCGGCGGCGAGCCCCAGCCGCTGCTTCATGCCCAGCGAGTACGCCTTCGCCTTCTTGCCCGCGGCGGCGTTGAGCCCGACCCGGTCGAGGGCGGCGGCGACGCGGGTCCGCCGGGTGCGCGGGTCGGCGGTCGGGTCGGCGGCGTCGTACCGCAGGAGGTTGTCGCGCCCGGAGAGGAATCCGTACAGGGCGGGTCCCTCGATGAGGGCTCCGACGTGCGGGAGCACGGCGCGCGCGGCCCGGGGCATCGGCTGCCCCAGCACGCGCGCCGTGCCCGACGTCGGCTCGATCAGGCCCATCAGCATGCGGATGGTGGTGGTCTTCCCCGAGCCGTTCGGTCCGAGGAAGCCGAAGACGCTGCCCGCCGGGACGGCCAGGTCCAGGCCGTCGACGGCGAGCTGTCCGCCGCGGTAGCGCTTGGTGAGCGCGCGAGTGGCGATCACCGTGTCCACCCGATCGGGCTCCGCGGCGGACAGTTCCTCCATGCGTTCCCTCGCTTCGTCGGTCGCCGGCCCGCGCGCGGACCTACTTCGCGGCGCCGGCCGCCTTCACCAGCGCGTCCTTGGTGACGGCACCGGCGTACACCTGGCCGTCGTCCGTGATCAGCGCGTTGACCAGGCGGGTCGAGAAGACGGTGCCCGAGCCGAACTTGCCGCTGACGCGGTCGCCGAGCGAGTTCAGGAACCCGGAGACGTCGCTGTTCCCGGAGGACTGCGACGGCAGGCCCTCCCCGCCCGTGTCGAACCGGACGATGGCGGTCCAGCCCTCACCGATCGTCTTCGGGCCGCCGACTCCCCCGGGAAGGTCCTCGCCGGACTTCGGGGAGGACTTCGGCAGGGACTTCGGCGTCTTGGAGGCGGTGTCGTCCTCGGTGACCTTCGCCCCCTTCGGCGGGGTGAAGTCGAAGGTCGACGCGGCCGGCCGGGCGAAGTCGACCTTGGTGAAGCCTGCGTCCACGACGGCCGCGCCGCCGCTCGCCGGAGTGAGTGTGAACTTCAGCGGCGTCCCGGTCTTCGCGTCCACGGCGACGGTGATCGCGCCGACCGTGGAACCGGACTGCTTCGGCTTGACGACCAGCCGGTAGGCGTCCCGGCCCGCGACCTGCGCGGTGCCGTCGACGGTCACCGACGTCGTGTCGTCGACCGCCTTCAGGGCCTCCTCGGCCAGCTCCTGGGGGGTGGCCGGGACGTCCTTCGGCGCCTCGGACTTCGGCGAGCCCTCGGGGGCCGTCGAGTGGTACACCTCGTTCGACTTGCTGTCGTAGGCCCAGACGTCCGCGCCGTTGTGGATGACGCTGTACTCGGCCGCCTTGTCCAGCAGCGACACCTTGCCCCGGTCCGGGCCGTCGGCCGCGACGCGCAGGGTGTGCGTGCCGGAGGCCAGCTCCATGAGCTTGGACGACGGGTCGGCGGAGGAGTCTCCGCCCTTGCCGGCCGCCCCCGGGGCGAAGCTGTCCGCCAGGCCGCCCAGGTCGGGCAGCCCCAGATCGGTGCTGATCTTCACCGTGCCGGACAGCTGCTGGGTGTCCGACTTGGCGATCTTCTCGACGAGTTGCTGCGCGGTGATCTTCGGCAGGTCGGGGTCGCCGGAGTCGGCGAGGGCCGGGACGAGCCCGATCGTCGCCGCCGCCACCCCCACGACCGCGACCGGGACGACGTACCGCGCGGCCTTGCGCCGGCCCGCGCGCATGTCGTCGGCCTCGTCGGCCAACGTGTCCTCGGATTCGTACGGTGCCATGTCTGCCCTTACCTCCGTCATCGGCGGCGGCCTTCAGTCACTGTCCTCGTCCACCCCTGTGCCGCCATTCTCACCCGAATTGATGAGGAGTGGTGCTTTCCATCTGACCAAATCGGCCGGGAAGAAGCGTCAGACCCCGGGCTCAACTCCGTGTACTGCTGCGGTATGACACGAAGGGGCGGCGCCTCCCCCGACCCGTAGGGGTCGCACGGGGAGACACCGCCCTCGGGCCGACGGCCTCCCGTCAGCGCTGCACGAACACGTAGTCCGCCCGGTAGGGCACGCCGACGACCGAGCCGGGCGCGCAGGACCCGGCCGGGGCCACCCCGCCCACGGTGTTGAGGCGCAGGATCTCGGCCGTGCCGGCCAGCAGCCCGCGGTGCTTCCCGGACGCGGTGGCCTTGAGGTCCAGCTCCGGGATGTTCCCGTCGCCGTTCGGGGTCCGGGTGAGGACCGCGCCGGTGACCGCGCTGCCGTCGGGTGCGACCCATTGCGGCGTACCGGAGTTGGGGGCCACGAACGAGTGAGCGATGCGGCGGGCGAGTACCGCGCCGACGTCCCGCTGGGCGTAGGCGTGGCCGCCGGTGGCGGCCGGCTTGCACTCGTAGATCTGCTCGCCCTTGACCACCGTCGCCTGGAAGTTGTCGAACACGTGGCGGAAGTCGACGGCGGTGGTGACCTGGTGGAGCTGCCCGCGGACGGCACCGCCCGGATACCGGGAGGTGTGCAGATTGGCGTAGAACGCGCCCGGTTCGCTCTTCAGCCGGGCGAGCAGGGCGGCGTCCTCGACCTCGACGGAGCCGCGGGCGCGGTGCTTCCCGCCCCGGTCGAGCAGTTCGGTGAAGTCCAGCGCCACGCCGCCGTTCGTGCCCCTGGCGCCCTCGTGCAGGTGCAGCCGGGTCGGCTTGCCGGTGCCGCGCCAGCTCACGGCGACGGAGACCGTGTCGCCCTCGATCCTGATGAATTCCAGAGCCGCGCCGTCCCGGTCGCCGACGGCGGGACCATCCGCGACCGGGACCTCGTTGGCGCCGCGCAGACTGGCGGCGAGGACGGTGCCGCCGTCCTCCGGCAGGGCTCGGCCGTCGGCGGCCGCGGGAACGGCGGCCGCCGCGAGCGCGGCAGCCGCGGCACCGGCCAGGAACAGGCTCGTGCGGCGCGCTGCGAACGTGCTGTTGGATCCCATGGTGCTGCTGTCTCCCCGCGTCCCGGCCGACGCCCCCTGCGGCGGCCTCCGGAGAGGATTACGGAGCGGAACCGCAGCTCAACTCAAGGTGATCAGTGTGACACGCGCCACACTTGAGCGGCGGGCGGCGCCGGGCAGCGGGCCCGGAGACGGAGCGTGCCGTCCGGGCCCGGTGGAGAGGTCGGGGCCGGTGGGGAGGTCGGGGCCGGTGGAGGGGTCGGGCGCGGACCGGTTCAGCCGGCCCGGTGCACCACCGCGTCGCACAGCTCCAGGAGCGCCGCCTTGGCGTCGCACTCGGTCAGCGGAGCCAGCGCGGCCCGCGCGTCCTCGGCGTAGCGCACGGTGTCCCGGCGGGCCTGCTCCAGCGCGGGGTGCACCCGCAGCCGCGCCAGCGCCTCGGCGTGCCGGGCGTCGTCCGTCAGGTCGGAGTCGAGCAGCTCGCACAGCGCGATGTCCTCGGCGAGCCCGAGCCGCTCCACCCGCTCGCGCAGCCGCAGCACGGGCAGCGTGGGGATCCCCTCGCGCAGGTCCGTGCCGGGCGTCTTGCCCGACTCGTGGGAGTCGGACGCGATGTCCAGGACGTCGTCGGCGAGCTGGAAGGCGACGCCCAGCCGCTCGCCGTACTGCGTGAGCACGTCCACGACCGTCTCGTCGGCGCCCGACATCATCGCGCCGAACCGGCACGCCACGGCGACCAGGGAGCCGGTCTTGCCGCTGAGCACGTCCAGGTAGTGGTCGATCGGGTCGCGCTCGTCGCGGGGGCCCGCGGTCTCCAGGATCTGGCCGGTGACCAGCCGCTCGAACGCCTCGGCCTGGACCCGGACGGCCTCCGGCCCGAGGTCCGCCAGGATGTGCGAGGCGCGGGCGAACAGGAAGTCGCCGGTCAGGACGGCGATGGAATTGCCCCAGCGGGTGTTGGCGCTGGGCACCCCGCGGCGGACCTCGGCCTCGTCCATCACGTCGTCGTGGTACAGCGTCGCCAGGTGGGTCAGCTCGACGACCACGGCCGAGGGCACGATGCCCGGGGAGTAGGGGTCACCGAACTGCGCGGCGAGCATCACGAGCAGCGGCCGGAACCGCTTGCCACCGGCCCGCACGAGGTGCTGGGCGGCCTCCGTGATGAAGGGGACCTCGCTCTTGGTGGCTTCGAGCAGGCCCTCCTCGACAGCCGTCAATCCGGCCTGGACATCGGCTTCGAGAGCCTGGTCCCGCACGCTCAGCCCGAACGGCCCGACGACGGTCACGAGAGGTTCTCCTGTCTGCTGACGATCACATGGCGAACTCGGTCGATCATTCGGTCGATGACACGGTTTGTCGATGTGTCGCTGCCATCACTCAAGTCAGCGTATCCGGTCACGTTTCGATCACCACGAGCGCCCACCGTCCCCACCTACGACTTCCCTCCCCCGGGAAGGGCAGTCGCGCCCGGGCGGTACGGGATGACGGACGGTATGTTCTTGATCACTCGATAGGACCGGACATACACCGACATCGACCGGAAGGCTCCCGTGCCCCGACGCGCCGCCGCCACCCGGCCCCACCGGGCGCGCACCTCCCCCGCCCCGTGGCCGTACGGGCCGCCTCCCCTCGCGCGCGAGGCGTCGGCCGGTGCCCCGGTGCCCGCGGCGCCGCGCCCCGGGGGCGCGCCCGGCCGTCCCGGGTCCGGAGGCGGCCGTTCCCCGTCCGGTGACGGTCGAGCGGAACCACACCGGCGGACAAGCGAGGGCCGAGGCCCGCTCCAGCCGGCGGCGGCACCCCGCCGGGGGCGGGCCGGTCGGCGCGCGCACCGACCGGGGCGGCGTGGCACGGGGGGCGTACCGGCGTGTCGGGGGTGGTGGCCCGCGGACCGCACGACGCCGTCACCTGGCCGGGTGCAGGCCTCCGGCGCGCGACACGGGCGCTCTCCGCACGGCGCGCTCCCCGAGGCACGGCAACCCCACTCCCCGAGGTCACCGCGATGAGCCCGCACATCCGTACGTCGTTCCCCTACGAGTCGGTGCACGAGGACGTCCTGATCCCGCTGCCGGACGGGATGCGGCTGTACGCACGGGTGTGGCGCCCGGTCACCGACGAGCCGGTACCGGCGCTGCTGGAGTACCTCCCGCACCGCCTGACGGACCGGACCGCGCCCCGCGACTGGCAGCGCCACCCCTGGTACGCGGGCCACGGCTACGCGTCGGTGCGCGTGGACGTCCGCGGCCACGGCAACTCGGAGGGCCTGCCGGCGGACGAGCACGCCCCCGGGGAGGCCCTCGACGGGGCCGAGGTCGTCCGGTGGCTCGCCGACCAGCCGTGGTGCAGCGGCAGCGTCGGCATGTTCGGCCTGTCCTGGGGCGGGCTCGACTCCCTCCGCGTCGCGGCCCTCGCACCCGGACCGCTCAAGGCGGTCGTCGCGGTCTGCTCGACGGACGACCGCTACGACAACGACCGGCATTACCTGGGCGGTTCCGTCCTCGCCTGCGGCCTGCACGCCCGGGCGGCGGCGATGCTCGCCTTCGCCTCCCGGCCGCCGGACCCGCGGCACGTCGGCCAGGTGATGTGGCGCGACATGTGGGTGAAGCGGCTGGCGGCCGTGGAGCCACCCGTCCACGCCTGGCTCGCGCACCAGACCCGGGACGCGTACTGGCGGAGCGGCGGCGTGCGCGAGGACTACGGGTCGGTCCGGGCCGCGGTACTGGCGGTCGGCGGCTGGCACGACCCGTACCGGGACACCGTCCTGCGGCTGGTGGAGTACCTCCCGGCCGACCGCGTACGGGGCCTGATCGGACCCTGGTCGCACCAGTACCCCGACCGGGGGCTGCCGCCCGGCCCCGCGATCGGCTTCCTGCAGGAGACGCTGCGCTGGTGGGACCACTGGCTGAAGCCGGGCCCGGACGGCGTCGGCACCTCGGACGGGGACGGCACCGACGGACGGGCCCGCACCGACGGCAGGGACGGCACCGACGGCAGGGACGGCACCGCCGACGTGATGTCCGAACCGCTGCTGCGCGCGTACATCACCGATTCGCACCGGCCGGCCACGGTCTACCCGGACCTGCCCGGCCGCTGGGTGGGGGACGACGCCTGGCCCCCGCCGTCGGTGACACCGGTGTCGTACGCGCTTCAGGGCGTGCCCGTACCGGTGCGCTCGCCCCTGCACACGGGCCTGGACGCCGGCCGCTTCCTCCCCCTCGGCGGCGACGCCGACCTGCCGCCCGACCAGCGGGACGAGGACGCGAAGTCGGCGTGCTTCGAGTTCGAGGTGCGGGAGGAGACCTGGGTGCTGGGCCGCCCGCGGGTCCGGCTGCGGCTGACCTCGCCGGTGCCGCGCGGGCAGGTGATCGCGCGGGTCTGCGACGTGTTCCCGGACGGTGCGTCGACGCTCGTCACGCGCGGCGTGCTGAACCTCTCCGCCCGGGAGGGCACGGACCGGGTGGTGGAGTGGCCGCCCGGCGCCACGCAGGAGGTGGCCTTCGAGCTGACCGCCATCGGCCACGCCTTCCCCCCGGGCCACCGCATCCGGCTGTCGGTCTCCTCGGCCTACTGGCCGTGGGTCTGGCCCCAGCCGGGCTCGGACGCCGGCTTCACGCTGCACCCGGAGGGCAGTTCGCTGGAACTTCCGGTACGAGCCAGGGAGTTGGACCCCTCGGTGACCTTCGAGGAGGCGGAGGAGGCACCGCCGCTCGGCGCGGTGGTCCCGGCCACGCTGGACGAACCCCGCCCGGAACGGCTGGTCGTGCGGGACGTCGCCGCGGGCACCTGGCGACTGGAGGTGGACCCGCGCCAGGGCGGCACCCGCGTGTACCCCGACGGCCTCGAAGTCACCGAGGACGCCCTGGAGACGTACACCACGGACGAGTCGGACCCGCTCTCCGCCCGCGCCCGCGCCGACTGGTCGATCCGGTTCCACCGGCCGGAGGACTCCTGGCACGCCCACGTGGAGACCCACTCCGAAATCACCTGCGACGCAAGGGACTTCGTCACCCGGAACGAGGTCGTCTGCAAGGACGGCGACGAGGTCGTCTTCCACCGCACCTGGGAGAGGCGCATCCCGCGCACGGCCGGCTAGCCCTCCGCCGCCGCGCCCGACGGGCCGACGAACGGAGCCGGCGCGCGGGAGCGGCCGGTGTCCGGCCGCCCGGTCGGTGCCTGTAATGCCCGAGTTGGCCGCATCGCGCCCCATTGATGGGGCTTGGTTGCGTGAAATGGGTCACGCGGCAATGGATCTTCCGGCTCGGCGGGCCGGACAAGTCTCCATTTGCTAAAGGCAAGTTGAGTTTCACGTTCCGGTCTAATCGGACTATTTCCCCCCTGCTCAGAGGTAGATCAAAAGCCCTGCGATGGGAAATCGGGCCTTGTTTCGGACATGTGCTCTCGCATACGTTCCAGTCGATCCGAGCGGACCCGCCTAATCCTGCCGCCGCTCGGTGACCCCACCCACCCACGCACGGCAGGAGCGGGGGACCCAGGTAAGCCGCCGATCCGGACGCACCGGAGCGGCTCGGGGTGAAGTCGCGCGTCACCGTGCGGCCGGGCAACTCCAGCCCGAACCCGACAGCTCACCTCGCAGGCACCGGAGAGGAAATTCGCCATGGCCGCTCGCGGCAAGCACCGTCGTCCCAGAAACAACGCCCTCACCCGCGGGCTCGTCGCCGTCGGAACGGGCGGAGCCGCGCTCGTGCTCCCCGTCATCGGCGCGACCGGCGCCCAGGCGGCGCAGCCGGCGCAGGCCGCGCAGTCCGCACCGGCCGCGGTCCCGCAGGTCCAGCTCGTCACCTACAAGGTGGCCCTGGGCGACACCCTGTCCAAGATCGCCCGCGAGCACGCCAAGGGCAGCGACTGGAAGAAGCTGTACGAGGCCAACCGCGCGGTCATCGGCAGCGACCCGTCGCTGATCCGGCCGGGCCTGAAGCTGACGGTCGGCACGAAGACCGTCGGGGGAACCGCGAAGGCGGCCACCGCGACGGCCAAGAGCGCCGCCGCCCCCGCGGCCGCGAAGACCTACACGAACGACCTGGACGGCTGGATCAAGGAAGCCCTGGACATCATGTCCCAGAAGGGCATCCCGGGCAGCTACGAGGGCATCCACCGCAACGTCATGCGCGAGTCGTCCGGCAACCCGCAGGCCATCAACAACTGGGACTCCAACGCCGTGGCCGGCACGCCGTCCAAGGGTCTCCTCCAGGTCATCGACCCGACCTTCGCCGCGTACCACGTGGACGGCACGTCGATGGACCCGTACGACCCCGTCGCGAACATCACGGCGGCCTGCAACTACGCCGCCGACAAGTACGGCTCGATCGACAACGTCTTCGGCGCCTACTGAGCCGCACGGTGCAGGGCGCCCGCCGCGCCCTGCACCGGCACGGCCGCTGCCGTTCCCCGGTCCCGAGGGCCGGGGAACAGCCGTTCCAGGACCACGGCGATGCCGTCCTCCTCGTTCGACAGGGTGATCTCGTCGGCGACCGCCTTGAGTTCGGGATGTGCGTTGGCCATGGCGACGCCGCGGGCCGCCCAGTCGAACATGGGAAGGTCGTTGGGCATGTCACCGAAGGCGATCGTGTCCGCCGGCGACAGGCCCAGGTGTCCGGCGGCGAGCGCGAGACCCGTCGCCTTGGTCACGCCACATGGCTGGAGTTCGACGGTGCCGGGCCCCGACATGGTGACCGTCGCCAGTGAACCGACCGTCGCTCTGGCCACCGACGCCAACTCGTCGTCGGACAGCGCGGAGTGGCGGAGCAGCACCTTGCTGATCGGCTCCGCCCAGAGGTCGTCGCGCCGCCGCACCCGCACCGCGGGCAGGGTCGGGTGCGGCATCAGGTAGCCGGGCTCGATGAGCGTGAGCCCGTCCACTCCGTCCTGGTCCACGGCCGCGAAGACCTGACCGACCTCGGCCTCGATCTTGCCGAGCGCGGTCTCGGCCAGCTCACGGTCCAGGGTCACCGACCACAGCAGACGGCCGGCCCCGGCGTCGTACAGCTGCGCGCCCTGCCCGCACACCGCCAGCCCCTCGCTGCCGAGTTCGGCGAGCAGCGGACGCACCCGGGGTGCCGGGCGGCCGGTCACCACGAGATGCCGGGCCCCCGCCTCGGCCACCCGCGCCAGCGCGGCCCGCGACCGGTCGGAGAGGGTGTCGTCGCCGCGCAGCAGCGTTCCGTCCAGGTCAGTGGCGATGAGTGAATATGCAGTCGGAGCGGCCATGATCCGAAGAATACGGATCGAACGTCCCAACGGCCCGGCGTGAACCGGACGTCGTCCGGTATCCCGACAGCAACGCCGTTCACCCGCAAGGGAATCGAGGGCATCACCCGTGGCACGGGGCGCCGTCCTGTGACGCGGGGCACCCCGCACATGACGCACCGTGCCGCCGGTGTGACGCACGGTGCCCCCGCCGGGACGGCCGACGCTCCCCGTACCGGCGGACGCGGACTCCGCCGTCCGCGCGTGAGCCGTCCGTCACGGGACCTGCCCCGGGTCGTCCCTCCCACGTAACGTGTGCCGCGACCACACGGAACGCGTGGAACACATGGATCACAGGCGAGCACGAAAGCGAGGCAGCACCCGATGCCCCCCTTCGATGTCCCCGAGGGCGACCCCTTCGGTCCGCACAATCTTCCGTACGGCGTGTTCTCCCCTTCGGGGTCCGGCCCGGACGCCCGGCGGGTGGGCGTGCGGCTCGGCGACCGGGTGCTCGACGCGGGCGCCGCGGCACGGGCGCTCGGCTCCCCCTACGAGGCGCTGCTCGCGCAGCCGACCCTCAACCCCCTGCTCGCCGCGGGCCGCACGGCCTGGTCCGACGTACGGCGCGCGCTCACCGCGTGGGTGACGGTCCCCGCCCACCGCGAGGCGATCGAGCCCCTGCTGCATCCGCTGTCCGAGGTGACACTGCACCTGCCCTTCGAGGTCGCGGACTACGTCGACTTCTACGCCTCCGAGAACCACGCCCGCAATGTCGGGCAGATCTTCCGCCCGGACGCGGAGGACTCCCTCACGCCGAACTGGAAGCACCTGCCGATCGGTTACCACGGCCGGTCCGGCACGGTCGTGGTGTCGGGCACGGACGTGATCCGTCCCTCGGGCCAGCGCAAGGCCCCCACGGACGCGGCCCCGGTCTTCGGTCCGTCCGTCCGCCTCGACATCGAGGCGGAGGTGGGGTTCGTCGTCGGCACCCCCTCCGCGATGGGCGCCGCCGTCCCCCTGTCGGCCTTCCGGGACCACGTCTTCGGCCTGTGCCTCCTCAACGACTGGTCGGCGCGCGACATCCAGGCCTGGGAGTACGTCCCGCTCGGCCCCTTCCTCGGCAAGTCCTTCGCCACCTCGGTGTCGGCGTGGATCACCCCGCTCGACGCGCTGGAGGACGCGCGGGTGGCGCCGCCGGAGCGCACCCACCCGCTCCTCCCCTACCTGGACGACGCCTCGGAGGACCCCGGCGGCTACGACCTGCGCATCTCCGTCGCGATCAACGGGCACACGGTCTCCGAGCCGCCGTTCTCCACCATGTACTGGACGGCGGCACAGCAGCTGACGCACATGACGGTCAACGGCGCGTCCCTGCGGACCGGTGACCTGTACGGCTCCGGGACGGTCAGCGGCCCCGCCGAGGGCGAGCGCGGTTCGCTGCTGGAACTCACCTGGAACGGCCGCGACGCCCTCGAACTCCCCGACGGCAAGCGGACGTTCCTGGAGGACGGCGACGAGGTGACCCTCACGGCCTGGGCCCCCGGGCCGGGCGGTACGCGGGTGGGCCTCGGCGAGGTGACCGGCACGGTGGTGCCGAGGAGCTGACCTCGCCCCGACCGGGCCGCGGCGGCAGCCGGCCTCCCGCCCGCCGCCGCGCCCCGCGGGAACGACCGCCGCCGACCCCTGCGCCGCGTGTCCGGCTCCCCGCGACGGGCGCCGCACGGCCGCAGCCGAGAGAGTCCGGGCCCCCGCGGTCACCGGGGGGAGGGAGCGCGGCGTGGCCGAGGGAGTCCGGGCCCCGGCGGTCACCGCGGCGGGAGCGCGGCGTGGTGGCAGATCTTGTCTCGTGGGGACCGGGACGTGCAGGTCAGCGGGTTCCTCCGGGGTGGCGCAGGTGGCGCAACACTGCGGCAACACCACGGCCCGGACCCCGTGGGTAGGGTCCCTCGCATGCCCACCGAACGCATCCGAGAGCACGCCGGAGCCGGCGCGACCACCGTCGCCGCCCACCGGCGGCGGCTGCGTGCGGACCGGGCCAGGCAGCTCGCCGACCTGCTGCGCCAGCAAGTGCTGACCGGCGGCTTCCCGGACGGCACCCTGCCGCACGAGGCAGCCATCGGCGACGACTACCGCGTCTCGCGCAACACCGTCCGCCAGGCCCTCGACCTGCTGCGCGCCGAGGGCCTGGTGGCCCGGGTCCCCGGAGTCGGCACGGTCGTCGTCGCCCAGAAGTACGCCCACGGACTCGACCGGCTGATGGGACTCGCGGAAACCCTGCGGGAACACGGCCAGGTCAGCAACGAGGTGCGGACCGTCGGCCCCGTGCCCGCACCGGGGCCGGTCGCCGAACGCCTGCGCGTGCCGCCCGGCGCCGACGTCCTCTACATCGAGCGCCTGCGCCGCCTGGACGGTCTCCCCCTCTCCCTCGACCTCACCTACATCCCCCTCGACATCGGCACCGCCCTGCTCGGCGCCGACCTGGAGAACACGGACGTCTTCCGCCTCCTGGAGTCGGTCACCGGCCGTCCGCTCGGGCACGCCGAGATCACCCTGGAGGCCGTGAACGCGGACGCGCACTCCGCCGCCGTACTGGAGGCGCCGCGCGGCACGGCCGTACTCATGCTGGAACGGCTCACCCACCTCGCCGACGGCCGCCCCGTCGACCTCGAGTTCATCCGCTTCCGCGGCGACCGCATCACCATGAACGGCCGGCTGCACCGCCTGCTGTAGCCCCGTCCGCGCCGGGGACGCCGCACCGGCGCCCGGCCCACCGCCCCGCGCGGCCCTCTTCCCGTACCGATTCCTGGAGACAGCCATGCCCTTGGCGCCCCAGCGGGCCGACGTGCCCGTGACCATCGACGAGTCGAAGTGCATCGACGGCTGCACCCTCTGCGTCGACATGTGCCCGCTGGACTCCCTCGCCATCGACGAGAGCAACGGCAAGGCCTACATGCACGTCGACGAGTGCTGGTACTGCGGCCCGTGCGCCGCCCGCTGCCCGACCGGCGCCGTCACGGTCAACATGCCGTACCTGCTCCGCTGATCCGTCGAACCGCTCCGGCGAGAGGCCCGAACTCCCATGCCCAGCAACGCGAAACGCACGGCGGTCGCGATGACCGCCGCAGCCCTCCTGCTTCCCCTCACCGGCTGCGGCGGCGACGCCGAGGCCGGTGGCGGCTCGACGGTCACGGTCACCGTCGGCTACCAGTCCAAGACGATCAACACCGTGACGGCCGGCACCCTGCTCCGCTCGCTCGGCTACTTCGAGCAGGAGCTGAACGCCCTCGGCGACGGCACCACCTACCGCGTCGCCTGGCAGGACTACGCGACCGGCGCCCCCATCACCGCCCAGATGACCGCCGGGAAGATCGACATCGGCTCGATGGGCGACTTCCCGCTGCTCATCAACGCCGCCCGCGGCACCCAGCTCAACCGCCCGACGCGTCTCGTCTCCGTCACCGGCTACAACCTGAGCGGCGGCCTCAACACCATCGTCACCGCACCGGACTCGCGGCTCGACTCCCTCGCCGACCTGCGCGGCAAGAAGGTGTCGACGAGTATCGGCTCGGCGGCCGACGGCACCCTCGTCCGCGCCCTCCAACGCGCCGGAATCGACCCCGACAAGGGCATCGAGAAGCTCAACCAGCAGCCCGCGGTGGGCGCTTCGGCCCTCTCGGCCGGCAGCGCCGACGCCCTCTCCCAGTTCGTCGCCTGGCCCGGTCTCCTCGCCCACCAGGGCAAGGCGAAGGCCCTGTACGACGGGGCGGCGCTGCGCCTGCCGACGTTCCACGGCGTCACCGCCCGCAAGGACTTCGCCGAGAAACGCCCCGCCGTCCTGGAGGCCTTCCTCAAGGCCCAGTACCGGGCGACGGACTACCTCCACGACCATCCCGTGCCCGCCGCGGAGAAGGTCGCGAAGGCGACCGGGCTGCCCGCCGAGGTCGTCTACCTCTACAACGGCGCACACGGCATCGCCACCTTCGGTCCCGCCCTCAAGCCCCGGCTGATCGCCGCGCTGAAGAAGGACGTGTCCGTGCTGAAGTCGGCGAAGCTCGTCGGGGACGTCGACGTGGACGCCTTCGTCGACGACCGGTACGTGAAGAAGGCGCTGGGCACCGCCGGATACGCCGACGCCCTGGCCGCCGGTCCCTCTCCGGCCGCCGGTGAGGTGTGGCCCGAGGGCGCCACCGGGACGCGCACGTTCACCTCGGCGTCCGCCCTGCTCCGTCACGTGTCCGCCCACCGCGGGAACGTGCGCGCCGCGTACGTCTCCGACACGACCACCGGCACGCTCTGGTTCGCGGACAAGTCGGTGTGGGTGGCGGACGGCGACGCTCTCCACCCGTTCGTCACCGCCGCGACCGCCAAGGCCTACACCGCCGCTCACCCGGGCGCCCGCACGGTCTCCTACGCCGAGGCCCTGGAGCGGGCGTCGTGACCGGGGGCAGCGCGGGAGCGCCACGGGCCGTCCGGCGGACGGGGCTCCCCCACGGGCTCGGCCGCTACGCGCTGCGGGCCACGTCGCTCGCCGCCTTCCTGACCGCCTGGCAGCTGCTGACCAGTCTGGACGTCGACCTGTGGCTGCGCTTCTCGCAGTTCCCGACCGTCGCCGACGTGGCCCGTGCGTTCGGCGACCGGCTCGGCGGCGGCGACTACTGGACGGACCTCACCGACAGCCTCACCCGGATCCTCACCGGCTTCCTCCTGGCGGCCGCCCTGGGTGTCGCCACCGGTGTGGCCGTGGCACGCTCCCGCCTCGTCGAGGACCTGCTCGGCCCCGTCCTGGAGGTGATCCGGCCCGTCCCGGCGATCGCGCTCGTGCCCGTCGCCATCCTGCTGTTCCCCAGCAACGAACAGGGCATCGTCTTCATCACCTGCGCCGCCGCCTTCTTCCCCGTCCTGGTCTCCACCCGGCACGCGGTGCGGGCGCTCACCCCCGTCTGGGAGGAGGCGGTGCGGACGATGGGCGGCGGCCGGTGGCGCGTCCTCGGCTCGGTGGTGCTGCCCGGCGCGCTGCCCGGCATCTTCGGCGGCCTCTCCGTCGGCATCGGCGTCTCGTGGATCTGCGTCATCTCCGCCGAGATGATCTCCGGCCAGTACGGCGTCGGCTACCGCACCTGGCAGGACTACACCGTCGTCGACTACCCCGGCGTCTTCGTCGGCATGGTCACCATCGGCCTGCTCGGCTGGCTCACCTCCACGGCCGTCGAGCGCGTGGGCCGCTGGTTCACCCGGTGGCTGCCGCGCACGGAGTACGTCCCCGGCGCCCGGGTGCGCACCGGCCCGGCCGCCGCGCCCGCGCCCGCCCGGCCGGCCGTCGCCGCACCCGGAAGGGAGGTCCGCGATGAGCACCTCGTCTGAGACGTCCGGCCCGGCCCGGGCCACCGCCGCGGCCCCCGCCCCGCCGCACGGAACGCGGCTCACCCTCACCGGCGCCGCGCTGGGCCGCCCCGGCGTCCCCGTCCTCGAAGACGTCGACCTGGACATCGCCCCCGGCGAGATCCTGACCGTCGTGGGGCCCTCGGGCTGCGGCAAGTCGACTCTCCTGCGGACCCTCGCCGGACTGCTGCCCGCCCTCGCGGGCACGGTCGAGCAGGACGGCCGCCCACTGGTCGCCCCCGCCGCCGACCGCGCCCTCGTCTTCCAGGAGGACGCCCTCCTGCCCTGGCGCACCCTGCGCGCCAACATCGAACTCCCCCTCGCCATCCAGGGGGTGCCGCGCGGCGCGCGCCGGTCCCAGGCGGACGGCTGGCTCACCCGGGTCGGACTCGACGGCCGCGCACGGCAGTTGCCGCACCGCGTCTCCGGCGGCCAGCGCCAGCGCGTCCAGCTCGCCCGCGCCCTGGCCGGGCGGCCCCGGGCCGTCCTCATGGACGAACCCTTCGGGGCCCTCGACGCCCAGACCCGCGCCGGCATGCAGGACCTCCTCGTCGAGGTGCTGCACGGCGGCGGCGCCACCGTCGTCTTCGTGACCCACGACGTGGACGAGGCGCTGTTCCTCGGTGACCGGGTGGCACTGCTCGGCTCCGGCCGCCCCGGCGAGGCCGACCGGCACGGGCGGACACCCGGTGCCGCAGGCGGTCTCCTCGCCGTCCATCCGGTGCCGCGGCCACGCGAGCGCTCCGCACACGACGACCCGGCGCGGCTCGCCCTGCGGCGCGACGTCCTCACGTCCCTCGGCAAGTGAAAGGCACACCTGTGGAGACCTCCGTGGACACCAACCCTGGCGGCCGGGAGTCCCTCGCGGACCGCCCGGTGGAGATCCCCTCCCTCGACGACGCCGAGGAGCTCACCTGCGACGTCCTCGTCATCGGCGGCGGCACGGCCGGCACCATGGCCGCCCTCACCGCCGCCGAGCAGGGGGCGGACGTCCTCCTCCTGGAGAAGGCGCACGTCCGTCACTCCGGCGCCCTCGCCATGGGCATGGACGGCGTCAACAACGCCGTCGTCCCGGGCCGCGCCGAGCCCGACGACTACGTCGCCGAGATCACCCGCGCCAACGACGGCATCGTCGACCAGTCCACCGTCCGCCAGACGGCCACCCGCGGCTTCGCGATGGTGCAGCGCCTGGAGTCGTACGGCGTGAAGTTCGAGAAGGACGAGCACGGCGAGTACGCGGTCCGCCAGGTGCACCGCTCCGGCTCCTACGTGCTGCCGATGCCCGAGGGCAAGGACGTCAAGAAGGTCCTGTACCGGCAGCTGCGGCGGCGCGAGATGCGGGAGCGGATCCGGATCGAGAACCGGGTGATGCCGGTGCGGGTGCTCACCGCCGGGGGGCGTGCCGTGGGCGCGGCGGGCTTCCACACCCGTACCGGGCGGTTCGTCACCGTCCGCGCGGGCGCGGTGATCCTGGCGACCGGCGCCTGCGGCCGGCTCGGCCTGCCCGCCTCCGGCTACCTGTACGGCACCTACGAGAACCCCACCAACGCCGGTGACGGCTACGCCATGGCGTACCACGCGGGCGCCGAACTCACCGGCATCGAGTGCTTCCAGATCAATCCGCTGATCAAGGACTACAACGGGCCCGCCTGCGCCTACGTCGCCAATCCGTTCGGCGGCTACCAGGTCAACCGGCACGGCGAGCGCTTCGTCGACTCCGACTACTGGTCGGGCCGCATGATGGCCGAGTTCGCCGCGGAGGTGGCCAGCGACCGGGGCCCGGTGTACCTGAAGCTGAGCCACCTCCCGGAGGAGTCGATCAGCGCTCTCGAAACCATCCTGCACTCCACGGAGCGCCCCACCCGCGGCACCTTCCACGCCGGCCGCGGCCACGACTACCGCACCCACGACGTGGAGATGCACATCTCCGAGATCGGCCTGTGCGGCGGCCACTCCGCCTCGGGCGTCCGCGTCGACGACCACGCCCGCACCACCGTGCCGCGCCTGTACGCCGCCGGGGACCTGGCCTGCGTCCCGCACAACTACATGATCGGCGCGTTCGTCTTCGGCGACCTCGCCGGCGCGGACGCCGCCCGGTACCGCGCCTACGAGGGCGAGTTGCCGCAGGACCAGCTCCGCGAGGCGCACGAACTGGTCTACCGCCCGCTGCGCAACCCGGACGGCCCGCCCCAGCCCCAGGTCGAGTACAAACTCCGCCGCTTCGTGAACGACTACGTCGCCCCGCCCAAGTCCGGCGCCCGTCTCTCGCTCGCCCTGGAGGCCTTCGAGCGGATGCGCGACGACATCGCGGCCATGGGTGCCCGGACCCCGCACGAGCTGATGCGGTGCGCCGAGGTCACCTTCATCCGCGACTGCGCGGAGATGGCCGCCCGTGCCTCGCTCGCCCGGACGGAGTCCCGCTGGGGCCTCTACCACGACCGCACCGACCATCCCGCCCGGGACGACGCGGACTGGTTCCACCACCTCGATCTGTACAAGTCCCCGTCCGGGGCGATGGAGTTCACGGCCCGTCCCGTGGCTCCCTACCTCGTGCCGGTCACCGACTTCACCCCGGCCGGCGGCCCCTCCCGTCACCTCGGCGAGGTCCACCCGGAGGGTGTGGCCACGGCCGGGGCACGGGACGCGGCGCCGGTGGCCGCTCAACCCGCCGCCGACCCGCTCCCCCGGCACACCGGCGCCGCGGAACCGGCGGCCTCGCCCCGGCTGCTGGAACTGCTCGCCCTCGCCGACGACGCACCCGAACTCGCCGCCGTACGGCCCTATCTGACCGATCCCGAGCCGTCCGTCCGCCGCGCCGCCGTCGCCCTCCTCACCGAGTCGGCGCCCCCCGGCACAGGCCCCGCCCTCGGCGCCGCCCTCCGCGACCCCGACGCCGACGTCCGCGCCACGGCCGCCGCGTCGCTGCGCGAACTCGTCGAGACCCTCACCCCCGAGCCGGCCCTGCACGACGCCCTGGTCCGCGCGCTCGCCGAGGACGACGCCCTCGTCCGCGCCACCGCTCTCGACCTGCTGCGCGCCCTGCGCCTCGGCGCCCCCGACGTCTACACCGACGCCCTCACCGACCCCGATGTCGCCGTGCGCGTCGCGGCCGTGCGCGGTCTGGTCTCCGTCGACACGGCGTTCCCGCTGCTCGCCGCGGCCGGGGACCCGTCCCGCGAGGTCCGCGTCACCGTGGCCAAGGCGCTGGCCGGGGTGAGCCCTGGGAGCCCCGTCGAGGACGCCCTGGACCGGCTGACCGCCGACCCCGACGCCCTGGTCCGCGCCGCCGCCTACGAGGCCCTGGCGACCACCGGCTGCCCTGCGGGGCCGGCCGCCCGCGCCGTCGCCGCGCAGGCCGATGCCGCCTGGCAGGTCAGGTCGGGCGCGGCCACCGCGCTGTCCGCCGCGGACGCCGAGGTCGCCGTCCCCGCCCTGGCCAAGGCGCTGGGCGATCCGAACGCCGACGTGCGCAAGGCGGCCGTCCTGGCGCTCGTCCGGCATGCCGAGGTCCACGAGGACGCCCGCGCCGCGCTGGCGACGGCCACGTCGGACTCCGACGCGGACGTCCGGGCGTACGCGTCACGGTCGCTGTGAGGCCGGGAGGGCGCCGCCCCTACGCCCAGTCCTCCGGCTCCGGCTCGTAGTCCCCGGCCATCTCGGGCCAGTCCGGGTCGAAGCCGTCGCCGGACCCGGAGCCGGGCCGGGGGGCGGGGGTGGATCCGGACTCGGAGCCCGGGGTGCGTCCGGAGGCGTCCCCGGACGCGGGCCCGGCTCCGGGCGCGGAGGCGGCTCCGGGCGCGGAGGCGGCTCCGGGCGCGGAGGCGGCTCCGGGCGCAGGGGCACCGGGCGCAGCGCCGGAGTCGGGGCCGGGGGCAGCGGTGCCGCCCGCCGAGGCGAGGGCCGCCAGCACTCCCTCCCCGTACGTAGCCAGCTTCTTCTCGCCGACGCCGCCGATCCCGCCCAGCTCGGCGATCGAGGTCGGCGCCGCGGTGGCGATCTCGCGGAGGGTGGCGTCGTGGAAGATGACGTACGCGGGGACGCCCTGCTCCTTGGCCTGGGCCGCTCGCCAGGAGCGCAGTGCCTCGAAGACGGGGACGAGTGCGGCGGGCAGCTCGGCCGCGGCGGTCCGGGACTTCCTCTCGCCCCGGCCCGCGCCCGACCGGGACGTCACCGGCTTCGGTGCCTCCTTGCGCAGCGGCACCTCGCGCTCGCGCCGCAGTACGGTGCCGCTGGCCTCGGTCAGCACGAGCGTGCCGTAGTCCCCCTCGACCGCGAGGAGCCCCTGGGCCAGCAACTGCCGGACCACCCCGCGCCATTCGGCTTCCGACAGCTCCTCCCCGATGCCGAAGACGGACAGCTGGTCGTGGTCGAACTGGATCACCTTCGCCGTCCGCCGGCCCAGCAGGATGTCGACGATCTGGACCGCCCCGAACTTCTGCCCCCGCTCCCGCTGGAGCCGGACGATCGTCGAGAGCAGCTTCTGTGCGGCGACCGTGCCGTCCCAGGTCTCCGGCGGGGCCAGGCAGGTGTCGCAGTTCCCACAGCGGTCCGCCTGCGGGTCCTGGCCGAAGTAGGCGAGGAGCTGGGAACGGCGGCACCGGACCGTCTCGCACAGCGCCAGCATCGAGTCCAGATGGGCGGCGGCCCGGCGGCGGAACGCCTCGTCGCCCTCGCTGCCCTGGATGAGCTTGCGCTGCTGCACCACGTCCTGCAGCCCGTAGGCCATCCAGGCGGTGGACGGCAGTCCGTCACGGCCGGCGCGGCCCGTCTCCTGGTAGTAGCCCTCCACGGACTTGGGAAGGTCGAGGTGGGCGACGAACCGCACGTCCGGCTTGTCGATGCCCATGCCGAAGGCGATGGTGGCGACCACGACGAGCCCCTCCTCCCGGAGGAAGCGCGACTGGTGCGCGGCGCGGGTGCCCGCGTCCAGTCCCGCGTGGTACGGAACCGCCTCGATCCCGTTGCGCGAGAGGAACTCGGCCGTCTTGTCCACCGAGTTGCGCGAGAGGCAGTAGACGATGCCCGCGTCGCCCGCGTGCTCCTCGCGCAGGAAGGCCAGCAGCTGCTTCTTGGGGTCGGCCTTGGGGACGATGCGGTACTGGATGTTCGGCCGGTCGAAGCTCGCCACGAAATGACGGGCGTCCGGCATGCCCAGGCGCTGGGTGATCTCCTGATGCGTGGCGTGCGTGGCCGTCGCCGTGAGGGCGATGCGGGGGACGTCGGGCCAGCGCTCGCCCAGCAGGGAGAGGGCCAGGTAGTCGGGGCGGAAGTCGTGACCCCATTGGGCCACGCAGTGCGCCTCGTCGATCGCGAAGACCGAGATCTTGGCGCGCGACAGCAGATCCAGTGTGCCCTGCAGGCGCAGCCGCTCCGGGGCGAGATAGAGCAGGTCCAGTTCGCCGGACAGGAACTCCGCCTCCACGACGCGCCGCTCGTCGAAGTCCTGCGTGGAGTTCATGAAGCCGGCGCGCACACCGAGCGCCCGCAGCGCGTCGACCTGGTCCTGCATCAACGCGATGAGGGGGGAGACGACGACACCGGTGCCGGGTCTGACGAGGGCCGGGATCTGGTAGCAGAGGGACTTGCCGCCGCCGGTCGGCATGAGGACGACGGCGTCACCGCCGTCGACCACGTGGTCGATGACGGCTCCCTGCTCGCCGCGGAAGGCCTCGTACCCGAAGACCCGGTGGAGCGTGGCCAGCGCCTCGCTCTCGGCCGGTCCCGTCATCGCGTCCGCTCCGGTCACCACAGCTGTCCCGCCCGTTTCGCTCATCGCCCGTCGTCCCCCGTATGTCGTGCTTCGCCCACGACAGCCACCATAGGGCTCCGCACCGACAGACCCGCAGTTGTCCACAGGACGCGACCGTCCCACTCCGCTACGCGACGCACGTCCGCCCCGCGGGTCCCGCGCCCCGGCACGCGCGAAGGGCCCCGGTCCTCCCTGGGGAGGCCGGGGCCCGGCACCGCGCGCGGCGGGACTCAGCGGACGAAGACTCCCGCCTGCCCCGCCAGGTCCAGGAAGTACTGGGGTGCCACACCCAGCACCAGTGTGACCGCCACGCCGACGGCGATCGCCGTCATGGTGAGCGGCGACGGCACGGCGACCGTCGGACCCTCGGGGCGCGGCTCGCTGAAGAACATGAGCACGATCACCCGGATGTAGAAGAAGGCCGCGATCGCCGACGAGATCACGCCGACCACGACGAGCGCACCCGCGCCGCCCTCCGCCGCCGCCTTGAACACGGCGAACTTCCCGGCGAACCCGGAGGTCAGCGGAATTCCGGCGAAGGCCAGCAGGAAGACCGCGAACACGGCCGCCACCAGCGGGGACCTGCGTCCGAGACCCGCCCACTTGGACAGGTGCGTGGCCTCGCCGCCCGCGTCCCTGACCAGGGTCACCACGGCGAAGGCGCCGATCGTCACGAACGAGTAGGCGCCCAGGTAGAAGAGCACCGACGAGACACCGTCGGGCGTCGTCGCGATGACACCCGCGAGGATGAATCCGGCGTGCGCGATGGACGAGTACGCCAGCAGCCGCTTGATGTCGGTCTGGGTGATCGCGACGATCGCGCCGCCCAGCATGGTGACGATCGCGACGGCCCACATGACCGGCCGCCAGTCCCAGCGCAGTCCCGGCAGGACCACGTACAGGAGGCGGAGCAGGGCGCCGAAGGCGGCCACCTTGGTCGCCGCGGCCATGAAGCCGGTGACCGGGGTGGGCGCGCCCTGGTAGACGTCCGGGGTCCACATGTGGAACGGCACGGCGCCGACCTTGAACAGCAGGCCCATGACGACCATCGCGACACCGATGAGCAGCAGCGCGTCGTTGCCCATGGTGTCGGCGAGCGCCGGGTCCACGTTCTGCACGGTGCCGTCGACGACCTGGGCGACCGTGGCGTACGACACCGAGCCCGCGTAGCCGTACAGCAGGGCGATGCCGAACAGGGTGAACGCGGAGGCGAAGGCGCCGAGCAGGAAGTACTTGACCGCGGCCTCCTGCGACATGAGCCGCTTGCGGCGGGCCACGGCGCACAGCAGGTACAGCGGGAGGGAGAAGACCTCCAGGGCGATGAACAGCGTCAGCAGGTCGTTCGCCGAGGGGAAGACCAGCATGCCGCCGATCGCGAAGAGCAGGAGCGGGAACACCTCGGTGGTGGTGAACCCCGCCTTGACGGCGGCCTGCTCGCTGTCGCTGCCGGGCACGGAGGCGGCCTGGGCGGCGAAGGAGTCGACGCGGTTTCCGTGCGCCTCCGGGTCGAGCCGCCGCTCGGCGAAGGTGAACACGCCGAGCAGTCCGGCCAGCAGGATCGTGCCCTGCAGGAAGAGGGCGGGACCGTCGACGGCGATCGCACCCATCGCCGCGATGTGCGCCTTGGTCGTGCCGTATCCGCCCGCCGCGAGAGCCACGACCGCCGCGAAGGCGGCGGCGAGCGCAACCACGGACACGAACACCTGTGCGTAGTACCGGGACTTGCGAGGCACGAACGCCTCGATCAGGACCCCGACGACAGCCGCCCCGATGACGATGAGGGTGGGCGACAGCTGCCCGTATTCGATCTTCGGCGCGTCGATCTTCGAGATCGGGTCGGCCGCGTTTGTCCACAGGCTGTGGACGGCTACTGCGCTCACTTGGCCGCCTCCACCTCGGGCTTGGGGTCCTTCTCGTGTACATCTGACATGGTCTGCTGCACCGCCGGGTTGACGATGTCGGTGACCGGCTTCGGGTAGACGCCCAGGAAGATCAGCAGGGCGATCAGCGGGGCGACGACCAGCAGCTCGCGCACCCGGAGGTCGGGCATCGCGGCGACCTCGGCCTTCACCGGGCCCGTCATCGTGCGCTGGTAGAGGACGAGCGTGTAGAGCGCCGCGAGGACGATGCCGAACGTGGCGATGATGCCGATGACCGGATAGCGCGAGAACGTGCCGACCAGGACCAGGAACTCGCTGACGAAGGGCGCGAGCCCGGGAAGCGAGAGCGTCGCGAGGCCGCCGATCAGGAACGTGCCGGCGAGCACCGGTGCGACTTTCTGCACCCCTCCGTAGTCCGCGATCAGACGCGAACCCCGCCGCGAGATCAGGAAGCCCGCCACCAGCATCAGGGCGGCGGTCGAGATCCCGTGGTTGACCATGTAGAGCGTCGCGCCGGACTGGCCCTGGCTGGTCATCGCGAAGATGCCGAGGATGATGAAGCCGAAGTGCGAGATCGACGCGTAGGCGACCAGCCGCTTGATGTCGCGCTGGCCGACCGCGAGCAGCGCCCCGTAGATGATGCTGATCAGCGCCAGCACGAGGATGACGGGCGTCGCCCACTTCGAGGCCTCCGGGAACAGCTGGAGGCAGAAACGGAGCATCGCGAAGGTGCCGACCTTGTCGACCACCGCGGTGATCAGGACGGCGACCGGGGCCGTGGCCTCGCCCATCGCGTTCGGCAGCCAGGTGTGCAGTGGCCACAGCGGCGCCTTCACCGCGAAGGCGAAGAAGAAGCCGAGGAAGAGCCAGCGCTCGGTGCTGGTCGCCATGTCCAGGGTGCCGCTGGCCCGGGCCTCGGCGATCTCCTGGAGCGAGAAGTTCCCGGCGACCACGTAGAGCCCGATGACGGCGGCCAGCATGATCAGGCCGCCGACCAGGTTGTAGAGGAGGAACTTCACGGCCGCGTACGAGCGCTGGGTCGCCGCCACCGCGTCGCCGTGCTCGTGGGCACGGTCCCCGAAGCCGCCGATGAGGAAGTACATCGGGATGAGCATGGCTTCGAAGAAGATGTAGAAGAGGAAGACGTCGGTGGCCTCGAAGGAGAGGATCACCATCGCCTCGACGGCCAGGATCAGGGCGAAGAACCCCTGGGTCGGCCGCCAGCGGCTGCTGCCGGTCTCCTGCGGGTCGGCGTCGTGCCAGCCCGCGAGGATCACGAACGGGATCAGCAGGGCGGTCAGCGCGACGAGCGCCACCCCGATGCCGTCCACACCCAGCTCGTACCTGACGCCGAAGTCGGCGATCCAGGAGTGGGACTCGGTGAGCTGGTACCGGTCGCCGCCGGGTTCGAAGCGGACCAGGACGATCGCCGCCAGCACGAGTGTGGCGAGGGAGACGAGCAGCGCCAGCCATTTGGCCGCGACACGTCGCGCGGCCGGCACCGCGGCCGTGGCGATCGCCCCGAGGGCCGGGAGCGCCGCCGTCGCTGTCAGCAGGGGAAAGGACATCGGTATCAGACCGCCCTCATCAGCAGGGTCGCGGCGATGAGGACCGCCGCACCGCCGAACATCGAGACCGCGTACGAGCGCGCGTAGCCGTTCTGCAGCTTGCGCAGCCGTCCGGAGAGCCCGCCGACCGAGGCCGCCGTGCCGTTGACGACGCCGTCGACCAGCGTGTGGTCGACGTACACCAGGGAGCGCGTGAGGTGCTCCCCGCCGCGCACCAGCACCACGTGGTTGAAGTCGTCCTGGTACAGGTCGCGCCGGGCGGCCCGGGTGAGCAGGGAGCCGCGCGGGGCGACCACCGGGACGCGGCGCCGCCCGTACTGCGCGTATGCGACGGCGACACCGACGACGAGCACGACCATCGTGGCGAGGGTGACCGTGAGGGCACTGACCGGCGAGTCGCCGTGGGAGTGTCCCGTGACCGGCTCCAGCCAGTGCAGGAAGCGGTCGCCGATGCTGAAGAAGGCGCCCGCGAAGACCGATCCGAAGGCCAGCACGATCATGGGGATCGTCATCGACCTGGGCGACTCGTGCGGGTGCGGTTCGGCGTGGTCGCCGTGGTGCTCCGCCGCGGGCTCCACGCTCGGCTCGGCCGGGGACGGCGTCGGCGTGTTGCGCCAGCGCTCCTCCCCGAAGAACGTCATCAGCATCACGCGCGTCATGTAGTACGCGGTGATGGCGGCGCCGAGCAGGGCCACGCCGCCGAGGATCCAGCCCTCGGTGCCGCCCTTGGCGAAGGCCGCCTCGATGATCTTGTCCTTGGAGAAGAAGCCGGACAGGCCCGGGAAACCGATGATGGCCAGGTAGCCGAGGCCGAAGGTCACGAAGGTGATCGGCATGTACCTGCGCAGGCCGCCGTACCTGCGCATGTCGACCTCGTCGTTCATGCCGTGCATGACCGAACCGGCACCGAGGAACAGGCCGGCCTTGAAGAAGCCGTGCGTCACCAGGTGCATGATCGCGAACACGTAGCCGATGGGGCCGAGGCCGGCCGCCAGGACCATGTAGCCGATCTGCGACATCGTCGAGCCGGCCAGGGCCTTCTTGATGTCGTCCTTGGCGCAACCGACGATCGCACCGAACAGCAGCGTGACGGCACCGACGACGGTGACGACGAGCTGTGCGTCGGGCGCTCCGTTGAAGATCGCCGCGGACCGCACGATCAGGTAGACGCCGGCCGTCACCATCGTCGCGGCGTGGATGAGGGCCGAGACCGGGGTCGGGCCCTCCATCGCGTCGCCGAGCCAGGACTGCAGCGGCACCTGGGCGGACTTGCCGCAGGCCGCGAGCAGGAGCATCAGCGCGATGGCCGTCAGCCTGCCCTCCGTGGCGTCCCCGGCGGCACCGGCCTCCCCCTCCACGCCCAGCAGCGGGCCGAAGGCGAAGGTCCCGAAGGTCGTGAACATCAGCATGATGGCGATCGACAGGCCCACGTCGCCGACGCGGTTGACCAGGAAGGCCTTCTTCGCGGCGGTGGCGGCGCTGGGCTTGTGCTGCCAGAAGCCGATCAGCAGGTACGAGGCGAGACCGACGCCCTCCCAGCCGACGTACAGCAGGAGGTAGTTGTCCGCGAGGACCAGCAGCAGCATCGCCGCGAGGAACAGGTTCAGATAGCCGAAGAAGCGGCGGCGGCGCTCGTCGTGCTCCATGTACCCGATCGAGTACAGGTGGATCAGCGAGCCGACGCCGGTGATCAGCAGCACGAACGTCATCGACAACTGGTCGAGCTGGAAGGCGACGTCGGCCTGGAAGCCCTCGACCGGCACCCAACTGAACAGGTACTGCGACATGGCCCGGTCCTCACCGGACTTCCCCAGCATGTCGGCGAAGAGGACCGCGCCGATCACGAAGGAGACGGCGGCGAGCGCCGTGCCGATCCAGTGCCCCACGGCGTCCAGCCGCCGGCCGCCGCACAGCAGTACGGCCGCTCCGAGCAGAGGCGCCGCTACCAGCAGCGCAATCAGATTCTCCACGATTCAGCGACCCCTTACAGCTTCATCAGGCTGGCGTCGTCGACCGAGGCCGAGTGGCGGGAACGGAACAGCGACACGATGATCGCGAGCCCGACCACGACCTCCGCGGCGGCGACGACCATCGTGAAGAAGGCGATGATCTGGCCGTCGAGATTGCCGTGCAGGCGGGAGAAGGCGACGAAGGCGAGGTTGCAGGCGTTGAGCATGAGCTCGATGCACATGAACACCACGATCGCGTTCCGCCTGATCAGTACGCCGGTGGCGCCGATCGTGAACAGCAGGGCGGCGAGATACAGGTAGTTGACCGGGTTCACTTGGGCCCCTCCCCTGTCTTCGTGCGCTCCAGGCGCTCCTCGGCGCGCTGTTCCAGGGCCTTCAGGTCGTTCAGTGCCTCGGTCGACACGTCCCGGATCTGGCCGCGGTCGCGCAGCGTCTTGTTGACCGTCAGCTCCGACGGGGTGCCGTCGGGCAGCAGGCCCGCGATGTCCACCGCGTTGTGCCGGGCGTAGACGCCGGGTGCCGGCAGGGGCGGCAGGTGCTTGCCCGCGCGGACGCGCTCCTCGGACATCTCGCGCTGGGTCTTGGCCCGCTCGGTGCGCTCCCGGTGCGTGAGCACCATGGCGCCGATGGTGGCCGTGATGAGCAGCGCGCCGGTGATCTCGAAGGCGAACACGTACTTCGTGAAGATGAGGGAGGCGAGGCCTTCCACATTGCCGTTGGCGTTCGCCTTCGCCAGGCCGTTGAAGTCGTTCACCGACGCGTTGCCGATGCCCGCGAACAGCAGGATGCCGAAGCCGAGTCCGCACAGCAGGGCCAGCCAGCGCTGGCCCTTGATGGTCTCCTTCAGCGAGTCCGCCGCGGTGACGCCCACGAGCATGACCACGAACAGGAAGAGCATCATGATGGCGCCGGTGTAGACGACGATTTGCACGACGCCCAGGAAGTACGCCCCGTTGGCGAGGTAGAAGACCGCCAGGACGATCATGGTCCCGGCCAGGCAGAGCGCGCTGTGCACGGCCTTCTTCATGAAGACGGTGCACAGGGCGCCGATCACGGCGACGGTGCCGAGGACCCAGAACTGGAAGGCCTCTCCGGTGGAGGTGGAGTAGGCGGCGAGGGACATCATCGGCGGATCACCTTCTCCGACGCCGGCTCGTCCTCGCCGAACGTGGAGGAGGCCTCCTGCGGCACCTCGCCCCGGGAGACGGCCACTTGGCGCTCCGTACCGGGCGCGGCCTCGGTGACCAGGCCCCGGTAGTAGTCCTGCTCGTCCGTGCCGGGGAAGATCGAGTGAGGGCTGTCGACCATGCCCTCCTCCAGACCGGCGAGCAGCTGCTCCTTGGTGTAGATCAGGTTGGCGCGGCTGCTGTCGGCCAGCTCGAACTCGTTCGTCATCGTCAGCGCGCGCGTGGGGCACGCCTCGATGCACAGGCCGCACAGGATGCAGCGGGCGTAGTTGATCTGGTAGACGCGGCCGTACCGCTCGCCCGGCGAGTAGCGCTCCTCGTCGGTGTTGTCCGCGCCCTCCACATAGATCGCGTCGGCGGGGCAGGCCCAGGCGCACAGCTCACAGCCGACGCACTTCTCCAGGCCGTCCGGATGGCGGTTGAGCTGGTGCCGGCCGTGGAACCGCGGGGCGGTGGTCTTCGGCTGCTCCGGGTACTGCTCGGTCAGCCGCTTCTTGAACATGGCCTTGAAGGTCACGCCGAAGCCGGCGACGGGGTTCTGGAAACCGGGTGCGGTCTCCTTCGGCTCCTCAGCCATCGGACCCCTCCTTTCCGTCACGAGTCCCGCCGAGTGATCCGTCACTCGCAGTATCGGACCCACCACTGACAATCAACTCCCGCTCGTGACGCGGGCGGCGCCGCGGGACCGGCGGCGGCGTCTGTCCGGGCAGCGGAGGTACGGGGAAGCCGCCGGCCATCGGGTCGAAGGCGGCGGGCTCGGCGGTCGCCGCCCGCTCCTTGGCGCCCCGGTCGCGGAAGATGTCCACGACGAACGAGAGCAGCAGCAGGACGAGGACACCGCCGCCGACGTACAGGGCGATGTCGGCGAAGTCGTAGTTCTCGTTGCGCAGGGTCCGCACCGTCGCGACGAGCATCAGCCAGACCACGGAGACCGGGATCAGCACCTTCCAGCCGAGCTTCATCAGCTGGTCGTAGCGGACCCGCGGGAGCGTGCCGCGCAGCCAGATGAAGAAGAACAGCAGCAGCTGCACCTTCACCGTGAACCAGAGCATCGGCCACCAGCCGTGGTTGGCGCCCTCCCAGAAGGTGCTGATGGGCCAGGGGGCGCGCCAGCCGCCCAGGAAGAGCGTCGTGGAGACGGCCGAGACCGTCACCATGTTCACGTACTCGGCGAGCATGAAGAGGGCGAACTTGATCGACGAGTACTCGGTGTTGAAGCCGCCGACCAGGTCGCCCTCCGACTCCGGCATGTCGAACGGGGCGCGGTTGGTCTCCCCGATCATCGTCACGACGTAGATCACGAAGGAGACCGGCAGCAGCACGATGTACCAGCGGTCCTGCTGCTGCTCGACGATGGTCGACGTCGACATCGAACCGGAGTAGAGGAAGACCGAGGCGAACGCGGCACCCATGGCGATCTCGTACGAGATCATCTGGGCGCACGAGCGCAGTCCGCCGAGCAGCGGATACGTCGACCCGGAGGACCAGCCCGCGAGCACGATCCCGTAGATGCCCACCGAGGCGACCGCGAGGATGTACAGCATCGCGATCGGCAGGTCGGTGAGCTGCATCGTGGTGCGCTGGCCGAAGATCGAGATCTCGTTGCCGGCCGGCCCGAAGGGGATCACCGCGATCGCCATGAAGGCCGGGATGGCCGCGACGATCGGCGCGAGGACGTACACCACCTTGTCCGCGCGCTTGACGATGACGTCTTCCTTGAGCATCAGCTTGATGCCGTCGGCGAGCGACTGGAGCATGCCCCAGGGACCGTGCCGGTTGGGGCCGATGCGCAGCTGCATCCAGGCGACGACCTTGCGCTCCCACACGATGGAGAAGAGCACGGTCAGCATCAGGAAGGCGAAGCAGAAGACCGCCTTGACGACGACCAGCCACCAGGGGTCGCGGCCGAACATCGAGAGGTCTTCAGCGGCGAGGTACGGAGTCATGCCTCCACCTCCTTGGGGGCCTCGGCAGCGAGCGTCGCCGGGCCGATGTGGACGAGTGCGCCGGGCAGCGCCCCGGTGTCGGAGGCGACGCCCCCGCCGGTGGAGTTCAGCGGGAGCCAGACGACACGGTCGGGCATCTCGGTGATCTGCAGCGGGAGTTCGACGGCTCCGGAGGGACCGGTGACGGCGAGGAGGTCGCCCTCCTTGACACCTGCCTCGGCCGCCGTGGCGGCCGACACGCGCGCGTGGGCGGCGTGCCGGGTCCCGGCGAGCGCCTCGTCGCCCTCCTGGAGGCGGCCCCGGTCGAGCAGCAGCCGGTGGCCCGCGAGCACGGCCTCACCGGCGGCGGGACGCGGCAGCAGGGCCCCGGTCTCCAGCGGCTCGCCGGCCCCCGGTCCGTCCCAGGCACCCAGCCGGTCCAGCTCGGCGCGCACGGTGCGCAGGTCCGGCAGACCCAGGTGGACGTCCATGGCGTCGGCCAGCATCTGCAGGACGCGCGCGTCGGTGGGCGCCAGCCTGCGGGTCATCTGGTCGGGCTTGAGCGCCGCGTCGAAGAGGCGGGCCCGGCCCTCCCAGTTGAGGAACGTGCCCGGCTTCTCGGCGACCGCGGCGACCGGCAGGACCACGTCCGCGTGGTCGGTGACCTCGCTGGGGCGCAGTTCGAGCGACACCAGGAACCGCACCTCGGCGAGTGCCGCACGCGCGCGTACCGGGTCGGGAAGGTCCCCGACCTCGACACCCGCCACCACCAGGGCCTGCAGCTCGCCTCCGGCGGCGGCGTCGACGATCTGGCCGGTGTCGCGGCCGTACCGGTGCGGGAGTTCGGCCACGCCCCAGACGGCGGCGACCTCGTCGCGGGCCCGCGGGTCGGTGGCCGGGCGTCCGCCCGGCAGCAGCGACGGCAGCGCGCCCGCCTCGATCGCGCCGCGCTCCCCGGCCCGGCGCGGGATCCACACCAGCCGGGCGCCGGTCGCGGTCGCGGCCCGTACAGCGGCCGTGAGGCCGCCGGCGACGGCGGCGAGCCGCTCGCCGACCACGATGACCGCGCCCTCGGTGCGCAGCGCCTCGGACGCCCGGGCGCCGTCCCCCTCCAGGCCGGCACCGCTCGCCAGGGCGTCCAGCCACTCGGTCTCGGTGCCGGGCGCGGCGGGCAGCAGCGTGCCGCCCGCCTTCTCCAGGCCCCGGGTGGCGTGCGTGGCGAGCGCGAAGGTCTGCTGGCCGTGTCCTCGCCAGGCCTTGCGCAGCCTCAGGAAGACGCCGGGCGCCTCCTCCTCGGCCTCCAGGCCCGCGAGCAGGACGGCGGGTGCCTTCTCCAGGGCGGTGTACGTGACACCGGTGCCGTCGAGGTCCCGGCCGCGCCCGGCGACCCGGGCCGCCAGGAAGTCGGCCTCCTCGCTGCTGTGCACGCGCGCGCGGAAGTCGATGTCGTTCGTGCCGAGGGCGACCCGCGCGAACTTGCTGTACGCGTAGGCGTCCTCGACGGTGAGCCGGCCGCCGGTCAGCACGGCGGCCCGGCCGCGGGCGGCGGACAGTCCGCGCGCGGCGGCCTCCAGCGCCTCCGGCCAGGAAGCGGGCTCCAGCTCGCCGGAGGCACCGCGCACCAGCGGGGTGGTGATGCGGTCCGGCCGCTGCGCGTACCGGAAGCCGAACCGCCCCTTGTCGCAGATCCACTCCTCGTTGACCTCGGGGTCGTCGGCGGCCAGGCGCCGCATGACCTTGCCGCGCCGGTGGTCGGTGCGCGTCGCGCAGCCGCCGGAGCAGTGCTCGCACACCGACGGCGAGGAGATCAGGTCGAAGGGGCGGGACCGGAAGCGGTACGCCGCCGAGGTCAGCGCGCCCACCGGGCAGATCTGGATGGTGTTCCCGGAGAAGTACGACTCGAAGGGGTCGCCCTCGCCGGTGCCGACCTGCTGGAGCGCGCCGCGCTCGATCAGCTCGATCATCGGGTCGCCCGCGATCTGGTTGGAGAAGCGGGTGCAGCGGGCGCACAGCACGCACCGCTCGCGGTCGAGCAGCACCTGGGTGGAGATCGCGACCGGCTTCTCGTACGTCCGCTTGCGTCCCTCGAAGCGGGACTCGGACTGTCCGTGGGACATCGCCTGGTTCTGCAGCGGGCACTCGCCGCCCTTGTCGCAGACCGGGCAGTCCAGCGGGTGGTTGATGAGCAGCAGCTCCATCACCCCGTGCTGGGCCTTCTCGGCGACGGGCGAGGTCAGCTGCGTCTTGACGACCATCCCGTCCGTGCAGGTGATCGTGCAGGAGGCCATCGGCTTGCGCTGGCCCTCCACCTCGACGATGCACTGGCGGCAGGCGCCGGCCGGGGCGAGGAGCGGGTGGTCGCAGAACCGGGGGATCTCGATGCCGAGCTGTTCGGCGGCCCGGATGACCAGGGTGCCCTTGGGCACGCTGATCTCCACGCCGTCGATCGTCAGCGAGACCAGGTCCTCCGGCGGGATCGCCGGCTCGCCGCCTCCGGAGGGAGCGCTTGTGGTCACTGTCATGCGTTCACCTCCGCGTGCTTGTCCGCCCAGGCGGTCGACTTGGCCGGGTCGAAGGGGCAGCCCCGGCCCGTGATGTGCTGCTCGTACTCCGCGCGGAAGTACTTGAGCGAGGAGAAGATCGGCGAGGCGGCGCCGTCGCCGAGGGCGCAGAAGGACTTGCCGTTGATGTTGTCGGCGATGTCGTTCAGCTTGTCGAGGTCGGACATGGCGCCCTTGCCGGCCTCGATGTCGCGCAGCAGTTGCACCAGCCAGTACGTCCCTTCACGGCACGGGGTGCACTTGCCGCAGGACTCGTGGGCGTAGAACTCGGTCCAGCGCGTGACGGCCCGGACGACGCAGGTGGTCTCGTCGAAGCACTGCAGCGCCTTGGTGCCGAGCATGGAGCCGGCGGCGCCGACGCCCTCGTAGTCCAGCGGGACGTCGAGGTGCTCGTCGGTGAACATCGGGGTGGAGGAGCCGCCCGGCGTCCAGAACTTCAGCCGGTGCCCGGGGCGCATCCCGCCGCTCATGTCGAGGAGCTGGCGCAGCGTGATGCCGAGCGGGGCCTCGTACTGGCCGGGGCTCGCGACGTGGCCGCTGAGCGAGTAGAGCGTGAAGCCCGGGGACTTCTCGCTGCCCATCGACCTGAACCAGTCCTTGCCCTTGTTCAGGATGGCGGGCACCGAGGCGATCGACTCGACGTTGTTCACCACGGTCGGGCAGGCGTAGAGGCCCGCGACAGCGGGGAAGGGGGGACGCAGTCGCGGCTGGCCGCGGCGGCCCTCCAGCGAGTCGAGCAGCGCGGTCTCCTCGCCGCAGATGTACGCGCCGGCGCCCGCGTGCACGGTGAGTTCGAGGTCGAGTCCGCTGCCGAGGATGTTCTCGCCGAGATAGCCGGCGGCGTAGGCCTCGCGGACGGCCTCGTGCAGCCGGCGCAGCACGGGGACGACCTCGCCCCGCAGGTAGATGAAGGCGTGCGAGGACCTGATCGCGTAGCAGGCGATCACGATGCCCTCGATGAGGCTGTGCGGGTTGGCGTAGAGGAGCGGGATGTCCTTGCAGGTGCCCGGCTCCGACTCGTCGGCGTTGACCACCAGGTAGTGCGGCTTGCCGTCGCCCTGGGGGATGAACTGCCACTTCATCCCCGTGGGGAATCCCGCGCCGCCGCGCCCGCGCAGGCCCGAGTCCTTGACGTAGGCGATGAGGTCGTCGGGCGACATGGCGAGCGCCTTGCGCAGGCCCTCGTAGCCCTCGTGCCTGCGGTAGACGTCCAGCGACCAGGACTTCTCCTCGTCCCAGAACGCCGACAGCACGGGCGCGAGCAGCTTCTCGGGGCTGCCGCCGGCCTCCGGCCGGGACGTGCCTCCGTACTCAGTGGACAAGGTCATCACTCCCCCTCCTCGGCTGCGGGACCCGCCGGGTGGGACGGGTCGGAGGCCGACGTGTCCTGCGGCGCGTCGTGCGAGCTGAGGTGTTCGGTCGGCGACGGCTCGTGCGGGGGCCCGTCCGGGGTGCCGCCGGAGCCGCGCGGGTGGACCACCCGCGCCGCGCCGGTCTCGCCCTTGGCCAGGCGCAGGCCGATCAGCGACGCGGGGCCGGCGCTGCCGCCGGCCTCCACCGCGCCGGCGCGCTCGTCGGGGAAGCCCGCCAGGATGCGGGCGGTGTCCTTGAACGTGCACAGGGGGGCGCCGCGGGTGGGTTCGACCTGTGCTCCGGTGCGCAGGTCGTCGACGAGGCGTTTGGCGGAGGCCACGGTCTGGTTGTCGAAGAACTCCCAGTTGACCATCACCACCGGCGCGAAGTCGCAGGCCGCGTTGCACTCGATGTGCTCCAGGGTGACCTTGCCGTCGTCGGTGGTCTCCCCGTTGCCGACGCCCAGGTGGTCCTGGAGGGCCTCGAAGATCGCGTCGCCGCCCATCACCGCGCACAGGGTGTTGGTGCAGACGCCGACCTGGTAGTCACCGCTGGGCCTGCGGCGGTACATGGAGTAGAAGGTGGCGACCGCGGTCACCTCGGCGGTGGTGAGGCCGAGCATGTCGGCGCAGAACCGCTGTCCGGTCCGCGTGACGTGCCCCTCCTCGGACTGCACGAGGTGGAGCAGCGGCAGGAGCGCGGACCGGGAGTCCGGATAGCGGGCGATGATCGCGCGCGCGTCGGTCTCCAGCCGGGCTCGGACGTCGTCCGGGTAGTCGGGCGCGGGCAGTTGCGGCATGCCCAGGCTGACACCCTCGGGAGTGGTGGTCACCGGTCGACGCCTCCCATCACGGGGTCGATGGACGCGACGGCGACGATGACGTCGGCGACCTGGCCGCCCTCGCACATCGCCGCCATGGCCTGGAGGTTGGTGAAGGACGGGTCGCGGAAGTGGACCCGGTAGGGGCGGGTGCCTCCGTCGGACACGGCGTGCACCCCGAGTTCGCCCTTGGGCGACTCGACGGCCGCGTACGTCTGTCCCGGCGGGACCCGGAAGCCCTCGGTCACCAGCTTGAAGTGGTGGATGAGGGCCTCCATGGAGGTGCCCATGATCTTCTTGATGTGGTCGAGGGAGTTGCCGAGGCCGTCGGGGCCGAGCGCGAGCTGGGCGGGCCAGGCGATCTTCTTGTCGGCCACCATGACCGGGCCGGGCTGCAGCCGGTCCAGGCACTGCTCGACGATCCGCAGCGACTGGCGCATCTCCTCCAGCCGGATCAGGAAGCGCCCGTAGGAGTCGCAGGTGTCGGCGGTCGGGATCTCGAAGTCGTACGTCTCGTAGCCGCAGTACGGCTGGGCCTTGCGCAGGTCGTGCGGCAGGCCCGCCGAGCGCAGGACCGGCCCCGTGGCGCCGAGGGCCATGCAGCCGGCCAGGTCCAGATAGCCGACGTCCTGCATGCGGGCCTTGAAGATGGGGTTCCCGGTGGCGAGCTTGTCGTACTCGGGAAGGTTCTTGTTCATCTTCTTCACGAACTCGCGGATCTGGTCCACCGCGCCGGGCGGCAGGTCCTGGGCGAGTCCGCCGGGGCGGATGTACGCGTGGTTCATCCGCAGGCCGGTGATCAGCTCGTAGATGTCGAGAATGAGTTCACGATCACGGAAGCCGTAGATCATGATCGTCGTGGCGCCCAGTTCCATGCCGCCGGTGGCGATGCACACCAGGTGGGAGGAGAGCCGGTTCAGCTCCATGAGGAGCACCCGGATCACCGAGGCGCGGTCGGGGATCTGGTCCTCGATGCCGAGGAGCTTCTCGACCGCGAGGCAGTACGCCGTCTCGTTGAAGAACGGCGTCAGGTAGTCCATGCGCGTCACGAACGTGGTGCCCTGCGTCCACGTGCGGTACTCGAGGTTCTTCTCGATGCCGGTGTGCAGGTAGCCGATGCCGCAGCGGGCCTCGGTGACGGTCTCGCCGTCGATCTCCAGGATGAGCCGGAGCACGCCGTGCGTGGACGGGTGCTGCGGGCCCATATTGACGATGATGCGCTCGTCGTCGGACCTGGCCGCGGACTGGGCCACCTCGTCCCAGTCGCCGCCGGTGACCGTGTAGACGGTGCCCTCGGTCGTCTCGCGGGGTGAGGCGGCCGATGCCCCAGGGGTCTGCGTGCTCATGAGTACGACCTCCGCTGGTCCGGAGCCGGGATCTGGGCGCCCTTGTACTCGACGGGGATACCGCCGAGGGGATAGTCCTTGCGCTGCGGGAAGCCCTGCCAGTCGTCCGGCATCATGATCCGCGTCAGCGCCGGGTGGCCGTCGAAGACCAGCCCGAAGAAGTCGTACGTCTCGCGCTCGTGCCAGTCGTTCGTCGGGTAGACGGAGACCAGCGAGGGGACGTGCGGATCGGCGTCCGGGGCGCTGACCTCCAGGCGGATCAGCCGGTTGTGGGTGATCGAGCGCAGGTGGTAGACCGCGTGCAGCTCGCGGCCCTTGTCCTCGGGGTAGTGCACGCCGGAGACGCCGGTGCACAGCTCGAAGCGCAGGGCCGGGTCGTCGCGGAGCGTCCGCGCGACGCGCAGCAGGTGCTCCCGCTCGATGTGGAAGGTCAGCTCGTCGCGGTCGACGACCGTCTTCCCGATCGCGTTCTCGGGGACGAGTCCCTGTTCCTCCAGGGCGCCCTCCAGCTCGTCGGCGACCTCGTCGAACCAGCCGCCGTAGGGGCGGGTGGCCGGGCCGGGCAGCCGGATCGAGCGGACCAGGCCGCCGTAGCCGGAGGTGTCGCCGCCGTTCTGGGCGCCGAACATGCCGCGCTGGACGCGGATCTCCTCGCCCTGGTCGCCTCGCTGCCCCGGGAGGTTGGAGGCGCCGAGGTCCTTCTCGGGGTTCACCCCGTTGCCGTTCGCGTCGCTCACCGCAGCAGGCCCTTCATCTCGATGGTGGGAAGCGCCTTGAGCGCCGCTTCCTCCGCCTCGCGGGCCGCCTCCTCGGCGTTCACGCCGAGCTTGGAGGTCTGGATCTTCTGGTGGAGCTTGAGAATCGCGTCCATCAGCATCTCGGGCCGCGGCGGGCAGCCGGGCAGATAGATGTCGACCGGGACGATGTGGTCGACGCCCTGCACGATGGCGTAGTTGTTGAACATTCCGCCCGACGAGGCACATACCCCCATGGAGATCACCCACTTGGGGTTGGGCATCTGGTCGTAGACCTGGCGCAGCACCGGCGCCATCTTCTGGCTGACCCGGCCGGCGACGATCATGAGGTCCGCCTGGCGCGGTGATCCGCGGAAGACCTCCATGCCGAAGCGCGCCAGGTCGTAGCGGCCCGCGCCGGTCGTCATCATCTCGATGGCGCAGCAGGCGAGTCCGAACGTGGCCGGGAAGACGGACGACTTGCGCACCCAGCCCGCGGCCTGCTCGACGGTGGTCAGCAGGAAGCCGCTCGGCAGCTTTTCTTCGAGTCCCATGGCTTAAGGCCCCTCAGTCCCATTCCAAGCCGCCGCGCCGCCATACGTACGCGTACGCGACAAAGACGGTGAGCACGAAGAGCAGCATCTCCACGAGCCCGAAAACACCCAGGGCGTCGAAGGTGACGGCCCAGGGGTAGAGGAAGACGATCTCGATGTCGAAGACGATGAAGAGCATCGCCGTCAGGTAGTACTTGATGGGGAAACGCCCGCCGCCGGCCGGCGTGGGGGTCGGCTCGATGCCGCACTCGTAGGCCTCGAGCTTGGCCCGGTTGTACCGCTTCGGACCGATCAGCGTGGCCATGACCACGGAGAAGATCGCAAAGCCTGCCCCGAGGGCTCCCAGTACGAGGATGGGCGCATACGCGTTCACCGCTCCTCGCTCCTCTCAGTCGGCACTGACTGCTGGCGGTTGTGCCGGGCGAGCCACCGCCCCACCCGTCCCACGAACCCCGTGCGTCCCGACGAAGATCGCGTACATGTGAAGCAGGTCACAAGCCCAACTGCCCCGCATCTTATGCCTGCCGGTCTGTGATCTGCGACACGGGGGTCACCAAGGACTTTGTGATCTCCACCACCAGTCGAAGGATCATGAAGTCGGATGAGCGGTGATCTTCGTACGCGAAGCAGTCGAGCGATCACCAAGAGGTGACATTTTCGCTCGTCGTCGCTGGTAGGAGCGTCGGCGCATTATCAAGCGGCAGCGAGCGCAGGCAAATTGGCGCTGGACCAGATCCCTTGATAGAGGGGCCCGTTCACACATCAGGGGGAGCGGTGTGGACGGATGTGGACACGTGCACCCGTTCACGAGCGGAGGGCGGTCGCGGTTTCGCGCGGGACGCGTCGGCCGGAGCCGCCGTTCCGTGACGTGCGTCACATCTGTGTCGGCTCCGAATAAACGGGGCTTGGCCACTGGCCTCAACCAGTGGTAGGCGCGGGGCAATTCGGGCGTAATTCCGAAAGGCCATGATCACAGGCGTGATCGACTCTGTCCGCAATGCCCGTTACGGCGTCAATGAGGGGCGCAGCGCCCGCTTTTCGGCCGTCCGTTGAACAACTGTGGCGCACCACACGTTTCTTGAAGGTATGGAGGAGCCCCTGGTACCGCTTGTACCCATGTCCCACACCGCTCACATACGCAGCCACCGGAAGCCCCGCCGCAACGCGTCGAGTCTCGCGATGCGCGCCGGAGTTGCCGGTGGCGTTCTCAGCACCCTGGCAGTGGCCGGGGCGTCCGGTGCGGCGAGCGCCGCCGAGCCCGTGACGCAGACCATCGAACTGCCGACCCTGACGGCCGACCTGTCCACTCAGGTCGCCCAGTCCGCGGACGCCACCCAGCAGGCGGCGGCCAACTACGAGCTGCAGGCGGAGCGCGACGCGGCTGCGGCCAAGGCCGCGAAGCAGGCCAAGGCCGACCTCGCCGACGCCAAGAAGAAGGCGGAGGCCCGGAAGAAGGCCGAGGCCGAGCGCAAGGCCGCCGCCACCCAGGCCGCCTCGCGTTCGTCCCAGCGCACCACTCTCGCGGCGTCGGCGGACGCCGACGTCCCCGTCGCCGCCAGCGGCAGCGTCGCCACCGTCATCGCCTTCCTGAAGGCACAGGTCGGTGACGCCTACGTCATGGGCGGCACCGGCCCCAACGCCTGGGACTGCTCCGGGCTCGTCCAGGCCGCGTTCAAGCAGGTCGGCGTCGACCTGCCGCGCGTCTCGGAGGCCCAGTCCACCGCCGGCACCCCCGTGTCGCTCTCCAACGTGCAGGTGGGGGACATCCTGTACTGGGGCTCGGCCGGATCGGCGTACCACGTCGGTGTCTACATCGGCAACGGCCAGTACCTGGACGCCGCCAACCCCTCCAAGGGCGTGGTGATCCAGGATCTTTCGGGCTACCCGGCCACCGGAGCGGTGCGGGTGCTGTAACCCGGCACGTCTTTCGCCGAGGGCCACCTTCCGGGCGGGAAGGTGGCCCTCGCGCGTGCCCGGCCCGGCGGTCCGCGGGTCCCGGGCGGCCCTCAGCGGGCCCTCAGCGGCTCCGCGGGGCCGGGACTGCGGCCCACCCGCCACCCCGCCGCCGGAGGCGGCGGACGCCGCCGTTCCCGGGATCGGAGGGACCAGCGGGGCACATGGGGCTTAGGTGCCGTACGGGGCGGAAGGTGCACACGAGCACAACTCCGGCCTCGCCCAGGCCTCCTGGACACGGATCCGCCCGCCCCGGCGGGTCGTGCCGGGGCGGGCGGGCCGGTGTTGTCCGGGAGGCCGGTGTTGTCCGGGAGGACCGGCTCAGCGGGCGGTCACGCCTTGGGCGCGACCTTCGACAGGCCGTTGATGATCCGGTCCATCGCGTCGCCGCCCGTCGGGTCGGTGAGGTTGGCGAGCATCTTCAGCGTGAACTTCATCAGCATCGGGTGGCTGAGACCGCGCTGCGTCGCGATCTTCATGACCTTGGGGTTGCCGATGAGCTTCACGAAGGCGCGGCCCAGCGTGTAGTAGCCGCCGTAGGTGTCCTTGAGGACGCGCGGGTAGCGCTGGAGAGCCAGCTCGCGCTGGGCCGGGGTGGACCGCGCGTGCGCCTGGACGATGACGTCCGCGGCGATCTGGCCGGACTCCATCGCGTACGCGATACCCTCGCCGTTGAACGGGTTCACCAGGCCGCCCGCGTCACCGACGAGCAGCAGGCCCTTGGTGTAGTGCGGCTGGCGGTTGAAGGCCATGGGGAGCGCGGCGCCGCGGATCGGGCCGGTCATGTTCTCCGGGGTGTAGCCCCAGTCCTCGGGCATCGAGGCGCACCAGGCCTTCAGGACCTCGCGCCAGTCCAGCTCCTTGAAGGAGTCGGAGGTGTTCAGGACGCCGAGGCCGACGTTCGACGTGCCGTCGCCCATGCCGAAGATCCAGCCGTAGCCGGGCAGCAGCCGGTCCTCGGCGCCCCGGCGGTCCCACAGCTCCAGCCAGGACTCCAGGTAGTCGTCGTCGTGCCGGGGGCTGGTGAAGTACGTACGCACGGCGACGCCCATCGGACGGTCCTCGCGGCGGTGCAGGCCCATCGCCAGGGACAGCCGCGTCGAGTTGCCGTCGGCCGCGACGACGAGCGGCGCGTGGAAGGTGACCTCGCGCTTCTCCTCGCCCAGCTTGGCGTGCACACCGGTGATCCGGCCGGTGCGGTCGTCCAGGATCGGAGCGCCGACGTTGCAGCGCTCGTACAGCCGCGCACCGGCCTTCTGCGCCTGCCGGGCCAGCTGCTCGTCGAAGTCGTCCCGCTTGCGGACGAGTCCGTAGTCGGGGAAGGAGGCGAGATCCGGCCAGTCCAGCTGGAGCCGGACACCGCCGCCGATGATGCGGAGACCCTTGTTCCGCAGCCAGCCGGCCTCTTCCGAGATGTCGATACCCATCGACACGAGCTGCTTGGTGGCGCGCGGGGTGAGGCCGTCGCCGCACACCTTCTCCCGCGGGAACGCGGTCTTCTCCAGCAGCAGGACGTCGAGTCCGGCCTTCGCCAGGTGGTACGCGGTGGCGGAACCGGCTGGCCCGGCCCCGACGACGATGACATCGGCGGTGTTTTCGGAGAGGGGCTCGGTCACGGCGGGTTCTCCCCAAGGTTCGGAATCTGCGTGCTGACGGGCACTGGACATGGGCAGTCTATGCAGCGGTACTGATCACCCGGCTGAAGGGCTGCCCCCGTGAACCGAGCTCTCCCCGTAGTACAGCTGCGCGTGCCCACCGACGAGGACGCCTTCGCCTGGCACCGGATCTTCGCCGACCCGGAGGTGATGGAGTTCCACGGTGGCAGGGCGGCCGAGTTGTCGGTGTACGAGGAGCTGACCGCGCGGCAGCGCCGGCACGACGCGGAGCACGGTTTCTGTCTGTGGACGATGACCGGCGCGGACGGCGAGGTGCTCGGCTTCACCGGCGCCCAGCCGTGGCCGCACGAGTGGGGGCCGCGGGGCGAGATCGAGATCGGCTGGCGGCTCGGCCGCCCGTACTGGGGCCGGGGGTACGTCACCGCCGCCGCGCGCACCACGCTCGACCGGGTGCGCACCGCGGGCGTGGCGGGGGTGGTCGCCATGGTCGACGCGCGCAACGAGCGCTCCATCTCGGTGACCAGACGCCTCGGCATGGAGCCGGCCGAGCGGTTCACGACCCCGGTCTCGCGGCGGGAGGGGCACTGCTACCGGCTGGCTCTGTGACCGGCGGCCCCCGGCTCCCCGACGGCTTCCCCGGGGGCACGGCCCGGGCATACCCTTCGGGTACCGCTGGGGGGTGACGTCTGTGCGCCTGACACCCGGGACACCCGAAGTGCGCGTTCCGCGGCTCGTCGGCCTGATGGCCGTGGACGCGCGCGAGACGGCCGAGGCACGGGGCTTCCTGCTCGTCGCGCCCGACCGGCCCGACTTCCGTCTCGCCGTCGTCGACTACGTCGTCCGCCAGTACCCGCCGCCCGGCTCGACGATCCCCCGCGGGGCCGTGGTGACGGTGTGGTGCGAGTTCGCCGAGGGCGAGGGCGGCGGGGGGACGGGCGTGCGCGAGCCGCGTCGGCCCGGTCCGCCGCCGGGCGGCCTGCGCCGCGAACTGGACGAACCGGGCGATCCGTTCGAGGTGCTCAGGTGAGTTCCCAGGACTCCAGGGCGACTCGGAAGGTCTCCGCGAGGTCGCTCTCCCACAGCTCGTCGTGGCCGACGATCATGATCGCGTACTCCGTGCCGTTGTCGGCGACGTAACCCTGGTCCTTCGCGTGGACGGTCCGGCCCGACTCGTCCGTGTACGTGTACTCCCAGATCGCGCCCGCACGCCCCTGGAAGGTGTTTCTCTCCAGCTTGATCCGCCGGTAGTCGGTGTCCTTCTTCTTCGCGGTCCTCTCCAGGGTCACGAAGTTGTCGTACGAGGTGTAGCCGGCGTTCGCGATCACGCCGACCTGGATGTGCTCCAGCCCGGTCGATCCCGCGTACGTCACCTGCGTGCCGTTCTTGACGCCCTCGCGCGCCCACACCTCGGGAACACCGAAGGAGAAGCCCATCGGGTCGGTCAGCCGGTGGTAGCCCTCGGGAAGTCCGGAGGCCGCCGTCGCTCCGTCCGCGGGGCCGTCGGACGGCTCCGGGGCGCCGGTGGCCGCCGCGGACGGGGTCCCGTGGCCGCCGTCCGTGGGCGCGGCGCTGGAGGTCGCCTTCGTCTGCGCCTTGTCCGAGGTGCCCTCCGACTCCTTGTCCTGCCAGACCAGCACGCCGGCCGCGGCACCGCCTCCGACGACGAACGCGACCGCGAGGGTGACCACCCAGACGAGTGCCCGGCTCCGGGGCTTCGGGGTGACGCCCGCGGAGGTGACGTAGGCGGCGGGGGCCGACGGAGCGGCCGGACCGAAGGGCGCGGCAGGAGTTGCCGGGGCGAAGGGCGCGGCGGGGGCCGCGGGCACGGCCGGGTCGGACGGCGCGGCGGGGGCCTGTCGACCGAGCCGCACCGTGTGGGAGCCGTCGGCCCCGGGTGCCGGCTCCCCGGGAACCGCGTGACCGGCGGGGACGTTCGGCATCGGCGGGATCGGCGGGGCGATGACGGCCGTGCGCGCTCCGGCCATCTGCAGGAGGTACGGCGCCAGGAAGGCCGCGACGAAGATCCAGAGCAGCCCGAAGAGCAGCGCGTCCGGGACGCTCACCCCGATGGCGAAGTGGCCGGTGAGGGCGTCCCCGGAACCGGAACCGGAACCGTAGTCCGAGCCGAAGCCGGACTCGCCGGACGGCCCGCCCGCCACCTGTGAGCCGAAGCCGCCGATCCCGGCCAGCAGCAGGAAGAGCCCGAAGAAGATCCCCGCCGCCAGCATCTGCTCGCGCCGGTCGGCGGAGCGCCGCGCGGCCAGCAGCCCCAGGGTCAGCGCGCAGACCACTCCCAGGGCCAGCGCACCCACGACCGCCCAGGAGTTGACGGCGTCACCGAGGTCGGAGAGACCGAAGGCACGGTGCTCGTACCCGCCGCCGTACGGCGTGCTTCCGCGCGCCTCGACCTCGACGGGAGCGCCCCAGGACAGGCCGAGGGCCAGGACCGCCAGGTTGGGCAGAAGGAGCAGCGCGATCAGCAGGGGCGACACACCGGAGCCTTCGAGGTCGGAGGCGTCGCCGAGGTCGTCCGCCTGCGCGAGGCAGACGAAGACGACGAGGGAGCACAGCGCCAGGACGGCGGCGAGCGCCCGCAGGGCGGTGCCCGTCGCCCGCACGAACGCCCGCGCGCCCGGCCGGACGGCGAGCCGCTGGGCCAGGTCGTCGCGGTGCAGCAGCCCGCCGCCCACGGCGAGACCGAGCAGCAGGGCGCCGAGAGCGGCGAGCCACGGCGAGGACGAGATCTCCACCTCGCCCGCGACGGTCGGCTGCGCGAACAGCGCGACGACGAGCACGGCGCCGGTCACGAGGAGCGCGACCCGCAGCGCCGCTTCGAGTCCGGCGGTCGGGCCGTGCGGAGCCCGGATGGCCAGGCGCGTGCGGAGCATCCGGACGCCCACGGCGTACGCGGCGATCCAGAGCGCGGTCACCGTCAGCGGGATGAGCGAGAGCTGTCCGCCGCCGCCGAGTTCGGAGGCGAAGTCGCTGCCGTCCCCTCCCCCGAACAGCGAGTCGGAGGCCTCCTTCACCTCGAAGCCGCCCCCGAGCGCCTGGAGCAGGACGGCCAGGGCGATCCGCATCCGGTCGCCGAACCCGACGACCACGTCACCGTCCTGCCCGTACGACGGGATCGCCAGGGCCACCGCGGTGACGAGCAGCAGCCCGACCGGCCAGAGGGCGGCCTGCGCGGAGCCGGCCCAGTCACCGCGGAACGCCCGGCCGAGGAAGGCGCCGAGAGGGGACGGACCGGCGGGCACGGGGGCGTGCGCGGGCGGTGGTGGCGGACCCGGCGGCAGGCCCCCGGGAGCGGAGGGTGCCCCGGACGCGGCCCGGGCGGGCAGGGCCGGAGCGGCGGGCGCCGGAAGAGCGGGCGGAGCGGCGGGCGGCTCGGGCGGCGCCCCCGGTGCCGGGGCGCCCGGCACGGCCGGGGCCTCCGGCGCGGTGCCCTCCGACGGCGGGCCGGCGATGGGCACCGGGACCTGCTCACGGCCGCACTTCATGCAGAAGCGCGCCTCGTCGGGAGCGGGGGCCCCGCAGTGCGGGCAGTACGACGCCATGGGAACGCTCCGTCATTCAGAGAACTCGTGCCGTGACCGGACGAAGTCAGGCGTAAGGAACGGACACGAGTTTCCCATTGACCGGTTCCCGTCAACGCCCCCCTCGTACGGGTGAATTGACGTACTCCCGGCTGACGGTGTGTTCAGCCCTGCTTGTAGCCCCGGTGCAGCGCCACGACCCCGCCCGTCAGGTTCCGCCAGGCGACCTTCGACCAGCCGGCCTTCTGCAGCCGCTCGGCGAGGGCCGGCTGGTCCGGCCAGGCGCGGATGGACTCGGCGAGGTAGACGTAGGCGTCGGGGTTGGAGGAGACCGAGCGGGCGACCGGCGGCAGCGCGCGCATCAGGTACTCGGTGTACACCGTCCGGAAGGGGGCCCAGGTGGGGTGCGAGAACTCGCAGATCACCACGCGCCCGCCGGGCTTGGTCACCCGGTACAGCTCGCGCAGCGCGGCGTCCGTGTCCTGCACGTTGCGCAGCCCGAAGGAGATCGTCACCGCGTCGAAGGTGTCGTCCTTGAAGGGCAGCTTCGTCGCGTCGCCCGCCGTCAGCGGCAGCCAGGGGTTGCGGCGCTTGCCGACCTGGAGCATCCCCAGGGAGAAGTCGCAGGGGACCACGTAGGCGCCGGTGCGGGCGAAGGGGAGGGAGGAGGTGGCCGTGCCGGCCGCCAGGTCCAGGACCTTCTGGGCGGGGCGGGCGTCGACCGCCTTCGCGACCTCCTTGCGCCACAGCCGGGCCTGGCCGAGGGACAGCACGTCGTTGGTGAGGTCGTACCGTTCCGCCACGTCGTCGAACATCGAAGCGACTTCGTGCGGCTGCTTGTCCAGGGATGCGCGGGTCACGGGCCCATTGTGGCAGTACGGGCCGGGCGCGTCCCAGGCACCCGGCCCGTACGCCGGTCGGTCCGCCGCTCAGGGCAGCAGGCGCGGCCTCTTCTTCGCCGCCACGTCCTCCACCCATCCCACGAGCGGGAGGGCGACCCCGATGAGCGCCCAGCCGACGGCGAACACGAACCACTGGCTCTCCAGCGGCAGGTACGCCTCGAAGGCGGGCACCTTCCAGAACCGGTCGATCAGCGGGACCGCCAGCACCAGGGCGATCTCGTGCCAGAGGTAGATCGTCACCGCCCGCCCGTTGAAGACCGTCACGATCCGGTCCAGCCGCGGGAAGCGGGCGAGCCACGCGAAGTCCACGCCGTGACGGGCCTTGCCGTGCAGGAGCAGGGTGACGAACCCGGCCGACCAGAAGGCCTGCGCGAGCGGGATGTCGTCCAGGTCGTACGTGCCGGACTCCGCCTGGTGCGCGAGGGCGTACCAGCCGCCGTAGGCCAGGGCCGCCAGCGACAGCAGGACCACCGCGACGGGCCTGAGCCGCTCCAGGACGCCCTCGCGGTGGGCGAACCCGGCCAGCCAGCAGAAGAGATAGGTGACGAGGTCCGTCAGCGCACTGCCGAAGCGGTCGTCCGGCGGCTGCCACGCGTACCGGAGGACGAGGGCCGGCACCAGGGAGAGGAGGAGCACCGGGACCGGCGCCCTGCGGAAGACCTTCAGGAGCACCGGCGACAGGAGGACGAACCACAGGTACGTGCGCAGGTACCAGAGGATCTCCCACGCCTGCCGACCCCACGCGTCGCCCGGCGGGTCCCCGACCGGCACCACCCAGAAGACGATCTGCCATCCCGGCATCCAGCCGTGGATCAGCATGGCCACCACGACGAAGGCGCCCCAGAACCAGAACGGGGGCAGCAGGCGGCGCAGCCGGCTCCGGACGACCTGGAGCGGGGGGCGCTCCAGGGACCTGGCCATCAGAGTGCCGGCGAGCGCGAACATCACGCCCATCGACGGGAAGACCATGCCCGCCCAGGCCCAGCCGAAGGTGTGGTAGGTCACGACGCGGACCAGTGCGACGGCGCGCAGCGCGTCGAAGTAGCGGTCGCGGCCTCCCGTCGCCCGCGTTCCCGGCGCGGGCCCCTCCGCCTCCGGGGCGGCGGGCGGGGGGACCTCCTCTTCCGCGGCGGCGGGCGGGAGTTGCCGCGTTTCCCAGGGCGGGGGTTGCTCCGTGACGACGGCGTCGTACGGGCGCCGCTGCCCGTACTCCCGGCCCTGGTGGCCGTACCCGTAGCCCTGCCGGCCGTACCCCTGGTCCTGCTGTTCCGGGCCCCGGTTCATCGGCTCGCTCCGGTCGGGGTCCCTACCTCGCCGGTGCGCTTGAGCTTCTGCCAGCGGAGCCGGCCGCCGGTGAGGGCAGTGACACAGGAATGGATCAGGACCAGGTACATCATCTGGCGGTAGGCGAGCTGTTGGAGGGGGAGCATCGCGAGGTAGCGGTACCGCTCGCGGTCCAGCCGGAACGCGTAGGCCGCGCAGACCAGTTGGACGGCGAGGACGGCCAGCCAGGCGAGCAGCGCGGCCCGGAAGTCCACGAAAATCATCGAGTAGGCGGTGAACACGTCGATGAGCGGCGCGAACACCGGCGTGAAGATCTGGAAGAGCACGACGAGCGGCATGCCCACGCGGCCGAAGCGGCCCGAGGGCCCCTTGTCCGTCAGGGACGTGCGGTGCTTCCACAGCGCCTGCATGGTCCCGTAGCTCCAGCGGTAGCGCTGGCTCCACAGCTGCCTGAGCGAACCGGGAGCCTCCGTCCAGGCCTTGGCGTGCTCCTGGTAGACGACCCGCCAGCCCGCCCGGTGCATCGCGATGGTGATGTCCGTGTCCTCGGCGAGCGTGTCGTCGCTCATGCCGCCGGCCTCCAGCACCGCGTCCCGGCGGAACGCGCCGATGGCGCCCGGGATCGTGGGCATGCAGCGCAGCAGGTCGTACATGCGGCGGTCGAGGTTGAAGCCCATCACGTACTCGATGTGCTGCCAGGCGCCGATCACGGTGTCGCGGTTGCCGACCTTGGCGTTGCCGGCGACGGCACCGATCTCCGGGTCGGCGAACGGCTGGACGAGCTGGTGCACGGCGTCCGGCTCGAAGACGGTGTCGCCGTCCATCATCACGACGATGTCGTGGCGGGCGTTGCGCACCCCGTTGTTGAGGGCGGCCGGCTTGCCCGCGTTGTCCTGCCGGACGACCCGGACGTTCGGCATGCCGAGCGACTCCGCTGTCTCGGAGGTGCCGTCCGTCGAACCGTCGTCGACGACGATGATCTCGATCGGGTGGGTGCTCCGCGCCAGCGACCTCAGGGTGTTGGCGATGCACTCCTTCTCGTTGTACGCGGGCACGACGACCGTCACCGGGCGGGTGACCGTCGGCCCCCAGCTGAACCTGCCGCCCCGGCCCCGTCTCCTGTTGCGCAGCCGGTGGTGGCGGCGGGCCAGGACGAGCATCATGCCGAAGCGGCCCATGACGGCGACCCCCACCACGGCCAGGAACCAGGCGAGTGCGGGCACCACCCACTCGGCCACGGCGACGGCCGCGACGAGGGCCCTGCCCTCGTAGAGCATCGCGCCGGTGGCCGTCCGGTGGGCCGCCTGGTCCGCGTTCCCGGTGCCCGCTCGCTGCGTGCCGGGGTTCTGCTGCGGGGCTCCGGACTGCTGGCCGCCCTGCTGTCCTGCGGTCCCGGCGGCATCGGCCGAACGCCCGGCGCCGTCCTGGGCGTTCTGCCGGGCGAGCCGGGCCATGGCGCCGCTGACCGTGGTGAAGGTGTAGCCCTTCGCCTTCATCTTCTTGATGTACGTGTCCAGCGCCTCGACGGTCTGCGCGCGGTCGCCGCCCGCGTCGTGCATGAGGACGACGGCACCCTTGTTCTTCTTCGGCGTCGCCCACCGGACGATGTTCGAGACGCCGGGCTTCTTCCAGTCGTCGCTGTCGGTGTCGACGAAGACGCTGGTGTATCCCAGCCCGCCGATCTTCCGGTAGACGGGCCAGCTGTGGTTGTCGACCGCATTGATCTCCGAGGAGTACGGGGAGCGGAAGAGCGTCGTGGTGATGCCGGCCGCGCCCGCCAGCGCCAACTGGGTCTGCTGGAGCTCGCGTTCGAGCCGGGCGGTGCTCTGGTAGGAGAGGTCGACGTGCGTGAAGGTGTGGATGCCGACCTCGTTGCCCTGGCCGACGAGGTCGTTCACGACGCCGGGGTAGCGGGCGACCATCGAGCCGACCACGAAGAAGGTGCCCTCGACGTCGTTGTCCTCCAGCACCTTGAGGATCTCGGGGGTCCAGGTGGGAGTGGGGCCGTCGTCGAAGGTGAGCGCGATGGTCTTCTTCGGCATCGACGCGGTGCTCGCCGTGCCGTCGGTGAAGGAGAGCAGGGGCCCGCCGTCGAGGATCTTCTGCGGGACCTTGTCGTAGGCCGCACCGTCGCGCACCCGTGAGTCGTCGCCGATCTCGGAGCGCAGATAGCCGTCGAGCAGCATCACGCTGACAAGGCCCAGCAGAAGCAGCAGGGCGAGGATCACGCGTGGCCTCTGGAGGGCAGCGGCCCTTCCGGCCGCCCGCTCCATCCTGGTGGGGGCGCGTCGGCGACCGCGCGGGGACGTCGTCGTAGTCATGAGAGTGGGTGTGTTCCGGTCAGTTGGCGCCGGTCGAGGCGGACGCGGAGGAGGGGGACGGGGACGCGCCCGTGGCGGCGCCGGCCGACGAGGCGCCGCCCGGCAGGGCGGGCGGGGTGCCGAGGCCGCCCTGCGGCCGGGCCCCGCCGGGGCCGTGGTTCCCGGCGCCCGCCGGGCCGCCGCCGAAGGGCAGGAGCGAGGACGGGGTCAGCGAGCTGCCCCAGCCCATGAAGGCCATGCCGAGCACGACCGCGTACCCGAGGCAGACGACGCCCACGAGGGTGCCGACTCGGCGCAGCAGACGCGCTCTGCGCCCGGAGTTGTCCACGAACACGGGGCCCTCGGCGGACTCGTTGCCGCTCTTGCGGCGGCGGCCGCGCGAGGCGGCGCGGTTGTCGATGGCGGACTCGGATTGCATTCCCCGGATATTAGGAGTCCTTTATGTGGCCGGAACTCGGTATTTCATGTGAGGCGGCCATGAGAAAGCACCGACCCTGTCCTTCTCCTGAGAGACTAGAGAACCCGACACGCCACCCACCATGGGACGATATGCACCTTTCATGACGAATGAGCGACCGTTTCGCCCCTTTCACGGGCCCCGCACGCGGCATTTCTGCACGCCGCCTGTATTCGTGATTCACGGCCGGGTGTGCCACATTTCCTCCCCGGGAACTCACCTTTGTTTCCGTCCCGGGACAGAACTCACGAGAGCGGGTGCATGGGTTGTGCGGAGTTTCCCGAGGCCGGCCGCCGGGCTCGCCTGCCTGATCGCCCTGGCCTGCGCCGGATGTTCCGCGGGCGGGACCGACACGCCCGACGCACGGCCGGGATCCGGGACGCCGGCCACCCCGTCGACGGCACGGACGCACGGCTCGGGCCCTTCCTACGAGCCGTACGTCAGCGCCACCACCGCCTCCGCTCCGGACACCGCCGGCGCGCCGGCGACGTACAACCTGGCGTTCGTGATCTCCGACGGCAGCACGTGCACACCGAAGTGGAACGGGACGTACGCCCTGGGCGACTCGGCGGTGCAGTCCCGCATCTCCGCGCTCCGGAACTCCGGCGCGACGGTCCGGGTCTCCTTCGGCGGGGCGTCGGGCAAGGAACTGGCGGCCACCTGCGACAGTGCGGCCGACCTGGCCGAGGCCTACGGCGCGGCCCTGGACGCGGCCGGGGCGAGCCGGGCCGACTTCGACGTCGAGGGCGAGCAGCTGGCGGACTCCGACTCCGTCGCGCTGCGCTCCGAGGCCATCGCGCTACTGCAGAAGGAACGCGGCGACCTGGAGGTCTCCTTCACCCTGCCGGTGATGCCCTCGGGCCTGGACTCCGACGGCCTGGCGCTGCTGGAGTCCGCGAACGACCACGCCGTCACGGTCTCCACCGTCAACATCATGACCATGAACTACGGCAGTTCGTACGACGGTGACATGGGCGACTACGCCGAGACCTCGGCCGAGGCCGCCCACGGCCAGCTGGAGGAGGTCTTCGGCCTCTCGTCCGCGGACGCCTGGCGGGGACTCGCCCTCACCTCGATGATCGGCGTGAACGACGTCGACGGCGAGACGTTCACCCTCGCCGACGCGGCCCAGGTCCGCACGTTCGCCGAGGAGAAGGACATCGCGTGGGTGTCCATGTGGTCCACGTTCCGCGACCGGAGCTGCGCGGACGGGTCAGCGACCGCCGACGCGGCGACCGACTGCAGTGGTGTGCGGCAGAGTTCGGGGGCGTTCGCCGAGGCCTTCTCCGGCTGAGCGGCGCCCGCCCGCCCGGCGGCCGTCTTCCCGGCCGGGGGCGCGCTCAGCGGCGGCGGTGGACCAGACGGCCCGCGCAGACCGTGGCGAGGCAGGTGCCGTCCGGCGCGAACACGGCCAGGTCGGCCCGCCCGGACTCCCGGACGGCGACGGGCCGGACGTGCGCGAGGACGGCCACGTCGTTGCGGGAGGCCGCGGCGCGGAGGTCCGCCGAGTCGGCGTGCTCCGCGAGGACGGCGGTGGCACCCGACTTCAGCACCGCGTGGACGCGTTCCCGGGGCGACGGCGCCTCGGGCAGCGGCCCCTCGTGGACGAGGGCGGGCCCGAGGACCCCGGGCCACCGCCGGACCCGCGCTCCCGGGAACCGCTGAAGCAGCTCCCCGAGCGGACCGGTCCCGACGACGCGGTCGCCCTCGACGGCGACCGCGCCTTCCTTCACCGCATCCGCGTCCGGGCCGGCCCGCAGCTCGTCCGCGGCGTGGATCGTCAGCACGGCGCGATCAGTTGGAGGCCAGCAGCTTCAGCTCGGGGTGCGCGGTACCGCCCTCGATCGCGGTGGACGAGATGTGCGAGACGACGCGCTCGTCGACCGGGTCGTCCGCGGGGTCGTCGTGCACCACGATGTGCTCGTACGTCGTGGTCCGCTGCGCCGGCACGCGGCCCGACTTGCGGATCAGGTCGATGATCTCCATGCGGTTCGAGCGGTGCTTGGCACCGGCCGAGGAGACCACGTTCTCCTCCAGCATGATCGAGCCGAGGTCGTCCGCGCCGTAGTGCAGCGACAGCTGGCCGACCTCCTTGCCGGTGGTGAGCCAGGAGCCCTGGATGTGGGCGACGTTGTCGAGGAACAGCCGGGCGATGGCGATCATGCGCAGGTACTCGAAGAGCGTGGCCTGCGTGCGGCCCTTGAGGTGGTTGTTCTCGGGCTGGTAGGTGTACGGGATGAAGGCCCGGAAGCCGCCGGTCCTGTCCTGCACGTCACGGATCATGCGCAGGTGCTCGATGCGCTCGGCGTTCGTCTCGCCGGTGCCCATCAGCATGGTGGACGTCGACTCGACGCCCATCCCGTGCGCGATCTCCATGATCTCCAGCCAGCGCTCGCCGCTCTCCTTGAGCGGGGCGATCGCCTTGCGCGGCCGCTCGGGGAGCAGCTCGGCACCGGCGCCGGCGAAGGAGTCCAGACCCGCCGCGTGGATCCGCCGGATCGCCTCCTCCACGCTCACCTTGGAGATACGGGCCATGTGCTCGACCTCGGAGGCGCCGAGGGAGTGGATGACCAGCTGCGGGTAGGCCTGCTTGATGGCGGAGAAGTGGTGCTCGTAGTACTCGACGCCGTAGTCGGGGTGGTGCCCGCCCTGGAACATGATCTGCGTGCCGCCGAGTTCGACCGTCTCCGCGCAGCGGCGCAGGATGTCGTCGAGGTCGCGCGTCCAGCCCTTGGCGGTGTCCTTGGGGGCCGCGTAGAAGGCGCAGAACTTGCACGCCGTGACGCACACGTTCGTGTAGTTGATGTTGCGCTCGATGATGTACGTCGCGATGTGCTCCGTGCCGGCGTACCGGCGGCGGCGTACGGCGTCGGCGGCGGCGCCCAGTGCGTGCAGCGGCGCGTCGCGGTAGAGGTCGAGCGCCTCTTCGGGGGTGATCCGCCCACCCTCGGCGGCACGGTCGAGGACGGACTGAAGGTCGGCCTTCTCGGTCACCGGGTGTGTCCCTTTCGTAAGGGTGTGGACGGACCGAACCAGCCTACGCCAGCCCTGCCGGGGACCCGACGTCAGGCCGCGTAGGCTCCGATCAGCAGGCCCACGAAGGCGCCCGCGACGAGGAACGGGCCGAAGGGCATCGACGTCCTGCGCCCGGCGCGCCGCACGACGACCAGCGCCAGCCCGTACAGCCCGCCGAACAGGAACCCGGCGAAGGTCCCGAGGAACACCACGCTCCACCCGTACCAGCCGAGCACGGCCCCGAGCCCGAGCGCGAGCTTCACGTCCCCGAACCCCATCCCTTGCGGGCTGACGAGGAAGAGCACGAAGTACGCGCCGCCGAGCGCGAGCGAACCGAGCAGCGCCGTCCGCCAGTGGCCCGCGTGTTCGGGGGCCAGCGCGGCCGCGCCGAGCAGGGCGAGCGCGGCCCCCGCGAGCGGCAGCGTGAGGACGTCGGGCAGCCGCTGCACCCGGAAGTCCACGACGGCGAGCAGCACGGCGGGCGGGGCGAGGAGCAGCCAGGCGGCGAGCTCGGGGCGGGTCCCGGTGGCGAGCGCGAGCGCGGCGCACACCAGGGCGGTCGCGAGGCACACGGCGGCGGTGCCGGGCCCGTAGCGGTCGCCGCCCGTGCAGCGCGCCCGGCCGAGCCAGCCGCCGGCGACACCGGTGATCGGGTGTCCGTCGGGGCAGCGGTCGCGCCAGGGCTCGTCCGGTGCGACGGCGAAGCGGTACGCGGCCCGCGGCACCAGCAGCCCGGCGGCCGCGCCCCACCCGGCGGCGATGGCGGTCAGACCCGCGTCGAGATCCACCCGCACACCCTACGCAGCCGGGCGGCACGGCGGCAGTGAGCGGGAGTTCGGACCGCACCCGGCCCAAGCGGCCTCATCTCCGGGGCAGTTGAGGCATCGGGGACGGCCACGCCGGGCCCGGGAGCCGTACCCGTTCGTCCGGGCCGCGGGCCCGGCCGCGACGCTCGCCGGGACGGCGCCGCTCGCCCGGGACCAGCCGGCGCAAGCACCCCGACGGCCCTGCCGGCGTCCGTTATTTGACCTTGGACATCCGCGCGGTGGGGTTGCCCGCCGCCTGGTTGTCCGTCTCGTAGGCGAGGTCGTCCCCGGTCGGCGTCAGCCGCACCTCGTGCCTGCCCGTGGTGCACTGCGAACCGTTGGACTTCTCGGCCACGCTGGTGGCGACGAGCCGCTTGGCCGTGACCTTCTCCAGGACGAGGACGTCGTCGCAGACCCCGCCGAGCTGGTCGGTCTGGCGGAACGTGCCGAACTTCTCGCCGACCTCCGCCTGGCGCACGGTGACGCGGATCGTGCCCGCGGCGAGGGCGCCGTCGAGCGCGAGGGCGTCCCCCTCCCACGTGCCCAGGTAAGAGGAGGGGATGACGGGCGCCTTGCCCCCGGCGTCGGGTTCGCTCGCCGTCGCCGAGGGACTGCCGCCGTCCGCCGTGTCGTCGCGGCCCGAGCCCTCGCCCTTGATCAGCGGGAACAGGAACGCCGATCCCACCGTGACCGCGGCCAGCGCTCCGGCGACCGCCAGCGCGACCGTGCAACTCAGCCTCCTGCCACGCCCGTTCGCCCCGGGCGCGGAGGTCGCGGCCACGCTCACCGAGAGCTTGCCCGGGTGCGCGTCCTGCGGGGGCCGTACGGCGTCCTGGGGCGTCGCGGAGTCCCGTGCTCCCGGGGGGCTCGGTGGCCGCGGAGGGCGCGGAGCCGGCAGATGTGCGGACCCCGGCATGGCGGGCGCCGGCCCGAACACCCCGGAAGGCGGCGGCCCGAACTGCCCGCCGGCCGAGGAGGATGTGACGCCCGCGGCCGCCCCGGTCTCCCGGGCGGCGCCCGGCTGCGCGGCCGGGTGGACACCCGCGCCCGGCACGGCACCCGACGTCCCGGCCACCGACGGGCTGGTGAAGCCGACGAGTCCCGAGGGGGCGTCCCCGGCGGCCTCCAGATTCAGCAGCTGCACGGCGCTGCGGCTGACCTGCTCCACGAGCGGTCCCGGCAGCCAGCCCGCAGCCACCAGCCGGGCCGCGCCCTGCGGGGCCAGCTGCCGGGCGACCTCCTCCGGGGCCGGGCGGGCGCCGGGGTCCTTCGCCAGGCAGCGGGACACCAGCTCCCTCAGCTCGCCCGCCAGTTCGCCGAGCACGGGCTCCTCGTGCACCACCTTGTAGAGGAGGGAGGCGGACGAGTCGCCGGGGAAGGGCGACGTCCCCGTGGCCGCGTACGCGAGCACCGCGCCCAGGGAGAAGACGTCCGCGGCGGAGGCGACGCCCCTGCCGAGGATCTGTTCCGGCGACATGTAGCCGGGCGAGCCGATCGACACACCCGTAGAGGTCAGGGAGGCCGTGCCGTCCGTGGCCCGGGCGATGCCGAAGTCGATCAGCAGCGGACCGTCCAGGGTGAGCAGGACGTTGGACGGTTTGACGTCGCGGTGGACCAGTCCCAGCGCGTGCACTGCCGCCAGCGCCTCGGCCAGGCCCGCGCCGAGGACGCGCACGGAGTGCTCGGGCAGCGCGCCGCCGTCCGCGACGGCGCCCGCGAGCGAGGGCCCTGCCGCGTACCCGGTCGCGACCCAGGGCACCGGTGCCTCCGGGTCGGCGTCCAGCACGGGGGCCGTCCAGGCGCCGCCGACGCGGCGCGCGGCGTCGACCTCGCGCCGGAAGCGGGCCCGGAACTCCTCGTCGAGCGCGAAGTGCGGGTGCACCATCTTGACGGCGACCGTCCGGCCGCCCGCGCTGCGGCCCAGATACACCCGTCCCATACCGCCGGAGCCGAGCCGGCCGAGCAGCCGGTAGGGACCCACGACGGTGGGCTCACCCGCTTCCAGCGGCTGCATGGCGCCCACCCCTCCCCCGTACGCAGTGCGTTCCCCAGCAGGGTAGTGCCGCCGGGCCCCGCGGCCTCAGGGCCTCAGCAGCTCCACGGTCACGTCGGCCGGGAATCCGGTCGTGGGTCCGACCCGCCGGGCGAACTCCGTGACGGCCTCCAGCTGGGGCCCGCCGAAGCGGAAGTCCAGCGTCGTGAAGTACTGCTCCAGGACCTGCTCGTCGAAGGCCTCCCAGCGGGCCGCCTGCTCGGCGACCTTGCCGACCTCGTCCAGGGAGAGGTCGCGGGAGGCGAGGAAGGCCTCGTGCACCTTGCGGGTGACGACGGGCTCGCGCTCCAGGTAGTCGCGCCGGGCCGCCCACACGGCGAAGACGAACGGCAGGCCCGTCCACTCCTTCCACAGGGCGCCGAGGTCGTGCACCTCCAGTCCGAACTTCGGGCCGTCGAGGAGGTTGGCGCGCAGCGCCGCGTCGCCGATGAGGACGGCGGCGTCGGCCTCCTGCATCATGAGGCTGAGGTCCGGCGGGCACGTGTAGTAGGACGGCCGGACGCCGACCTTCTCGGCCAGCAGCAGCTGGGCCAGGCGCACGGACGTGCGCGAGGTCGAGCCGAGGGCGACCCGGGCACCGTCCAGTCGGTCCAGCGGGACCTGCGAGACGATCACGCACGACATCACCGGTCCGTCGCAGCCGACGGCGATGTCGGGGAAGGCGACCAGGTCGTCGGCGTGCTTGAGGAACTCGACGAGCGTGATGGGCCCGATGTCGAGATCGCCCTGCACCAGCTTCTCGCTGAGCTTCTCCGGGGTGTCCTTCGTGAGCTCGAAGTCGAGGAGCGTGCCCGTTCTCGCGAGCCCCCAGTACAGGGGCAGGCAGTTCAGGAACTGGATGTGGCCGACGCGCGGCCGGGTGCGAGAATTGTCCACATCGCGAGGCTAGCCCCCATGCGGTACGGTGCAGGCTCCGGGTCCCCGAGTGGTTCCAGAAACCCTCCGGACCCCTTGTGTCAACCCTCGCGACAGCGAGTCGGACACCGTGACGTCAACCCCGACCGGAGAGCGGTCAAACATCCGGGTGACGTGATCTATGCCTCTATTGCTTTCGGCTGCCCGCATGCTAGGCTCGCCGCAAGTTGCAGTTTGGTTTCCCTTGCAGTACAGAGCCTGCGGAGCATGTGACCGCGGGCTCTCGTCGTTTTCAGACGAATGCAGTTGTTAACACGCAGTTGTTTACACCTTGCAGGTTCTGGAGCAGGGCAACCCTTTGGGCCCAAGGAGGGCTTATGGCTACCGGAACCGTGAAGTGGTTCAACGCCGAAAAGGGCTTTGGCTTCATTGCCCAGGAAGGCGGCGGCCCGGACGTCTTCGTCCACTACTCCGCCATCAACGCGAGCGGTTTCCGCTCTCTCGAAGAGAACCAGTCGGTTTCCTTCGACGTCACCCAGGGCCCGAAGGGTCCGCAGGCGGAGAACGTCACCCCGCTCTAAGCCTTCGGCTCCATGAGCCCAATGCTTTGATCCGGAACTGAAGAGCAGTACCCAAGGAGCCCCGCACCAGCCTGGTGCGGGGCTCCTGCCTCTGTCCGGCGCCCGCCGGTCACCGCTCGTACATCGCCTCCACATGACGGGAGAAGTCCCGCAGGATCGCCTCGCGGCGCAGTTTCATCGACGGCGTCAGATGTCCCGACTCCTCCGTGAAGGCGCCCGGCAGGATGGCGTAGCGGCGGATGGACTCCGGGCGGGAGACGAGCTTGTTGGCCTCGTCGACCGCGCGCTGCAGGACGGCGTGCAGGTCCGGGTCGTCGAGCAGGAGTTCCGGCGGGACGCCGTGCTTGCCGTTCATCTGGCGCCAGTGGGTGATGCCCTCGGGGTCCAGGGTGACAAGGGCGGTGACGTAGGGGCGGCGGTCGCCGAGGACCAGGCACTGCGCGATCAGGGGATGGGCGCGGAGCCAGTCCTGGAGCGGCGCCGGGGCCACGTTCTTGCCGCCGGCGGTGATCAGGATCTCCTTCTTGCGGCCGGTGATCGTCAGATAGCCGTCGTCGTCGAGTTCGCCGATGTCGCCGGTGGCGAACCAGCCGTCGGGGGCGGCCGGGACGACGCCTCCCGCGTGCGGGTCCCAGTAGCCGCGGAACAGCTGCCCGCCGTTCAGGAGCACTTCGCCGTCGCCCGCGATGCGCACCCGGGTGCCGGGCATGGGCCGGCCGACGGTGCCCAGCCGGGGCTTGTCCGGCGGGGTGACGGTGGCGGCCGCGGTGGTCTCCGTCAGGCCGTAGCCCTCGTAGATCTCGATGCCCGCCCCCGCGTAGAACGCGGCCAGCCGGCGGCCGAGCGGGGAGCCGCCGCAGATCGCGTGCCGGACCCGGCCGCCGAGGGCGTTGCGGATGCGGCGGTAGACGAGCGGGTCGTACAGGGCCCGGGCCGCCCGCAGGCCCGGGCCCGGGCCGGGGCCCGTCCCGTGCTGCCGGGCCTCCAGGGCCTCGCCGTAGCGGCGCGCGATGCCCGCCGCGCGGTCGAAGGAGGCACCGCGGCCGAGCTTCTCGGCGGTCGCCCGGCCGGTGTTGAAGACCTTCTCCAGGACGTAGGGGATGGCCAGCAGGAACGTGGGCCGGAAGCTCGCCAGGTCCGCGAGCAGATCCTCGGTGCTCAGGCTCGGGGCGTGCCCCAGCTTCACCCTCGCCCGCAGGCAGGCGATCGCGACCATCCTGCCGAAGACGTGCGAGAGGGGCAGGAAGAGCAGGGTCGAGGCGGCGTCCGAGGTCTTGGCCTTGAAGACGGGGTAGAGCAGCTCGATCGCGTTGTCGATCTCGGCGAAGAAGTTGCCGTGGGTGAGGGCGCAGCCCTTGGGCCGGCCGGTGGTGCCCGAGGTGTAGATCAGGGTGGCGAGGGTGTCCGGGCCGAGCACGCCCCGGCGGACGGCGACCTCCTGGTCCGGAATGTCCCGGCCCAGCTCGGCCAGCCGCTCCAGATGCCCCTTCTCGAAGACCCACATGTGCCGCAGGTCGGGGATCCGGTCCAGTTCGGGGCCGAGTGCGGCGGCCTGGCCGACGGTCTCGGCGGCGAGGGCCACGGCACCCGAGTCCTGGAGGATCCAGCGGGTCTGGAAGACGGAGGAGGTCGGGTAGACCGGGACGGTGACCAGACCGGCCGCCCAGGCGGCGAAGTCGAGGAGCGTCCATTCGTACGTCGTCCGGGCCATGATGGCCAGGCGGTCGCCCGGTACCAGGCCCTCGGCTATCAGCCCCTTGGCGACCGCGAGCACCTGGGCGGCGAACTCGGCCGCGCTCACGTCGCTCCAGCCGCCGTCCGGGTTCTTGCGGCTGAGGACCGCGTCACCGGGGGCAGCGCCCGCGTTGTCGAACGGGATGTCCGCGAGCGAACCGTGGGTGACCGGGGCGACGAGCGGCGGCATGGAGGCCTCGCGCACGACGCCGTCCAGCCGCTTGATCTCCGGTTCCGGCAACGGCGGGCGGGACGCGTACAGGCTGGACACGGGGCGGCTCCTTGACTGCGGGGACCCCGGCCTGGCGAGGTCGCGCATCCTCATACGGCGTTGGGGGGCGGGGAGTTCATGCGGGGGCGGCGACGGCTTCCGGGGTGAGACGGGGATCGTACGGGGCTCGCGTGTGGGGTTTGTGGGCCTTTGGGGCGGGCGAGGTGCGAGTTACCGCCGGTAGGTGTGGGCTGCCGGCGGGGGCGGAAGGATCTCCGGCCGCGGCGGTCAGCGGCGCTCCAGGATCGCCGTCACCCCCTGCCCGCCGGCCGCGCAGACGGAGATGAGGCCGCGGCCCGACCCGCCCCGCTCGGCGAGGAGCGCGGCCAGGGTCGCGACGATGCGGGCGCCGGTCGCGGCGAAGGGATGACCGGTGGCGAGCGAGGAGCCGGCGACGTTGAGCCGGGCGCGGTCCACGGGGGCCAGCCCGCGCTTCTCCCAGGCGGCCAGCGTGGCGAGGACCTGGGAGGCGAACGCCTCGTGGATCTCGACGAAGTCGAAGTCCTCGATGCCGAGCCCGGCGCGCTCAAGCATGCGCGGGACCGCGTACGCGGGGGCCATCAGCAGCCCGTCCTCGCCGCCCGCGACATCACCCCCGACGAAGTCGACGGCAGCCGTCTCGTACGCCGTCAGGTGGGCGAGCGGCTCCAGCCCGCGCTCCGCGGCCCACGCGTCGCTCGCCAGCAGCACGACCGCCGCGCCGTCCGTGAGCGGCGTCGAGTTGCCCGCCGTCATGGTCGGTTCGGGGGCGTCGGTGCCGAACACCGGCTTGAGCGCCGCGAGTTTCCCGGCCGTCGAGCCGGGCCGCAGGTTCTGGTCCCGGTCGAGGCCGCGGTAGGGCACCACCAGGTCCTGGAGGAAGCCGCGTTCGTACGCCGCGGCGAGCCGCTGGTGGCTGGTGGCGGCGAGTTCGTCCTGCGCCGCACGCGAGATGCCCCAGGCGCGGGCGGTGACGGCGGCGTGCTCCCCCATCGACAGGCCGGTGCGCGGCTCGGCGTTGCGGGGGATGTCGGGGACGAGATGGGTGGGCCGGACCCGGGCCAGCGCCCTGAGCCGCGCACCCGCGGTCTTCGCGCGGCGCGCCTCCAGCAGGATGCGGCGCAGCCGGTCGTTCACGCCGAGGGGCGCGTCGCTCGCGGTGTCGGCGCCGCCCGCGACGGCCGACTCGGTCTGACCGAGGGCGATCTTGTTGGCGGCGGCGATCACCGCCTGGAGACCGGTGCCGCAGGCCTGCTGGATGTCGTACGCGGGCGTGCGCGCGTCCAGCCGCGAGCCGAGCACGGTCTCGCGGGCGAGGTTGAAGTCGCGGCTGTGCTTGAGGACGGCTCCGGCGACCAACTCGCCGACCGCGCCCGGCTCCTGGAGCCCGTGGCGCTCCGCCAGCCCGTCGACGGCCGCGGTCAGCATCTCCTGGTTGGAGGCCGTCGCGTACGGGCCGTCGGAGCGGGCGAAGGGGATACGGGTACCGCCGACGACCGCGACGGGCCGCGCCACCGTGGGACTCATCTCGACCTTCTCCTGACCCTGACGTAGCCTTACCACCGGTAACCTTACTCTGGAGTAAAGTAACGTCCCCCCGGGAGTTGGACAATGGCCGACCGCTATCTGGGCTTCGCCGGTACCGCGCCGGGCCGCTTCCTGACCCGCAGGCTCGGGCTGCCGCAGCCCGCCGCACTGCACCGCTGGTCCGCCGAACGGCCCGTGCTGGACGGCCCGTTGCTGCACCTCACGGCGGGGAAACCGGGGCTCGACCTGGGCGGGCTGCCGGAACGCACCGGCCTGCGGGTACGCACGGAGGCCGACCGGCCCGCGGCCCTCCTCCTCGACGCCACCGGCGTCGCCGACGTCGACGCGCTCGCCGAGGTGCACGCGGCTCTGCACCCCGTGGTCCGGTCGGTCGCCGGCAGCGGGCGGGTGGTCGTGCTCGGTGCGCAGCCGGACGCCGCCGATCACCACCAGGCGGCCGTCCAGCAGGCGTTGGAGGGGTTCGTGCGCTCGCTGGGCAAGGAGATCGGACGGGGCCGGACGGTCACGCTGGTACGGGTCGCCGGCACCGGGGCGGGCACGGCCGGCGCCCTGGAATCGACGCTGCGCTTCCTCCTCTCCCCCCGTTCCGCCTATGTGAGCGGGCAGGTGATCGAGGTCGGTGCCGGTGAGGTGACGGGGCCCGAGGACTGGGCGAGGCCGCTCGCGGGACGGACCGCGCTCGTCACGGGGGCCGCGCGCGGTATCGGCGAGGCGGTCGCCGGGACGCTGGCCCGCGACGGGGCCCGGGTGGTGTGTCTGGACGTGCCCTCGGCGGAGGCGGATCTGACGCGGGTCGCCGAGCGGCTCGGCGGGAGCGCGCTCGCCCTCGACATCACCGCGGGGGACGCGGGCGCCCGGATCGCCCGGGCGCTGCCGGACGGTCTGGACGTCCTCGTCCACAACGCGGGGATCACCCGGGACCGGCGACTCGCCAACATGCCCGCGGAGCGGTGGAGTTCGGTGCTGGAGGTGAACCTCGCGAGTGTGCTCCGCACGACGGATGCCCTGCTGGAGGCGGGGACGCTGCGCCGCGGCGGGCGGATCGTGGCGACCGCGTCCATCGCGGGGATCGCCGGGAACGCGGGGCAGACCAACTACGCCGCGAGCAAGGCGGGCGTGGTGGGGCTGGTCCGGTCGCTGGCGCCGAGGGCGCTGGCCGAGCACGGGGTCACGGTCAACGCGGTCGCCCCCGGGTTCATCGAGACCCGGATGACGGCCGCGGTGCCGCTGCTGATCCGGGAGGCGGGGCGGCGGATGAACTCCCTCGGGCAGGGGGGCCTGCCGGTCGATGTCGCCGAAACCATCGCCTACTTCGCCCATCCGGCGTCCGGGACCGTGAACGGGCAGGTGCTGCGGGTGTGCGGGCAGAGCCTGCTCGGAGCGTAGGGCTTGCGCGCCCGGCCCACCCGGGGGCTCGGTCCCCGGGGTCGGCCTGCCCCGGCGTTCCGGCCGGCGCCGGGGGTGGGTTCGGTCCCCCGTGCAGAGCGGCACCCGGTGTTGCGGCCGGCGCAGGGGTGGGCCAACTCCCCCACGCTCATCAGCACCCCTGGTCCCGGCCGGCGCCGGGGTGGGACGGCGAGCCCGGCGCCGACGGGGTGCCGCCTGCGCCCACCCGTGCCGCCCCTTGCGGCACGCCTGCCCGCAGCCAAGACCGACCGGCCACGCCCCACCCCTCACCCGCCTGCCCGCAACCGGGGCGGCCGATCGGGGACCCACCCCGCGCCGCCTGCCCGCAGCCAAGACCGACCCGGCACGCCCCACCCCTCACCCGCCTGCCCGAAACCAAGACCGACCCGGCACACCCCACCGCCCACCCGCCTGCCCCCAGCTGGTATGCACGCAGCGCAATCCGTACGAGCCCGCAGCCGCCCTCCGGCGGAAGGGGCCGTGCCGGTACATCAGATGCCCGTCGAGACGGGGCCACACCCCACCGAGGAACGCTGGTGACGGACGGAGGTGCCCGACCAGCGACGGGCGGATGTACCGGCACGGCCCCGACCC